>CAYYLC010000001.1:0-303531 GCA_964472415.1 uncultured Gammaproteobacteria bacterium
GTTAAAAAGCGAGACATGGCGCATAAGATGGCAGAGGCAAACAAGGCATTTTCTCACTTCCGGTTCTAGATCTTCACGAATTTATTCAATTGGGCTATGCTGTGTATAGTTTTTAGTTTATGACACAATGGCAGGGATTTTTACTGGTATTTATGGCGCTTTACTCGCTGATTGCAGCCATAAAAGGATACTCGCAGACAAAAATAAAAAATAACCCATATGGGCTTGCTCCATGGTTCAACCTGTTGAGTATATATGTATGGGCTGATGCGGTTATTTTTGGTGTATTCTTTTTTCTCATTTCGGTTGCAGCGCTTTTTTTACGCGATTTTATATTATTTCTTTTAATTTTTTCTCTATTCTGGACAGTAAGAAGTATTGGAGAATCAATTTACTGGTTTTTGGAGCAGTTTGCAGTAAATCACCGAAATCCTGAGCATACATTATGGTTGAGCAGATGGTTTCCGAGAAATTCCTCATGGATTGCAAACCAAATTCTTCACCAATGTATTACCGTGATAGGAATTATCGCGTCTGTGTATTTATTTAAGTTGTGGTTGATTTAGACTGCTTTAAAGTTAAACGCTATTAATATTTTATGAAGTCAGGTAATTGTTTAATTTGTGAAAGAATAGATCTAATTAAAAAAGGTAAAAATCCCTACCTGGTAAAAAAATGAGGTCAGGATTTGTGGTAATTGGGGATTCTCAGTATTTTAATGGTTATGCTTTACTACTCAATAAGAGGCATGTGGAGAGTATGCTTGAATTATCGTGGTTAGAAAAATTTCGGTTCCTTAGGGACTTGTTGAGAGTTTATAGAGCAGTTTTTAGCGCCTTTAAGCCAATTCGTTTGAATGTTGAACTACTCGGAAATACTGATCATCATTTACATTGGCATATTTTTCCTCGATATCACACTGATACTCATCCAAAAAAAGTAGTGTGGGTTATTGATGGTGTTTTGCGGAATAAGAAAGCATCTCATTCTTTAGTTCAGAAGAATAAGAATAAACTGAAAAGAGAATTATGAGAAGTGCAGAAGCAATTATTTTAGCGGGAGGATATGGTTCTCGAATGGAGAAGTATACATAGGAGCCGGAATCAGAATCATCTTCATTTCAGTGGATTCATGAGGTTTATCCATCAGATTTGAAAAGAAAGTATACGATACTATAAATAATTTTTACTTATACTATTCGGTTGCTTTTCATATCTTAACTCTTTACAATGAGTGTCACCTTATGCCAAATAGTAATTTAATTTGCCCCAATTGTAAGAAAAATATCGAACTTTCCGAAGCGCTTCTCCATGAATTTCAGGAAGAATTTGAGCTCAAGCACAAAAAAGATATGGAGGAGGCAGTGCGCCTTGCAGAAGAAAAGGCAAAAAAAAATCTGGAGGAAAAATCCTCTGCCGAATTAGAAAAGCTTCAAAAGCAACTTTCAGAAGAGAAAGAAAAAAAATCTGAAGAGCTTGAGAAATTTAAAAAAGAATTTGAGCAGCAAAGAGAAAAAGACAATGAAGAATTTGAAAAGTTGAAAAAAGCTCAAGAGCAAGCTCAGGAGGAAATTAGAAAAAAAGAATTAGCAGCAAATGAAGAGAAGAAGAGATTGGAGGACGAGCGAAAAGAGTTTGAGGAAAATAAAAGAAAAGAAGAAGAACGGATAAAGATTACAGTAGCGAAAGAAGAATCAGAAAAATATAGATTAGATAAGCTTGAATATGAAAAAAAGATTAATGATATGCAGAAAGCGCTTGAAGAAGCGCAGCGAAAAGGTAAGCAGGGTTCTCAGCAATTACAGGGAGAAGTTCTGGAGTTGGACTTTGAGCAAGGATTGAGGAGTGCATTTCCCACTGATGAAATTGTGCCAATTGCGAAAGGAAAAGTAGGTGCGGATGTTCGGCAGATTGTGAAAACTGCTCGTGGATCTATCTGTGGTACCATATTATGGGAAACGAAAAGAACGAAGGGATGGTCTAATGACTGGACGGAAAAATTAAAAGGTGATTTAAGAACAGAGAAGGCGAATGTTGCTATTCTGGTAACAAATTCTTTCCCGAAAGGATTCAATCTTTCAATGGGTCTTCATGATGGAGTGTGGTTAGTAGATTATTCACTTGCCCAAACTCTTGCAGAGTTGATAAGACAGAGGCTAATTGATGTCGCGAAAGAAAAATATCTCGCGAGTCATAAAGAAGGAAGGCAAGAGCAGTTATATGAGTATATAAATAGTCACGAATTTGTTCAGCAGATAGAGTCATTGTTGGAGGTAAGAAATACTATGGTGAGTCAAGTTGATAAGGAAAGAGCGGCGTTTGAAAAACAATGGAAAATTCGAACAGAAGCAGCAGACAAGCTTTTGAAGGGAACTGCTCGGATGATCGGATCGATTCAAGGTAGGCTTGGTACATCAAACCACCTGCAAATTAAGGGTCTTGATATGTTGGAGCTTGACAGTGGAGAAGAATAAATTATTTTACGCTTATCGAGAGAATCTTGTCCCCTATTGAAAGGCTTTCTACTACATCCATACTTTCTTCTGTTGCCTGTCCGAAATTTGTATATTGCTGATCAAGCCAAGGAGCTTCAGTTTTAGTAATAAAAAACTGTGAATCATTTGAAATTTCTATATTTCCACTTCGTGCCACTCCTACGGAGCCTTTAATAAACGGGTTGTTGTTTAGTTCTGTTGGCATGCTTCCTCCTCCTGTACCGTTTCCGACAGGGTCTCCACCTTGCACGACCCAATCCTCTATTCTGTGAAAGGTGAGGTCATTGTAGTAATTATTTTCAGCTTTTTCGGCAAAATTCTTGACTGTATTTGGTGCTGCTTCAGGGAAGAGTTCTATAATAATCTCTCCTTTTGAGGTTGTGATGGTCGCAGTGGAGACATTTGGAATTTCTACAGTTTCTTTTCCCAAGACTTGAGATTCCGGTATTGTGGTAGGTGTTTGCGATGGTGTTGCAGCTGGCGTATTATTTTGACTGTTTATAAAAATAATGCTTATAATTCCAATTATTAATATTCCGATTAGTACAAATAGGATTGTTCTCATATGCGCTCAATTATAGAAAGTTTTTAGAGTATGGTCAATTCTTTAGGAGAATGTGTGAGTATTTCATATCCAGAGCTTGATAAAAGCACATCATCTTCTATTCTTACTCCGCCAATCTCAGGAACATAGATTGCAGGTTCTATTGTAATAATCATATTTTCTCGTAGCTCATTTCCTTCAGAATATTTTGAAATACTGGGATATTCATGAACTTCAAGTCCGAGGCCGTGTCCGAGAGAGTGGGGAAAGGTGGGGAGGCCCATTTTCTTAATGTGATTTTCTGCGATGGTGTGGAGGTGTGACATTTTGAAATCATCTCTGTGCCATTCTTTTAACTTCTGGAGTGCCAGATTTTGTGCCTCAAGGACTGTATTGTAAAGCGTGATTTCTCGCTCATTCGGCTTTCCGAAGTATATGGTTCTACTCATATCGCTACAATATCCTTCATGTTTTGCCCCAAAATCAAAGAGTATAAATGAATTATTCTCAAGTTTTGTATTTCCAGGAATGTGGTGAGGAATGGCAGCATTTCCCCCAAAAGCAACAATCGCTGGGAATGCATTTTTTCCATATGAATTACAATAAAATTCTATTTTTGAAGCGATTTCTCGCTCAGTGACACCGATTTTTATATCTCCGAGAATTTCCTTGTAACAGTTGTCTGTTATTTCGCACGCTCTTTTCGTTTTTTCTATCTCATCAGCAGTTTTTATAGTACGAAAACTTTCTACAAAATCCTCTAACGCGAAGAGTTCAGGATCTTTGAGAGCACTTTTTAAATGTTCGAATTCTGCATAACGCAAATTATATTTTTCAAATCCGAAAGAGCGGATATTTTCTGTCTTACAGATATCTTGGATATGTGTAAAAAGCCCCTTTTTAGCAGTAATTTCTCGATATTCAAAATATTTTTTCCGATCAGAAATTGCAAGGAGAAACATCTTTGGCGCGAGAAGGTAGATGTTGCTATGCGTGAGGATTAGATAGTATTCACGTTCCTCGATAGAAGAAGGAAAAACTCCTGATAAATAGGATATATTGTATGGTGAGGTGATAAAGAGTGCATCAATGTTAGTATTTTTGAGTTTTCTTTGGATAGTATTTACGCGATTTTGCATATTCGTCCTATTATATCAGCTTGACAGTTTCCTTAGTTCATTTTACAATACACTATGGATCCGAAAAATAAATTTCTTCAAGGTCTTACTTACGACGATATACTCATTCTGCCTGGATACACAGACTTTTCGCGATCTGACATAGATCTTACGACTCAATTCACAAGAAATATTTCATTAAAAATTCCGTTTGTTTCTTCCCCTATGGATACAGTAACAAAGGCAGAGCTTGCGATTGCATTAGGACAACTAGGAGGAATTGGAATAATTCATAGAAATTTAGCTATTGAGGATCAGGCTGGAGAAGTTCAGAAAGTAAAGCGAGAAGGATATCTTGTTGGAGCTGCAATTGGAAGCAGTAGTGGTTTTGAGGATCGCATAAAAGCACTTTCTGAAGTGGGAGTTGATGTGGTAGTGATAGATTCTGCGCATGGGTATACGAAAGATATAATAAAAACAATTAAATTCCTTAAGGATAACTACCCACAGGTCGATGTGATTGCAGGAAGTATTGCAACAGGGGATGGTGCAAAAGCGCTGATTGAAGCAGGGGTAGATGGACTTAGAGTTGGTATGGGTCCTGGGGCAATTTGTACGACTCGAATAATTTCTGGGATGGGTGTACCACAGGTAACAGCACTTCAAGGTGTCATTACCGTTTCTCGAGAATACAATATTCCTGTTATTGCTGATGGAGGAATAAAATATTCAGGAGATATGGTAAAAGCGCTTGCTCTCGGTGCATCAACCGTTATGATGGGGAGCTTTTTTGCACAAACTGAAGAATCACCTGGAGATGTATATGAGTTAACGCGAGAAGAAGTTCCTCAGAGATTTCAAAGTATTTTTGATAAAGATGCTCATAAAACGTTTAAATTTAAATCATATCGCGGAATGGGGTCTGAAGGTGCTATGAAGAGGGGTGCAGATGTAAAATCTGAAGATGAATTTCATGGGAAGGATTTTTATAAGGAACGGGTCTTGGTTGCAGAGGGTGTTGAGGGGTTAGTTCCAGTTCGCGGTACTGTTTCAGAATTATTAGATCAGGCGATTGGCGGGATAAAATCAGGAATGTTTTATGTTGGAGCGAAAACTATTTCGGAGCTTTCTTCTAAGGCGCAATTTATCCAGGTTACGCAAGCGTCTCTTACAGAAGGTCATCCACATGGGATAATAGTTAGTAATGCAGGTAAGAGTTATCAATAAGAATGGTAATCGTTATAGATTTTGGATCCCAAACTACTCACCTTATTGCCCGTCGTATCAAAGAATATGGTGCAGTGTCAGAAATTGTTACGCCGCAAAAAGCCATTTCTCAAATTATGCTCAAGGAACCGAGTGGAATAATTCTTTCTGGAGGTCCTTCATCTGTTTATGAAGAGGGTGCCCCGCAAATAGAGCAGGATATTTTTAGTCTCGGTATCCCGCTCCTAGGAGTATGTTATGGGATGCAGCTGATGAGTAAGATTTACGGTGGGAGAGTAGTTTCTGGAAAGAAAGAATATGGTCCTGCTACACTTGCGCTTAGGTCTGGTACAAAGGAACTCATTGTAGGAAGGGCACTTCCTGATAGTTTTACTGTATGGATGAGTCATGGAGATGAGGTAAAAAAACCATTTAAGGGTGCAAAGATTTTAGGATCTACTACAGATGTTCCATATGCATTTGTCGGAGATGTAAAAAACAAATTTTATGGTGTTCAGTTTCATCCAGAAGTAGAGCATACGCAGCATGGAGACACCATCCTTAAAAACTTCCTTTCTATCTGTGGTGAGAAAGTTTCACATGCACCGCTTTCTATTTCACAGCTTGTTAAAAATATCCGGAAAAAAGTAGGAGACGAATATGTGATTGGTGCGCTTTCTGGTGGAGTGGATTCAACAGTTGCATCAGTACTCATGGCACAGGCAATTGGTGAGAAATTCATTCCGGTGTATGTAGATACTGGACTGATGCGATATGATACTGATGAGCATATTAAAAAGATTTTCTCACATTTGAAAATAAGCCCGGTTATTATAAAAGCAAAAACAGAAATGCTTAAAAACTTAAAAGGAATTACTGAGCCTGAGAAAAAGCGAAAGATTATTGGTGCATTTTTTATCGAAATGTTTGAGCGGGAAGTAAAAAAGCTTGCAAAAGAAGGAAAACACGTAAAATTTCTTATGCAGGGAACGATTTATAGTGATGTGATAGAAAGTCGGGGAACGAGACATTCGGCAACCATAAAGTCGCATCATAATGTAGGGGGTCTTCCAAAGCGAATGAATCTTCGGCTTATTGAGCCGGTGCGAGAATTTTACAAAGATGAAGTGCGAAAATTGGGTGGAATGCTCAATATTCCCCATGAGTTTGTGATGAAGCAGCCATTCCCAGGACCTGGGTATGGAGTGCGAATTCGCGGTGAGGTTACTCGTGAGAGACTTAATGCAGAGGTCCGAGCTGATAAAATTGTTATGGAAGAGCTTTCTAAAGCAAAGCTACTCGATAATATTTTTATCTCGTTCCCGGTTATGACGGGTGCGATGTCTACTGCAGTAAAAGGAGATGGGCGGCATTTTGGAGAAGTGGTTGCATTAAGAATTGTTGAAAGCAGTGATGTCATGACTGCTGAATGGGCACGAGTTTCTTATGATATATTACAGAAAATTTCTTCAAGAATCGTAAATGAAATCGAGGAGGTTTCTCGGGTGGTATACGATATTTCTACAAAACCTCCCGCTACAATGGAGTGGGAGTAGAAATAAATGAGAGAGGTAGAGAGCTATCTACCTGCCACGCCAAGGACTGAAGTATCTGCAGATTGGTTCGAAAACATGGCAATCGTCACTACAAAACACATAATTGCAACGAAAACGAGAAAATAAAACCCTTTTCGAGTCTGGAATGCTGGATATTTCTGTGTTATTTTCTTTTTGCTCCTTTTTGCCATGTCCTATTAATGCGCTTTTTCGGTACTTTTGTCAAGTGCAGAAGCTTATTCTGAATCTAGAGGTGCTTGACATCCAGGATATATTATCCTATAATACGTAAGTTTTCTTGATAAAGCAGAGATTCGTCTCTGGGGAGTCAGGTTAGCACATTTCAAATCTGCAAGAAGCAGTGAGGAGAAAGTTTTGTCGGACGAACTGAAGGTCATTTCTCTTGAGGAAGCACAGCGGCTTCTGGGCAATAACGTGGTCGTGGCCTTGGATCCCAAGGCTGATTGGGTCTTTAACCCGGGAACCGGCGCTTCTGAGCGCCTTGACGGAAAGTTCTTCAAGGTCATTGCATATGACCGTGGGAATTTTCATCAGCTCGGCATTTACGAAGAGCCGCGCATCGAAGCAGGCTCTGAGCCGCGAGTCGTCGGGAACGTCAAAATCTCGCGTAATGCGAGAGGTTTCATCCGCAGCCGCATAAATCGCGGCCTCGATGGGGACGAATTCCGCGAAGCGACACTTTCGAGCCTCTCAAATCCAGAGGCGGTGGAATTCGATGAGCAAGCAGTCAGGTCGGCTCTCATTCAGACCAATCCTCAGAGGATTGGAGGTTATGTCCGCGTCTTCCTCGTTGAGGAAGAATTCGATGACTCTGAAGGAGTCACTGTGGATGAGCTTCGGAGAACAACTGATGGTCGGACCCTGGCAGCTCTTGCTGCTCTGATTCTCTAGCGTTCAAGCAGATTTTTGGGTGCCTGGCGGTTTATTCCGCTTGGCACCCTTCATTTTCTACTCTTTATTTTCCTCCCCTAATTTGATATACTTAGCCGAACCTTTAAACAGGTTCTTTTTTTCGTTAAAAATATCCTCGATTCTGATTAAATCAGAATACAGGAGAAATTTATAGATATATACGATATGGCTGAAACAGTTGTTACAAAAGATAGAAACGTTGCGCTCGATAAAATCCGAAATTTCGGAATTATCGCGCATATTGATGCGGGGAAAACTACTACTTCTGAGCGTATTCTTTATTATACTGGAAGAACATATAAAATTGGTGAAGTTCATGAGGGGGCAGCTACTATGGACTGGATGGCTCAGGAACGAGAACGGGGAATCACTATTGTATCTGCTGCGACTACCACATTTTGGAAAGATTATCGTTTTAATTTAATTGATACTCCCGGACACGTAGACTTTACTGCTGAAGTTGAGCGCTCGCTCAGAGTTCTTGATGGAGCAATTACGGTTCTGGATGCTGAGGAAGGAGTTCAGTCACAGTCAGAAACCGTTTGGCGACAAGCCGATAAATATCATGTTCCTCGAATTTGTTTCGTAAATAAGATGGATAAGTTAGGAGCAGATTATGAAAAAACAATTCAGTCTGTGATTGATAGACTTGGGGCAAATCCAATAACGATCGGACTTCCAATCGGTGCTGAAAATGACTTCAAGGGAATCTATCATGTACTAGATGAAAAGGCATATATTTGGTCGGGAGAAGAATTAGGGGCAAATTTTGAGATAGTTGAAGGAATTCCGGAAGGCATGGAAGAAATGGTGAAAAAATATCGTGAACAGATGATAGAAAAAATTGCGGAGACTGATGACGCCCTTCTTGAGAAATATCTGAACAGTGAAGAAATTTCATATGACGAATTAAAAAAAGCTCTGAGAGCAGCAACTATTGCCTATAAAGTAGTGCCAGTGTTTGCAGGAACATCATTGAGAAATAAAGGTGTGCAGCCACTTCTGGATGCAGTTGTTGATTTCCTTCCTTCTCCAATGGATCTCGAAACTGTTGTCGGTACAAACCCCAAAACGAATGAAGAAGTAGTAAGAAAGTTGACTCCTGAGGAATCATTTACCGGATTTGCATTTAAAGTTCAAGTTGATCCACATGTAGGAAAGATTACATATGTTCGAATTTATTCAGGAAAGCTTACTTCTGGAAGTTACGCATATAATTCTACAAAAGATGTGCGTGAGCGAGTAGGGAGACTTTTGCTTATGCATGCAAATCAACGAGAAGAAATTAAAGAAGCGTATGCTGGAGAGATAGTTGCGGTGGTTGGATTTAAAGAAACGATTACGGGAGATACGCTTTGTGAAGAAGCAAGTCCGATTCTTCTTCAGAAAATTACTTTCCAAGATCCAGTTATTTCTCTTGCTATTGAACCAAAGACGAAGACAGATCAAGAAAAATTAGGTGCTGCTATGAAGCGTCTTATGGAGGAGGATCCTACATTTTCTGTAAAGATTAATCATGAAACAGGGCAGACTATTATGTCTGGAGTTGGGGAGCTGCAGCTTGAAATTATGGTTGACCGCATGAAGCGAGAGATGCACGTTGAGGCAAATGTAGGCGCGCCGCAAGTAGCATACAAAGAGACAATTAAAAATCCTGCTAACGCTGAGGCAAAGTATATCAAACAGACCGGAGGTCGTGGTCAATATGGCCATTGTTTGATAAAAGTTGAACCACTTCCTCGAGGTGAGGGATTTGAATTCGTTAACGCTATTAAGGGAGGAGCAATCCCGCAGGAATTCATTCCATCTGTTGAAAAAGGAGTAAGAGAAGCGATGGAGCGAGGGGTGCTTTTGGGATATCCAGTAGTAGATTTGAAAGTAACGCTCTATGATGGGACGTATCATGATGTGGACTCTTCTGATGTTGCATTTAAGATTGCAGGATCTCAGGCATTCCAGCAGGGTGCGAAGAAGGCAGAATTAACACTTCTTGAACCTATTATGAAAGTTGAAGTTACCACTCCTGAAGAATTTATGGGAGATGTTATTGGTGATCTTTCCTCAAAAAGAGCACAAATTCAGGGGACAGAGGAGCGAGGAAATTCACGAATTGTTCTTGCACTCGTGCCGCTTGCAGAGCTTTCTGGATACGCTACAACGCTTCGATCTCTTACTCAAGGGCGTGCAAATCCATATATGGAGCCTTCTCATTATGATGAGGTGCCGAAAAATGTTCAAGAACAAATGGTCGCAAAAACAAACTTCACCGCTCGAGTTGAATAAGCATATTTGTAGTTTTTCGGTATAATAAGCCATATGGCACGGAAAAAAATTTCAGAATTTAGAGCAAAGTCACTTCTTTATCAATTCCTACAAAGAGACTATTCAGGAATATCTATTGATGGAGATGAAGATTTTGATGAGAGAATTTCGCATCTTGATTCTTCAAAAAGATATGTTTTAAAAGTAGATCAAGGGATAAAGCAGCGCAAGAAAAAAGGGCTAGTATTTTTTAATGTTACCTCTGAAAATATAAGAGGAAAAATAGAAGAATTAACCAATAGGGGATTTTCACACTTCATTATTGAAGAGTTTTTAGAGCACGAAAATTTTTCAGAAAAATATTTTGCAGTTGAACGCATTCGTGAAGGGAAAAAGATTTTGTATTCTCTAGAAGGTGGAGTTGATATAGAAGATAATAAAGAAACTATTAAAAGTTTTGTTGTAGGCAAGGATGAGGATTTGCGTGCGATAGCAAGTGTGTTAGAGGTAAGCTTTGAAGTAATTCGTGACATCCTTTCTGCATTTGATGATTATTATTTTTCATTTTTGGAAATAAATCCATTAGTTGTGCATAGTGGAGAATTTTACTTCCTAGATACTGCTGTAGAGGTGGATAGCGCAGCTGAATTTTTTGTATCGGGCGCATGGGGAAGTAGTGATTTTAGGGAAAATGGCAATCGAAAAAAAACTTTAGAGGAACAAGAAGTAGAGAGGTTGAAAGAGGGGAGTCCTGCATCATTTAGTTATGAAATACTTAATCCAGATGGAGCGATATTTTTACTGCTTTCAGGTGGTGGTGCATCGCTCGTTACAGCAGATGAGATTTATCAAAAGGGAAAGGGGGAGAAGTTGGCGAATTATGGAGAGTACAGTGGAAATCCGAATCAGGAGGAGACATATATATACACAAAACAAATCCTTGCAACGTTGTTGAAATCCAAAGCCCCTAAAAAATCTGTTATTATTTCCGGTGGAGTTGCGAATTTTACCGATGTGAGAAATACATTTCGGGGAATTATAACAGCTATGTCAGAAGTATCTAGTAGATTGCGGGAAGACAATGTGAAAGTATTTGTGCGACGCGGCGGACCGTATCAGGAGGAGGGGCTTTCTATGATGCGAGATTTCCTAGAAAAAGAAGAGTTGTTGGGAGCAGCTTGCGGACCTGATATGGTGTTAACAGATATTGTAAAACCAGCAATTGATCATTTGTAACTATGAATATTAATGCACTGAGAAGTACTTCAGTAAAAATAGTTGTTATTGGAAATCATCCAGCAATTATTCAGTCGATTCTCGACTATGACTATCTGTCTGGAAAAGATACTCCAAGTATTCTTGCGGTGGTTTCAGGTGGGCGAAACTTTCAACGTTTTTTCTTTGGAAATAAGGAGATCTTAGTTCCGGTTTTTGATTCAATACAAAGCATCCCAAAAAATGTATGCAAGGAGATTACAATGTTTGTAAATGCAGGTTCTGGCAGACGAGTCCTAGTTTCTTCTGTTGAGGTAATTGATAGTTTTCCAAATCTGCAAATTGGGACAATATTTGCAGAGGGCGTCCCCGAAAAACATGTACTCGATTTGGGAGTATATGCAAAGCTAAAAAATATTGCCCTTATAGGTCCGGCAAGTGTCGGTATGGTTTTGCCAGGAGTATTTAAGCTGGGTGCAATTGGTGGGGTAAATAGTAAGCAAATTCAAACGTCTGGTATATTGCAGCGAGGTGGTGTGGCAGTGCTTTCAGCATCAGGGGGCATGGTGAATGAGGTAATAAATATCGTAGGAGCAAGTCATAATGCGCTTTCATTTGCATTATCTTTTGGAGGAGATAGATTTCCATTACTTGAGCCGGTTGATGCCGTAAGATCTGCAGAATTAGATTCACAAACACAGGCAGTTGTTTATTATGGTGAGCTGGGTGGAGAAGACGAATATAAAATTGCCGAACTCCTTAATCAGAATGAATTTAAAAAACAGATGATCTGCTATATTGCAGGCACTGTTTCTGATTTATTCGATACGCCTCCGCAGTTTGGTCATGCAAAGGCGATGGCAGAGAAAAATGAGGAATCAGCTCATGCAAAAAGACGTGTTCTTCGGGAAGCAGGTGCAATAGTTCCTGAGAGTTTTACAGAATTTGTGCAGGAAATTCATAAATTGAAGAATTTTGGAACACGAGAGGTAAGTGATACAATAGAAATTGTGGAGGAAAGACATCATAGATTGATTGCTTCAAGTATTTCAAAAGACGAACAAGGGGAGATAAAAATTTTAGGCGAAGACTTAGTGCCTTTTGCAAAAGAGAATTCATTTTCGAAAATTGCCATATCACTTTTTCTGGGGAAAAAGATTCAATCTTCTGATACTGAAGAATTAGTAGACTTTATTTTACGAATTTCTGTAGAGCATGGTCCCTATGTTTCAGGTGCTCTTAATACGATTATTACTGCTCGTGCAGGGAGAGATCTAGTTTCATCGCTTGCGAGCGGGCTTTTAACTATTGGTCCACGATTTGGTGGCGCTATAAATCAAGCAGCAGCCTCGTGGTTTGAGGGAGTAATGAATAAAAAAGATGCACATGATTTTGTAGAAGAATTTGCAGTACGTCGTGAATATATCCAAGGAATTGGGCATAAAAAATACCGAATTGACATGCCGGATCCACGAGTTGTAGACTTAAAAAGATTTGCAGATAGGTTAGAGAAGAAGCGATTTATTACGTTTGCTCAGGCAGTAGAAAAGAAAACATCTGAGAAAAAAGGGAATTTGATTTTAAATGTTGATGGAACAATCGGGGCAATATTACTTGATTATCTTTCTGAAAAAGAAGGATATACAGATGTTGATTTGAAAAGGCTTATTGATGCAGAGTTTTTTAATGCGCTATTTGTATTATCCAGAAGTGTTGGATTTATAGCACACTTCCTCGATCAAAAACGACTTGATGAAGGACTTCTCAGATTGACAGAAAATGATGTAGCCGATGCAAGTATATAAGAACGTTCCTCTCTCAACAATTTTATGGTACGAAATAGGTGGAGTTGCCGAGACAGTAATTGATATTTCGTCTACACAAGATCTTCACGAAGCACTCCAGTATATTCAAGATCACAACATAACCAACGTTTTTTCCATAGGCTTTGGGAGCAATATACTTTTTCCTGATACCATTTTTAATGGTGTGATATTGCGATTTCAGATTCAAGAAGATGGAGAGGGAGTGCGAAGAATTTCAGAAGACACAGTAGAAGCATTCGCTGGAGAGATGTTTGATAGTGTTATTCAATTTGGATTTGATAATTCTTTAATAGGTTTGGAATGGGCAGGAGGACTGCCGGGGACAGTGGGGGCTGCGGTGAGAGGAAATGTTGGCGCTTTTGGTGGAGAGGTCCAAGATGTATTTTTCAAAGCACATTGCATAAAGATTCTTGACCATGGTGGATATGAAGAATTGATATTGACCCGAGATGAAATGGAGTTTGCGTATAGGACGAGTAAAGTAAAAAAGGAAAAATTAATTGTAGTTTCTAGTCAATTTAAATTAAAAATCGCCACTCCTGAAGAACTTCTGAATGCGCGGGAGGCATATTATCAGAATATAATCTATCGTCAGGAAAGACACCCTCTTGATTATCCAAATTGTGGAAGTGTATTTAAGAATATTTCAAATACTGTTGAAGTTGAGAAAGTAAAAAAAACATGGCCTAATACAAAAGAGCTTATTGAAACAAAATGGCATGGAAAGGTTAGTATGGGGTATTTGATAGAAAGATTAGGATTGAAAGGTTTTCAGGTTGGGAAAGCACAAGTCTCAGAGAAGCACCAGAATTTTATCGTAAATTTGGGTGGTGCAAAATCTCAAGATGTACGAAAAATTATTACAACTATTGAGAATGCTGTACAGAAAGAATTTGGATTTACTCCAGAAGTGGAGATAGAGATAATCGAATAAAATTAGAGGTTCTGGATAGGAGTTTTTTTTTAAAATTGCTATATTTAGTTTAATACCAAAAAAATCTATTGATTTCCCCGGCATGCAAAAAAATATTAATTTAGTAATCAAGAGAGAAGGTTAAGTTTTATTATTCCTATTTCGGCTCATTGTTTAAACTTTTCCATAGCACCATAGAGGCAAAAGTTCTATAGGGTTTCCATTTTTCTGAAATTTCTAGAAGCTCTTTCTTTGTGGGTTCTTCAAGTCCATATAATTTTTTAATTGCATTTCGTAGACCTAAGTCCTGTACAGAGAATATATCGGGTCTACCGAGTGAAAACATTAAAAACATCTCTGCGCTCCAATTTCCAATACCCTTAATAATAGTTAGATTTTTGATAACAGTTTCATTATCATCCTTGTGGAGCGTTTCAAGAATTAGTTTTTTCTCGATTACTTTCTCTGCAAGGTCTTGTATATATCCTATTTTTGGATAAGAAATTCCACACATTCTTAGTTTTTCTGTATCCATGTGTAGTACTTTTTCAGGAGTTATATTATTCTCAAAAAGATTTTGGAATCGCGTAAAAATAGTTTGCGCAGCCTTAACTGAAAGTTGTTGTCCTACAATTGAACGACAAAGGCGAGTGAAGTGTTCTGAAGAGGGGAGCATCGGAGTAAATGGTCCAATACTTATAGCAAGTTTATAAAGGAGTGAATCTGTTTTCTTAAAATGTTCGAGTGCTTTTTCGTACATGTGCATATTATACTCATGATTTTTGTTATAATGACAGAATAAAATGGCAAAACCAAAGATAGCATTTTCCGTGGCAGATATCCCTTTAGGAATTGCGCTAGAAGAGTATTTTTTACTCGCGAGCCATTTGAAAGTTGATGGTATAGAGCTTGTGATAGGATGGAAGACGCGCTGGGCGATGAAAAAAATTTCCCGACTTTCCAAGCGGTATGATGTCCCGATTCTTTCCATTCATCAGCCACCCTGGGCACTTGCTGGATTTATTAAAGATGAAGGCAGCTTTAAGTTTGCTCAAAGATATAACGCAAAATTTGTTGCACATCCTCTGGTGGTGCAGCATATTAATTCCCCTCAGTCTCAAAAATATTATCGATGGTTGAGAGATATGGGGAAAAAATACAACCTCGAGATTTTAATTGAGAATATGACAAACATTTATCAATTACTCCCACTCCTTCACTATGTCTCGAAAAAGCACCATGATACTGCAACGGAACTTCCCCGGTTTGAGAAGATTTGTAAAAAATATAATTTCGGATTTACGCTTGATATCGCACATCTTATGCAGTCAAATCCCCAAAATGCTCCAGGATTTAAAGAAATACTTCCGTATCTAAAAAATATTCATTTGAGCGACTACACTGCGAAGAAAGAGCATATGGGTATTGGTAATGGAGACTTGAATTATGAAGGATTCCTTTCGTACCTTGTTGAAGAAAAATATGAAGGGATTGTAAATCTTGAATTGTGCCCTAGGATTTTGAATGCGCGGGAGAAGTATTATAAGGATATTACTGAATCAGTAAAACTCGTAAGGAAGTTTATTAAATAACGCCTTCAACTTTTTGATATTTTTCCTTGACATCTTTCCGGTAGTTCTGGAGTAGTCTTTTTATTTTTGGATCAATGACTGCAGTACAATACGGATAATTTCTATTCAGTTCATAATAATTTTTGTGATAGTTTTCTGCTGGAAAAAATTCTGCGAACTGTTCGATTACAGTTACAGCATCTTTTTTATAAGGATTATGAGTATTAAATCTTTGCTTTTCTTGGAGCGCGATTTCTTTTTGTTGCTCATTATGATAGAAAATTGCTGAACGGTATTGAGTTCCAATATCGGCGCCTTGCTGATTAAGTGTAGTAGGATTGTGGGTGTGAAAAAAAATCTTCACAAGTTTTTCAAAGGAGATAATTTTTGGATCAAAAGTTATCTGAATTGCTTCTGCATGATTTGTATTTCCCAAGGACACTGTATCATAGGTCGGATTTTTTGTTTCTCCGCCAGTATATCCTGATTCTACTTTTTCTACTCCTCTGAGCCTCTGAAAAACTGCTTCCGTACACCAGAAGCATCCTCCTGCAAATGTTGCGATTATATTTTGTTGCATATATCTGCGTATTGTATCAGAACGTAGGTAAAAAACTTGTAATAATGCTCTCGACTTATATAATGGCTGTATGAGAAAACTGTTCTTAATCTTACTTCCGTTTTTGGGAATAGCCTGTTTTTTTGTTGTGTATGTTTTGTTTTCAAATGACAGTAAAATTATTAACCCTTTGGTTCAGGAAGTAGAGGAGCTTACTTTGCCACTCAAAAAATATTCGTTTGAGAATCTTTCTCTCACTGAATTTGTGGGATCGGAAATTGAAATTGGGGAACAAATAGAAGACGAGATTGAAGAGATTGATTTATATACGTTTTATTTTTATGCGCAAGATCCAGAAAATTCTCAAAAACTGAGTAGGGTGAGTGGGCTTCTGACAATCCCAAGCGAGCCGGGAAATTATCCACTTTTATTGCAATTCCGTGGATATGTAGATAGGGAAATTTATGGAACTGGCGTGGGGACAAGGCCTACTGCGGAGGAGTTTGCAAAGAGTGGATTTATAACACTCGCACCGGATTTTTTAGGGTATGGAGAGTCTCAAAATCCCTCTACGGATTCCTTGGAAGAGAGATTTCAAACATATTCAACAGCATTATCACTGTTTGCATCAGTAAAAAATTTGAATAATGCGTTTCAGGAAAAGGGGATTGATATTTCTATAGATAGTGAGAAATTAGGAATATGGGGACATAGTAATGGTGGTCATATCGCATTATCAACTCTTATTATAGCAAGGAAAAACATTCCTACGGTTCTGTGGGCGCCTGTTAGTAAGCCGTTTCCATATTCAATTTTATACTTTACTGATGAATATGCAGATGAAGGTAAATCACTTCGAAAGGTTATGAGTAATTTTGAACAGAACTATGACGTGTTCGAATTTTCTCCCGCTCGTTATTATAGTCGTATTATAGCGCCCCTTCAAATTCATCAAGGAGGACTTGATGATGCAGTGCCAGTTGAATGGTCAAATGAATTTGTGCAAAAACTTGAAGAGTTAGAAATAGAACATGAATATTTCATATATCCAGGAGCAGATCATAATATGCGACCTGCATGGGATACTGCAGTTGCAAGAAGTATAGGGTTTTATAAAGAAAAAATTGGATTTGATGATGAGCTATGATAGTTTAGTTTTATTCAGTATGATAAGGTAATTTTTGTTCAGCAAATGTTTGTGGTATTTAATAAATATCGAATTGTTCTAGGAGCTTCTTGTCTCCCTCAATCTGATAATTAAGAAGTTCTGAGTAGACACCTTTTTTCTTCGAGAGTTCTTTTGGTTTGCCATAGTCAACAATTTTTCCTCCATCAATTACGATAATCTTATCTACATTCTGAAGGGTTGAGAATCTATGGGCGATAATGATAACGAGCTTATCTTTCATTAAATTTTCGAGTGCATCTTGCACCTCCTTTTCACTCTTTGCATCAAGTGAAGAAGTAGCCTCATCTAAAATAAGAATTGGTGCGTTTTTCAAAATTGCTCTGGCAATCTGAATCCGTTGTTTTTGGCCGCCTGAGAGTTTGACGCCCCGTTCTCCGATTTCACTCTCAAGCTGTTTTGGTAATTGTTCAACGAACCCCCACGCGTTTGCTTTTTTGAGAGCCTCAATAATCTCTTTATCTGTTGCTTTCGTGCCATAGGCAACGTTTTCCTTTATTGTCGAGGAGAAGAGTTCATTTTCCTGAAAAACAAGTGCAATATTGTGGCGAATAAAAAGCGTATCAAGTGCGCTATACGGTTTGTTGTTGAGATAAATATTTCCTGATGTAGGTTCGTATAATCTCAGAATAAGGTTTATGATCGTGGACTTTCCTGCACCGCTATGTCCGACAAGTGCTATAGATTCATTACTACCGACTGTGAAAGAAATATTATTAAGAACGTTTTCAGATGTATCATATTTGAATGATACATCTGAAAATTTAATGGTTGGGCTTTTAATTTTATTGTATTTTTTATTGGATTTATATCCATCATTTCCAGGAAGTGCAAGAATTTCGAAAAATTCTTTACTTCCGCTTTCAGCAGTGTGAATTCTTGACAAAATAAAAGACATTGCGAAAAGAGGTCGTCGTGCTTGATTTACGAGCTGGAGGATGAGAACCATTTCACCAATAGAAAGTGTTCCTCGAAATGCATTCATGAATACAATAATATTTACAATCAAAAGTATGATATTGAGCGATAGTCCTCGTATGAAATCATAAATATGGAATGCTTTGCTTTGTCGAGCGTATATTTTATTGCTTTCCGTAAGATGTTTTGAGGCAGTTTTGTATTCGTGTGATTGTTGACTGAATCCTTTTACGAGTCGTATATTCCCGATTACTTCCTGAATTCTCCCTCGATATTTGTCTTCTATTTGGTTTTTGAGAATTTCTTCTTCGCCCCATTTTTTTGCTGAATAATAGGATATGACGCCGTAGATTGGAAATAGCACAAAGATTGCGATCGCGATTGGGATATTGTAGTAGGCTAGAATGACAATGGTAAAGATGCTTTGTAGAAACATTGGGATAAGAAAATTGGTTGAAGTGTTGATGAAGTTTTCGATCGATTGGATTCCACGATTGAGCTGATTTAATATTCGTCCAGAAATTTCTGAGTCATAATAACTTTGTGGGAGTGCAAGTGCTTTATCGTAAAACTTTTCTGTCAAAAATCGTCTTAATTCTCCAGCAAAATGATCTCCGAGACGTTCTGTGATAACAGTTAGGATGAGTCCTGTGATACTTACGATAAATGTCAATCCAATAAGTCCAATGAGGATATTGATGTTCCCTGTATTTCCTGAAATCTGATTTACGATTTCATCTACTATAAATTTCGAAAAAATAGGCGTAGCAAGATCGAGAAGTGCGGTAAATACGATTAAGACCGCAATAATACCGGCGATTTTATGGAGTGGTTTTGAGATAAGGATAATCTTCCAGATATTTTTCATGATTGCTTATTGTATCACGAAACGATTCTTTGAGGTAGGGAAGGGATTATTCAGCGCCAATTATGATAACTGCATCATCAAGCCCATCATAGTCGGCATTTGTTTCACCAATACTGTATTCATCTGAAAGGTCATCTTCAAGCATTTTAAGCAGTGCATTATTTCCGGATGCTACGTGAATTTCCGTTTCCTCGTATTCAAAATTATCTGCATTTTCTGTTCCACCGATTTTATATCCCAAATCTCCTAATATATCAGCAAGTCTTCCCGCAACACCTGCGGTCCCGCTTCCATTTTTGATAAGAATCGTATAGTCTTCCCGATCGAGTTTAGGGTTTTCTGTTTCTTCTGTATCTTCCTCAGAATCTCTTGGGCTGGGAGTAGGGGTATCAGTGGGTGCTTGAGTGATTGCGGGAGTTGCAAATAAATCTTCGTCTTGTGCTGCATCATCTCCTGAGAATGCGAAGCTTGCTATGATGATTACGAGGAGAACAATGATAGCACCACCGATAATTGCAAACATTTTCTTTCTGTTTTTTTTATTACCGTGAGATTCATAGACGTAAGATCTGCGTGAATGGATTTGGGGTTGTTCTTCCATAACTTTCTACACTTCATGATAGCACTTTTTCCAATAATTTCAAGTTAAAATGAAGTTATTGGAATTTGTATAATAGAGTATGAAGAAAACAATTTTTCTTATAATTGCGCTTATTTCATTTAGCACTTTTTTATATTTGAGAAATTCTGATACGGAAATTATTCCTCCCCTTCCAAAAGATTCCCAAAAGGATTACGAAATTCAAGATTATGAACGGTTTGTCTTTGTTCCGTACTGGACGGTTTCCGAAAAACTGGATATAGAAGAATACGATAGTATTATTTATTTTGGGGTAACTTTTGACGAGAATGGGCTTAAGACCTCAGAAGATGGATATAAAATGTTAAGCACATTTTTGGGTGGAGTCTCGGAAGAAAAGAAAATATATCTTACCGTAAGAATGTTATCTGATGAATTGAATAAGAAAATTCTTAGTGATGGAGATTTACAAAATAAAGTAGGTAGTGCGATTGCACGAGTAGCTCAAGAACATGGATTTGATGGAGTAGTAGTAGATTATGAGACGTCAGCATTAGGGTTTATGTCTATTGAAGAGAAGATTACTAATATGTATGAAGTTTTGCAAGGACATGTGAAAGGAGAAGGGTTAGAGTTCTTTGTGACGGTATTTGGGGATACATTTTATCGCGGACGGCCATATGATATTTCCAAAGTTGCAAATCTTTCTGATGGAGTAATTATTATGGCGTATGACTTTCATAAAGCTAGATTTAATCCTGGTCCAAACTTCCCGTTATCTGGGAAAGAAATCTATGGATATGATTTAAAGTCTATGATAGAGGATTTCAGAAAAGACATGGAGCAGGAAAAAATTATTGTGACGCTGGGATATTTTGGATATGATTGGGCGCTTGATGAAAATGGAGTGAATATGGGAATTGCAAAATCTTTGAGTACGAATCAAGGCATTTCTCGGTATATGAATAATTGTCTGCTTGATGATTGCGAGATAGAAAAGAATTTAGATAATGAAATCTCAGTGCAGTATAAGGATGAAGAAAGAGTTCAGCACGAAGTTTGGTTTGAGACAGAGGAGTCTGTGAATAAAAAAATAGAATTCTTACACGAATTGGGGATTAATCGCATAGCTTTTTGGGCATATTCATATTTTTAGAATGTGGGGCGAAATAATATTCCGCCCCAAAAGTTCCGAGAGAAGTTAGGGGTAATTTGCATAGCAGGCAGCTAATGCCTGTTCTGCAGATCTTCCTAGAGGATTGAAGCTATTGATGAATTCCGCATCGCTTGGTAGGCGAAGGTCGATGAGCCACCAATGAATGCCTCGTAGTTTGCCGGAGAACACCGCACACGTCGCTTCATAGAAACGCCGTTGGGTCTCCTCGTCAAATGGTGCGCTCGATTCCCACGCATAGGGAGTTCTGTGTGCGCCAAGATGGGGGATTATGCCAATCTCAGCAAATACGATTGAATCCAGGCTTCGTCCGCTGTCTGTGATGACTTGGATCCAGGGTTGCCATGCAGCAATCAGTCGGTCAACCGTTGTGTAGTCAGGAGCATTCAGTCTGAAATAAGCATCTATGCTCTCAAAATCTAACTCCTTTTTCCAGGGTGTTACAGAAAGCGGGAAGTTAACCCAGGAAGGGTCCCAGTTTGTTGAATACGTAATCTGTCCGGTATAGACAGATCTGACATTGGTGATGAGCGCGAGCCACTCATCGTTGAAGCTCTCCATCGTGCTAAACTCGCTTCCGATGCTAAAGAACTCTGCATTGTGCTCTTCAGCAAATTGTGCGTAGTCGGTAATAAGCGTCTTATAGCTTTCAAACCAGGCTTGGGGATTTGTCGGCTGTATACTTCCCCGCCAGTTTCCTTCAGGGATAAAAGCCTCTTCGTCCATCAATGGACGAAGCGTTATCGTGAAGCCACGTTTGTGTGCTTCATCGATAAAATAGGCGATATCTTCTCGCTTGGGTGTATTCTTCGGATGATCATATACCACTGTTGATTGGTATCCATCTTGATAAATGGGGAATGCTACGCTGATGTGGTTGATATGAAGATCCATCAGACGTTCAAGATTCGGGATGACCTTTTCTCTGAACTCTGGATCCTGAAAGTAAAAGACTACGTTTACTCCCGCCTGGAAAGAATATTGTGTTTCCATGGGGTTTTTTACAGACCGTGGAGTTGGGATGGGGGTAGGTATCGTGATTGTTGATAATTCCTTTCCCCTTGGTGTTTTCGTCGGCTGTTGAGTCGGTGTGAGTGTGGGTGTGGGAATCCTGCGCGGTGGAGAGACGGGTGAAGAATCGGGTATAGGAGTTGGATCCTTCACTTCTTGTTCACTCGAATGCTTATTCTGTGCGACAAGTATCCCTGTTCCCATAAGCACAATCAGGAGAAATGCGACTACCTGTTGAAAGGTGGATTTTGACACATCGTGCCTCCTTCTCTCGAATTTGTAATGTGCCTCCCTTTATCTCATAAGAGGAAGGAGCGGCATTATTTTTAGGACAAGTAAATATCCCATAATGCAGTATATGGGATTATATAGAAAGAATAATTAAGAGTCAATGAAATGGGTTATTGGATAGCGGTTATGCGGAATATAACTTCTGTTGCGTCGCCAACAAAATCTTCATTACCGTCAACGGCAATATAAATTTTATCTCCAGCAGATAGTGTGCCGAGATTGAAGATTTCAGGATTTATCGTCCATGGTAGTCCAAGAGTTGTAAGAGATGCGATCTCCTCTTTGTCATTATTGAATACTCTCAAGGTTGCACTTGTTCCCCACGGAAGAACTCTTCGGATGCTAAGGTTTGATATTGAATACTCTCCAGTAATCGGCGTGATAAATGCGGATACTACGAGGTGATTATTTGCTGGCGGATGCATCTGAAGATCAAATACTCCGGATGGCTCTGGTGTGTTTGATTCTTCTCCTCCGCTTCCGCGCGGGGTAGAGCTTTTTCCAATATAGGGATAATTTCCGTTTCCTATCCAAAATGAAGATAAATTATTAAATGTCTCGGGGTGATTACCGGATATAAATTGTGAGAATAAACTATCTAAAAGAACGCCATTATCGTCTGTTGATTCATATAATTCTAAGGTTGTCGATATTGTGTTTGATGAGTCGTTGAGCGTTGCTTGAGCACTATCGCTACTTATTTCGATATCATATGAATTCCAAATAAATTCACCTGTAGGAATTATTGTAGGGGCTGGGCTTGGTGTTGGCGTAATGTTATGAGATTCTTTGAGGCTTACTGTCCAGGTAACCTCCGTCGCATCGCCGACAAAGTCTCCATCACGATCAACTGCAAAATAAATTCTATCACCCTCTGAGAGTTCACCAAGTTCATATTCTGTAGTATCTATTGTCCAATCTTGTCCTGTTGCTTGGATGGTTGCTATCTCGTTCTGATCAGTATCAAATACTCGAAGTGTAGTCGTGTTTCCCCAGGAAAGTACTCTCCGTGCTGCGAGATTTGAAATAGAATAGGCGCCATCTTGAGGAATAATAAATGATGCGGTGATAAGCTTGTCGCTTTCTGGGGGTGACATCTGTAGATCATAAACTCCTTCTGGTGCAGGGGTGTCTATCTCACTTGATTCAGACCCTCGTGCAGTTGTACTTTTCCCAATATATGGATATTCTCCGAAGTCTCCTGGATCTCTTGACCAGAAGGTTGAGACATTGTTAAACGTTTCAGGATGAGTAGCGTCATTCCATGCTGAGAGTAGCTCACCGCGCTCTACTCCATCATCGTTGGCTGACTCATACAATTCTAGAATTACAGGATTTGATTCATTTTCATCAAATAATATTGCAGTAGCTGATTCAGAGCTTGTCTCAGTGTCATATGAATTCCAGGAGGTAAGGATAGATTCGTTTCCATTGACAGTAAGCGTAATGCTTTGAGCTGCAGTGTCATTTTCATTCGATGCAGTAAGCGTATATTCAGTTGTTTCTGTTGGGGAGATGGTTGCTGTTCCACTGGCTTCAATAGAGCCTAAGTGTGTTATGGTTACCTCTGATGCGTTTGAAGTTTCCCAAGATATGGTCGCGTTATCTCCAGAATTTATCTCAGATGGATCTAGAGTGAAAGTATGAATTATCGGTGAACTGGTAATAAGAGATGCAGAGATTGTGGCATTAGTTAGTGTAGAAATCTCTTGGTTTTGTAGTCCGCCATTTGACCAGCTATCAAATATATAGGTTGCGCCATTGATTATTTGTGGTGAAGGAACAAAAAGAGAACTCGTTCCACCAGCTGTTATTGCAGCAGTATCAGGCGTTGTGTGAGTTATGCCATTAAGGACTACGGTTGCTCCTTCAGGAGCGCTTTGAAGGTTCAAATTTACCTTCTTTGATCCAATAATTCTGTTTGTTGTTGTTTCTAAGCCGCTACTGTCTCTTGTAGTAACGAATAGCTCTAAATCTGTTCCTTCCCCATGATCAGGCGCAGTAAAACTTCCTGAAGAACCTGTGCCTGAAAGGAATGGGTGGGTGTGACAAGTGTTTGATATCAATTCACAGTGATTGAGAATAAGATTCCAGGAAATGTTATCTTCGCTGATGACTCCATCCTCTGTATCTATTGCTTGTGCAGTAAAATTTATGGTTTCTCCTACGATATATTCATACCCTTCTATAGGAGTATTGATAGTGACCTCTGGGGGAGTATTTCCTGGATACACCGTGAGCTCTTGAGTTGTAGAATTTCCTTTCAGGTCTGATACGGTTAATGAAACTTCATATGTGCCACCAATAAGATATGTGTGATTCGGATTTTCACTTTGTGAGGTATTACTATCTCCAAAATCCCATTCATAGAATAACATTTCACCAGATGGACTATAAGTACCTTCGCTTGAGAACTGTATAAATAATGGAACTGGTCCTGACTGAGGTGTTGCTGTCATATTCACAATCGGAGCACTCGAAGATGTCCCATATGTAATTCTTCTCAATTGCCCAGTGTATATTGAGACATAATAGATGTCTCCATTTGGACCAGAAAATATTTGTACGGGGCCATCTGGTTGCTCTGAAAACACCTCGACGCTTCCTTCGATAAGCTTATTTTCTTCATCAACATCCATTGCCCATATGACGCTTTGGCTATAATCTCCAAAGTAATATTTGTTGTGATATTGTTCAGGATATGATGTCCCCGCGTAGAAGGTGCCGCCCACAATAGAAGATCCTGGTGGATGAGGATATACGTGAATTGGCGGAATTACTGTGTTGGATGCTTCTAAGTCTTGGCATAATTCATAGGCGGAATATCCGAGGACGAACTCGTTTCCTTCAAAGCATGGCCATCCATAATTATTCCCAGGTGTTACTACGTTAATCTCTTCCCAGGTTCCCCATCCTACATCCCCAGCAAAAATAGTATTCTCTCCCGGCTTAACACTAAATCGGAATGGATTTCTAAAACCATATGCCCATACTTTAGAACGATTATCATTTGGATTGCCAGTATAGAATGGATTGTTCGGCAAGCCTGTTCCATCGGTATTGATTCTCAATATCTTTCCCGATAATATATCGAGATTCTGTGCTCTGAGTGCTTGAGTGTTTACATTCGTATCTGGTGCGCCATCTCCTACAGATACGAGGAGTGAGCCATCTGCCATAAATGCCATTCCGCCAATAGTGTGGGTTCTTGCATCAGATGGTATGCAGTCAGTGTCTGGATAATTGTCGCAAGAAGGATTTTCTACGGTGCCATTATTGGTTCCCAGGATAATTTCCATAGTGTTAAGATCTGCAGTAGTTCCTTCTACTGTGAGTCGTATAACTCGTGCTGATTTGACGCCTTCAAAATCAGTTGGATTAATGTCATAAGAGTATGCAGCATAGAGGTGTCCATTTTGCGCAAAGTTGGGATCAAGTGCAATGGAGAGAAGGCCTCTATCTTGGTATGTATTTACGTTTGGGATTACTACCAGAGGATCAGGAAGGAGTGTGCCATTTTCTACAACGCGTATAGTTCCATCTTTTTCAGCGACAAATATTTTTCCATCTGGAGCGATTGCGGCATATGTGGGAAGATTAAATCCAGTCGCAAGTACTTCAGTTTGGAAACTTTGGGATGCATTTTGAATATAAGCATCGTTCAGCGTTACGTCGTCGAAATACATTGTGTGGTTATTTGTTGGTGTAGAGAAATAAGAACCCCATGTCATAACATGGATATCGTCGCGTCCAGCAAGCCCTGTATTAATCTCTGTAAAGTGTACGATCTTTTCACCATCGAGCCAAACTTCGATCTGTCCGTGTTCTTCATCAACAGTTACCCGTGATTGAATTTCATGCCAAGAACCATCTCGCGGAATTGCTGGACCGAAAGGACCAGGGAAATGCGTTTCTCCATCAGAGCTAAAATAGACTGGACTTAATCGATAGTCTGATCCGATAGTAAGCCAGAGGATATTTCTAAAATCGTCAGTTTTATAGACGATTGCGTTGTGTACTGATCCGGGGTCGAGGTTGTAATCTTCCGGAAGACTGATGTGCGTTTTTTGATAAATGGTGCTTCGTTTATCAAAAAATTGATCAATAACTGCTGTAGGTTCTGAGCCGCCAGTACTTATTTCGAGAGCGTAATTTCCTGTTCTGACGTGATTGCTATTCACCTCCAAAGTGTTTCCTTGACGTACGTCAATATTTGGTTGAGGATAGGCAGAAGTGTCACCCTCTTCAAATCCATTTGAAAAAATAGGCATTGTTGAATTGATGGTAGTAAAGTTTGCTGTATAATTATTCTCTGATCCTATGGTGATAAATTGTTCTTGGTTTCCTCCATTTGACCAGTCTGAAAAAATAACAGTCCTTCCATCTGGTGTTGTTTGGGGTGAGGGTACGTATAAAGAGTGCATTTCGCCCGATGAAGTATGAAGTGTGTATGGAACTGTTTGAGTGACTCCGTCAACGACAATCTGTAATCCTGGTTCAGATGTGTTGATTGTAATATCACGTGGTGCCTCTTCTATTACAACGCTCACAGAGCCTACCCACCACCGGTCAAAATATTCTACTATTACTTCGTGGCTCCCTGAATTGAGCGTAATATTTTCTGTATAGGTAGTTGCGAGTTGCACCTGCCACCCATCGATGATTTGATTTCCATCTACAAAGACTTTGATTCCGTCATCAGCTCGGACAGTGAAACGATATATGCCTTCAGAGACATTTATAATTCCTCTCCACCGTGCGCTAAACTCATCAGAATTTACCACAGGATCTGGTGATCCTTGTTCCCAGTCATAATCAATTGAGGCTTCCTCTCGTGTAAGGACCGGGTCACCGCTGAGAGTCATGTTGTTGAAATATTCTGCGTTCCACTGTACAGAAATTGGCTCAGCTTTAGCAGAAGGGAGGATATAGAGTGCCGAAAGTGCGGTAATACCAACCGCCGCGAACATTGCATTTCGAAGTTTTCTACGTTTCGTTATCTGCTTTATTGCGTAGTTAATTTTCGATTTAAAACTTATAATTTTTTTGGATAATTTCCTTATATTCAAGTTTATTTGAAAAATAATACTATGAGCAGTCTCGTAATTATATTAGGGACTTATAGCTATGTCAAATAGGATATAAGGATTAATAAAAATAGATCTTTTTATACAAAAAAGGCGGAGATTATTAGTCTCCGCCTTAGGATAAGTCCTGAAAGAATCATCCGAGAGAAGTTCGTTCTTGAACCTCTGTCGCTAAATCTTCCGTTTCTGTGCGAATAACTTTTGGTGTTAGTTCCCACATATGAGGACGTGTTATGAGCTGATATTTTTCTCTCCAAGCAGCGATTGCTTGGAGGATCCAATACAGCCATATCGTGCATAGGACGGTTCGAACATGCCCATCACTTTTTCCTTTGATGCATCCTGCATATGTGAGGAGAATCATCAGGAAATTGCCTGATACCATAGACAGGAGTCCAAGGTAAAAAAGCGTTTCTGGATACATTTGTTCGATAAAGTCCGGCTCTGATATAAGATACACAACTGTTAACGCCCAAAAAATGGGGTTAAGGAAGGGGATGAGCGGTGTTGATCCTATAAGGACATGAAAGGCTAGGAAGTTTTTAAATCCGAGTCTTTGATATGTCTTTAAGGGATTTCTCATGTACTTGAGCCATGTTTGGTCAAAACCTTTGAACCAGCGAGTTCTTTGTCTGATCCATGGAGCGATTTCTGATGGTGCTTCTTCCCATGTTGCAGAGTTGACGCTCGCGATTTCGTAGTCGTCCATTGTGAACCGAACACCGAATTCACAGTCTTCTGTACTGTTGAATACGTCAAGACCTCCGCTTTGTCTTAAGACATTCGTTTTGATATAGACTGAATTTCCGGGAAAGAGGGGAAGTAGTCTATGTTTTGCAAGTGTCTGGACAACGACTTTATGGTGAAAGTTGTACTCAGAAGCATGATGTTTCGTGAGCCAATTTTCGTCGTCATTTGAAACCAGTGTTTTTGCTTGAATGGCAGCAACGTTCGTCCCTGCTTTCTGAAGAAAGGCCATGTGTATTTTTTTGATTTGATCCGGTTCAGGTCGAGATTCGGAATCCATGATTACCGTTATCTCTCCTCTTGCCTTTTCAAGCCCAAACATAAGTGCACGAGGCTTATTCTTAGGGTAATGTTCGCCGAATGTAACGAGTTGATAGAACGATGGGAGCTGTATCGATGAGATCATCGAGAGCATTTCCATATCTTCTTCACGTACTAGTAGGATAACTTGTAGTTTTTCCTTTGGCCAGTCGAGTTTTGTGATACTTTCGAGTTGACCAGGGAATGCTACGGTTTCCCGATAGTGAGGTGCAAGGATGGTTACTGTTGGGAGATTTTCGTTTTTGAGTTCTCCAATTTGCTCTGCGGTGACATTGATTTCCTTCGAATCGATAGTGTGGCTGAGCATCAACAGCGCTTTTGAAATCGGATTTGCGAGGCCGATTATAGTTGCGCATGCAGTAAATACGACGAATACTGTCTGAGTGTGGCCTGTAGAAATCAGAATGCCAATTCCTAACAGTATGCCAATAAAGACACCAATTTGAGAATGGGTGAATGTTTTTTCTGAAGTCTCTATTTCTGCAAGAGGTTCTGCTGTTACAATCCGAACCTTAGGTTTCTTTTTCAAGTTGCCCTCCTTTTATGTCGGATTGATTGGATGTGTTTCGCTTATTGCTGGCAGATCGGTCCCTTTGATCTTATAAATCTCATATCCATATCCTTGTGCAACAAGGTCATAGTGTTCGACTAGTGTAGGAGATCCTCTGAGAGTTCTCCATATTTCATCTTGTCTGCGACCGTCGGGATGACCTCTCATGATAATCCAGTCGACATGTGCGCTTATTGGATTTGTGAGAGCCTGATTCCAGAAATCTTGCTCTACCCCCTCGTACGTAATCTTGTTAAGCGGCACGGGGGACTTGTAGAATATTGGCTCGTTTCCGAAGCGGTTCATGACAACAATTCCCCTGTCGTAGTGTTCGTCAAGGAAACTGGTAATTTCTGCATGAATCCGAGCGTCGTCATTCGTCTTGTTCTGGAGCGCTTCTCCAGCAGAGAGTATCCCTCCTTGCCAGGTGATGCCTGTTGAAAGTATCACGAGAACAAAAACGGGGAATTGGATAAATCGTACTTTGTGGACGAGATATCCAACACCAAGTGCTGCTGCGGGAGTCATAAGTACTCCATAACGTGTTCCCCAATTTGATCCTTCAATAACGTCTGGATGCCAGAGGGCACTCCATCCGAAATAAAGAGACGCAATGAAGAATACGAATGGATATAGTAGGCAGAGGGTAAGAAGTTTTTCTGCCACGTTCTGTTTGGAGAAGAATAGGAGAGTTACCCCTACTATCCCAAGCGATGCTGTGATCCATCCTACAGTATCGAATGCCGATCGAGCATAGAGTTCGATAGACAAAGGAAGATTGTGGATGGAACGATTTGACTCATTCATGCCAGCAAGAGCCGCTCGTGCAATTGATCCAGAAGAAAATTCACTGTTCATAAAAAATAGCGGATCTCCTAGATATTGCAGATTGAGGATTAGCCAGGCAAGGATTGGCCCGCCTACGATTGTGGCAAAGACGAAGAGGTGATCTTCTGTCTTTTTGTATGAGATCTTCCTCTGCCAATGGGTAATCGCTATGACGCTGAGAAACGGTATAAATCCGACCCAGCCTTCATAGCGGGTCATGCATGCTGCTGCGAGTGTTGCTGCTGCAAGACACAGAGGCTTAAGTTTACCCAAATCCTCTTGCAGCATCCATTGCCTTGTGAAGTATGTAGTCATTACGATGAACGTAGTGAATGGAACTTCTGACATTGGGGTTGATTGCAAGAAAAGCATGTCTGCTGTCGAGAATGCGACAAAACCACCGATGAACGATGCAAGTTTGTCGTTAGTAAATGACAGAACGAGTTTGTACATGTAGGCGGCTCCTACCACAAAGCTTGTCATAATGACAAGCGATCCGGAAAGACCTGTTTCGTAGAGAGGGTCAATTATAGATAATAGGACCATCACTGCTTGAGGTAATGGTGGCCATACTCCTATAAGTTGCTCAATGCCTGGATTGACCGAGTTTGTTGCAAGACGTGACATAGTAAGCCGTGCTATGGCATCACCATATGCAAGAATCATGTCTTCCTGATAGAAATACACAAAGCTTGCTGCTGATGTAATTCCTGCCAGGAGTATAACGACATGAAGAACCTTGTCTCCTGTCCATTTGAATTCTATCTGTATGTTTATGAAGCCTTTGAATCTGTTGGGCTGAGAATTGCGCTTTTCTATTCGAGCAGCACTATTGGCTTGCATAAGGCTAAAGATGATGTACATGGTTTTAAAAGGAATGAAGCCTATTCGGATCAAATTCCAGATAATCCATGTATGACCTTTGGTTTCCAGTAAGGCTGATGGTATAGGTGTCACTATCTGTGCCTCCTAATTTTTTGCAAGAAGAGTAGTTGAGAGTGTAAAGAATGCAGTGAATCCTATGAGGATGAATCTCATTTGGATGTCTGCAAAAATTACCCGTTGAGGATGTACATCTTCAATTTGTGTACTGATCAGATGCCAATATCGCCATATTCCTGGAAGTACAAGTACTCCAGAAAAAACGAAAAGTGGCGCGATGGAAATTGAAGCAGGTACATATATAAGAATAACAAGCACAAGGCCTACAGAGAACATTTGTGTAAGTCTTTTGTTCGAGTAGAACGAAAGAGTTCGGCGAGTCGTGGAAGAATTGCCGAGCGCCTGGACTTCACATTTTCGCTTGCCAAGTTCGACAATAAATGCGATAAGGCCAGCAAGAAGTACCCACAGTTCCCATCCTGGTGGATAATACGATACTGCAAGAAAGCCACCGAATGTCCGTATGCTAAATAGTACTCCCACAATGACTACATCAACCAGCGAGTGATGTTTCAGTTGGAAGGTGTAGATATGTGAAAGAATAAGATAGCCGGCAAGTAAGATGCCTGCTTGTATACTAATCACAAATCCTATCTCAAGAGAGAAGATTGTGAAGAGGATAGCCGCAATAATTGCAGCCCTTACTGATAGACGCCCTGATGCGATAGCACGGTAGCGTTTTCTAGGATGGAGTCTGTCTCGTTGACGATCCATCGTGTCATTTATAAGGTACGCGCTGCTTGCTGCTATGCAAAATCCTGCACAGAAGAATGCAAGCACAGCGACTTCATTGAGCATTCCTTCATGGAGAAGAAATGGAGCTGGTATGAGAGTGAAGACGTTTTTTGCCCACTGTTTTATTCGTATAGTAGACAAAACCTCTTGGATTGATTTTTTCGCATTCACGTTAACCTCTCCTCAGTAGGTTCGATAGGTTTTGAGTGAGATTGTATTTCCTGTCCGAGTGTGATCCGTCGAATGATACGAGTAATTATTCCAAAGGAGATAAGTTCTGCTCCAAAGAAATTGGCGATGAGTCCTATTCCGCTGAATATAAACCACGAAATTTCCGGTGAGATATGATAGAAAAAATCAAAGGAACTAATCCCAGCGATTTTTAATGGAACGGTTGGCGTGAAGACGCAGAATATGATGAAAAGTGGTATGAACCACAATGCATTATGTTTTCGCGTTAGGCTGATGAATTCATGGCGCCAGGTAAATTTTCTATTTGCGACAAAATTGAATAATGCCGACAAAAGAACAGATATACTGATTGCGACAAATACTTCTACTTCGATAGAGAGAAGAAGTATGAATAGTGTGCCTTGCAGAATGTTCGTTACTCCGCCAATTGGAATGAAATCCGATAGTTTGAGTGTAAGATTCGGCCATCTTCTCCAGATTTTTTCCTGGAGAAGAATAATGAATTGAGCTATTCTCCTACCAGGTGTAGGGAGAAATAAGGTAAGGATTCTTGTTGTTAAATTGCTTGGCAATGTCCTTTTCCTTAGTTGTGTGGTTGTTAAAGAGCTGTTTAGATTGGTGGATAGCCTGGAGTTGTAGATTATTGCAGCTAGTGCTAGTCTACGCTAAACCTAGAGCTATTCTCCAATGGCACAATTTTAGGTTAGGATATGTGGTAAGTCAACAGAGTTGTATAGCATGAGTAGGTGGGAGGGCATAAAGCCCTCCCTGTTGATTAAAAAATTACCTTGAGGAGGCTGATGATTCCTTGTTTCCAAGGAACACGGTGACTTACACCGGATTGAGCTGAGAGCCTGTTTCGGCTCTTCAGATACCAGTGGTAGTTTCGAAGGAGCGCGTCTTGATTTGAAAATTGAGGATTGAATCCTAGACTTTTCTCTGCCTTCTCAATCGAGACAAAGCTGTCTTTGCCGGCTGTCTCATATACCCATTTATAAATGGGTGAGATTTTAAGTTTTTCCAATACGCGAAGCGCCCAGATTCCTGGCATTTCAGGAAATGAGACCATTCGCTTTCCAAATCCAGCTTCGTCAAGCACTACTTGGTAATCCTTTCTCATGGTGGTGTAGTTTTTTGCACCAATATTAAATGTGTCGTTAACTGTTTCTATGGAAAGAGTCATTGTCAGGTGGATTGCTTGACAAAGATCTTCGACATCCAGAAGCTGATAACGATTCTTGCCATTTCCCAACATTGGGAAATGATGTCCAGTGTTTGCCCAATCATATAGCAGGGCAAAAATCCCTAACCGTTCGGGCCCAATGAATGACTTGGGGCGAATGATAGACACGCACATGCCGTTTCTTCGATAATCTTCACAGATTTTTTCTGCTTTGATTTTTGCTTTGCCATACGGGCCGACACCAATAAGTTGATCAGTTTCAATGAGTGGATGGTGGTCAGGGATTCCGTAGACTGCGGTCGACGAGATGTGAATTACTCGCTCGACGTTGTTGAGATGAGCTGCTGCTAAGACATTCTGAGTTCCTTGAACATCGGTAGTATAGATGTCTCGTTTGGAATAGAGTGGCAAGGCAGCGGCTGCATGGATGACTATATCGACTCCTTCCATAGCTTCATTGAGTAGTTTTTGATTGCGGATGTCTCCACGAATTATCTTTATTTGCTTTGACTCAGGGTAGCTGAATGGTTCTTTATCGAAAGAACAGACGGCATATCCTCGCTTCAGAAGATAGCGTGTGAGGTTAATTCCAAGAAATCCTGCACCTCCTGTGATGAGTACCGCCTGAGTTTGTTGCGGTATATTGTTATCCTGTTGAGGTTGTGCTTCACGTTCTATAGTGAGAGATGGCGCAGCCTTCTGAGGCTTGAGCTTGATGGTTGGTGTTGTCACTTCCGATCTCCTCTATGGTAATGTGCGCTTGCCCATACTGCGTGCCTAATTGTTTGCTGGAACAATAGGTTCATAGTTTGGCAATTCGTGAGTATATCAAAGCACTCTTAAGATGGCAAAAAAAGTTTTATGGTAATTTCGGAAATAATGGGATATGGAAGTTAGTGTTTGGAGAAGTTTTTCTATCAATACTGAGAAGAGTTGTTGCAAAATTAATCTGTTTTTTATCATAGAGTGCGTAGATGCGCCTTGCTTTATTTTTTTGGATTGGGCTTTCAGGGAAAAGTAAGCCTTGATAAGAATTATCTTCAGAAAAATCAGAAATAGTGACACCTGTTGCGCGATAAAGTGTGTTGGAATGATATATCTTTTTAAATCCCGCACGGAGCTCTTTGCGAATAAGGATGGGGAAAGATGTTTTCTGGGGAATTTTTAGTTCAATTTCATGGTAGGTAAATTTCTGCGTTTTTAAATAGAGGAAAATTTTCCCTACAGAATAATTAAATTTTCTTGCCTTCAGAAATGAGCTTTCAACATGCGTAAGGATTCGCGCCCAGAGAATACTTTTATTAGTGATTGCAGGAGTAATTGTTTGAGATTTGGTAATAGACTTATAATTTGCTTTAGGTTGAGGGTCTACGGAGAAAAGTAATATGCCGTTTAATTCTTGCCAGATTTCATAAAATGGTTTTGGGAATGCTGACTTAATAAATCCTTCCGGGCGAATGGTGAAGTCGTACGCAGTTTTTATGTTGAGTGCGCGAAGCTTTGGAGCGCTTCGGTAGCCGATTCCCCAAACTTTCTCAATACCAGTTTGCTTGAGAAGATCTTTTGCTTGGTCTTTTGGAGCGATAGTAAGTCCAGATGGCTTATTAAGGTTTGCTGCAATTTTTGCAAGAGATTTTGTAATAGAGATGCCTATCGAGACAGTGATGCCAAGCGAATTCTCAATCTCATTTTTCAGAGCTTTTCCGATTTGTTCATAAGACATATTAAATGGTTTTTCAAGTCCGCGTAGATCCATAAATCCTTCATCTATAGAATATATCTCTACGCTTGGTGAATATTTTTTCATGACAGAAAACATGTTGTCTGAGAATAAATGGTACAGTCTGTAGTCAGAGGCTGTAATAATTACCTGAGGGAATTGTTTTTTAATCTCCCAGCAAGGCATGCCACGAATGACTCCCAGTTTTTTTGCTTCATATGATACAGCTGTTGCGATTCCTCGCTCAAGACCGGAGACGATTGGTTTCCCCTGGAGCTCTGGTCGGATTGCCTGAGTTACTGATGCAAAAAATGCATCAGCATCCAAGTGTAATATTGCGTTAGGCCATGAAGTGGACATAATACATTCTGAAGAACTGTTTAAATAATTGTAAAATTTTTTTAGATTGGGATTTCATAATTAGTACTTTCGCATGACACTTTTTACAATGCCAAATACTCTAAGCTCCGTAACGGGAATAAATTCAGGATAATTTGGATTTGCAGCTCTGAGAATGCTGATGCCATTCTTCTTATCGAGGAGTTTGAGAGTCCATTCATTATCAATAAGTGCCAGCACAATATCTCCAGAGCGGGCGTTGGTCGTTTTTTCTATTACTATGAGATCTCCTTCAAAAATCCCCACACCCTCCATAGAATCTCCAGATACTTTTAGGAGAAACGAGCTTGTGGGTTTGTCTATGAGATACTCATCAAGAGAGAGGAAATTTAATTCCTCTTCAGCACCAGTTGGAAATCCTGCTTTAATATTTCCGAGAATCGGTACCTGAAAGAAAAAATTCGTGGGAGAGAGTTTATTGTTTACTTTCTGGAGATAGTTTTCTTCAATCAAGCCTTTAATAATTTTATGAATCGCGTTTTTAGAAGAGAGTTCAAAAAGTACAAGCATTTCAGAATATGAGGGTATGCGTTTATTTTTTTTATAAAATTGTCTAATTTGTTCGAGATATTTCGTATTCATAATTTTCCGATAGGAATAATACTATAGTGAACGATTGTTCACCTGTCAATATGACAAAGTAGTGCAATTTATTGACTGGAAAAATATTCGTAGACTTTCTCAGAAATTTTTGCCTCAATTTCTGCGGCAGTTGTTTGGTTGTTTGTTTGAGAGAGTAGTACTAATACATAGTCTCCATACGGTGAATAGATAATTCCTGCATCATGTTTTATCGTTCCCAATTCTCCAGTTTTATGTGCGATCTCTATATTTTTAGGAAGGTATTTCGGAATCCTGTCATTAAGCTGCTGACGCTTTAGGATCATAAGCATTTCTCTCGAAGCGTTTTTGCTAACAATTTCACCTTTATATAGGAGTTCATAATATTTAAGGACGTCATTTGCTGTACTGGTGACAGAGTCAATTGATGAGTTATCTAAACTGTATTTACTTAAAAATTCTCCAACCTTATTCCAGCCAATCGTAAGATAGAGAATATGTGCAGAATAGTTATCAGATACAGTTATCATGCGATCGAGTGCGCCTTCTACTGTATTGCCTATGAATCCTTCGGTAATTTCTGCTGATTCTGTTGCGATACCTAATCGTTTATTGATAATATCTGCTTCAAATCCTATATTCTGTTGTAGAGTGAGATTTCCTTTTTCGATTTCTTCAAATATCGCTCCCATGACCCAGAGCTTGTAAAGGCTCGCGGTTTCAAAAATTTCATGCTCATTATAAAAATAGGACTCATTAGTCTTTAGATTTTTTATTGAGATGGCATATTTTCCCTCAGCATTCTGAAGCTCTTCTTGAATGATTTCTTCCAGTTCTGATGATTCAGATCCACTCTCGACAGTCTCTTCGATCAGATCGCCAAGTGGTTTCAGAATGGTATTTGATTCTGAACGGTTAAAAAATAGAGACACAGGGAAGCTGATGAGTAGCAAGAGAAAAAAAAGTTTTATGAGAATATGCGCTTGAGAGCGGAAAAGTTTTTGGTAGAAAAATACGAGGAAAAAGACTCCTAAGATAAGAAGTAAAAGATATAAAAATTCCATGTGGATTTTAGTATAGCAGGGAAGGTTTATATATATAGGTAGGGATTCACCATGCTTGTTATAAGACGCACTCAGGATATATTAATGTACAGAAGATACTTCTCTTGAAATTTGCTTAGATTTCACTCAACCTATTTTCTATAGGTTATGAAAACTTGAAAAATATTATGGTAAGTATACTATTATAGGTCAATATTGAATATATTTTCTCCTTCTCAATTTACCTTCATTTACCTCTTGACGAAGTGAAAAAGATATTGTATTATTCTTCATACACCTAAAACAAATCGGGTGTTTTATTTTTGAAAAAATATGGCAACAGCAAAATTTGATAGATCAAAACCACACGTAAATATCGGGACCATTGGTCACGTCGACCATGGTAAGACGACAACAACTGCTGCAATAACTAGTGTTCTTGCAAAGAAAGGTTTTGCAGAGGCAAAGAAGTACGAAGATATTGATAATGCTCCTGAAGAAAAAGAACGAGGAGTTACTATTAACATTTCCCACCAGGAATACGAGACTGATAAAAGACACTATGCGCACATTGATGCTCCTGGGCACGCTGACTATATCAAAAACATGATTACTGGTGCAGCCCAGATGGACGGTGCGATCCTTGTAGTATCAGCTCCAGATGGACCTATGCCTCAGACTCGAGAACACATTCTTCTTGCACGACAAGTTGGAGTACCAAGAATTATAGTATTCCTAAATAAAACAGACATGGTTGATGACCCAGAACTTATTGAGCTCGTTGAGATGGAGATCCGAGAACTTCTTACAAAATATCAATATCCAGGAGATGATACTCCGATTATCAGAGGATCAGCTTTGAAAGCGCTTGAGGGTGACGCAGATGCTGAAAAAGCAATTATGGATCTTATGGATAAGGTTGATGAGTATATTCCTACCCCAGAGCGGCCAGTCGACAAACCTCTTCTTATGCCTGTAGAAGATGTTTTCTCGATCAAAGGACGAGGAACTGTGGTAACGGGAAGAATTGAACGAGGAATGGTTAAAGTAAATGAAGAAGTAGAAATTGTTGGGATTACACCAAAATCAACAAAGACAATTGTTACTGGAATCGAGATGTTTCGAAAGCAGCTTGATGAGGGACAAGCAGGAGATAACGCTGGATTACTACTTAGAGGAGTAGAAAAAGATGATGTAGAGCGTGGACAGGTTATAGCAAAGCCAGGATCCATTACTCCTCATACTGATTTTGAAGCTGAAGTGTATATTTTGACAAAAGAAGAGGGTGGACGACATACACCATTTTTCTCAGGATATCGACCACAATTCTATGTACGAACTACTGATGTAACTGGAGAGATTAAACTTCAAGAAGGTGTTGAGATGGTTATGCCTGGAGATAACGCAAAAATGAATGTTTCACTGATCGTTCCTGTTGCTATGGAAGAGGGAATGAGATTCGCTATTCGAGAAGGCGGAAGGACAGTAGGAGCTGGAGTTGTCACGAAAATAACAAAATAACGAGCAGGTTATTTGCACTTTGTACAATTTATTTAAAGGAATAGGATGTATGGCCTGCTTATCAATGAGCAGGTTTTTTTGTTATAATTAGAAAGAAAACAATATGTCAAAAGGAAGAATTCGCGTAAAATTAAAGAGTTATGATTCTCGGATCATAGATAATACATGTCAACAAATCATTGACACCGCGCTTCGTACTGGTGCAAAGGTAATTGGTCCAGTACCGCTCCCCACAAATAGATCATTGTTTACAGTAAATAAATCTCCGTTTGTTGATAAAGATGCGCGGGATCATTTTGAACTCAAAACGCATAAACGGCTTATTGATATAGAATCACCTACTGAATCAACTATTGAAAATCTTATTCATCTTGATCTTCCAACCGGAGTGAACGTAGAGATTAAGATGTAGAGATCGCTCTCCTTTCGTAAATTATTCTCTGATTTCACGTAGTTGCTTTTTTTCACTAGATCCTCTAAAAATTTACCCTATTTTAATCCTCAGAACGTCTTGTATTTGAAGCTCAGGCACGATATAATAATGTTCGGTGATTATGACCTATACTTTGGAGGTGAATATTGCTGCATAAGCGTTAAGTAAAAGCTTTTTTGAGCTTTTTGCTGAAACGACTGTATAGCAGTCGTTTTTTTTGTTATAAGGGATATTATGAATATACCAACAGTAATCGGACAAAAGATTGAACAAACACAAGCGTTTTTAGAAAACGGAACACGGGTTCCGTTGACTCATGTGTATGTAGGAGAAAATTCTGTGAGTCAGATAAAGACTGTGGAGAAAGACGGATATTCAGCAGTTCAAGTAGCATTCGGAGAAAGAAATAAGATTGCAAAACCACTCGCTGGTCATCTCAAAAAAGCGGGGCTAAAAAAATCACCTCGCTTTTTGCGTGAAATACGAGTTGGTGAAGTAGAAGGCATAGGAATAGGGGCAGCAATTTTACCAGAAGAAGTTTTGAAGCCAGGGGATAAGATCGATGTAGTAGGAATTTCAAAAGGAAAAGGATTTGCTGGAGGAGTTAAGCGGTGGGGATTTCGAGGAGGGCCAAAAACTCACGGACAATCAGACCGTCACAGAGCTCCTGGTTCTATTGGACAAGGGACTACGCCAGGGAGAGTTTATAAAGGAAAGAAGATGGCAGGTCGCATGGGGAATGAGCAGGTTACTATCAAAAACCTTGAGGTTATCGATATAAAAGATGGAGAGGTTATTATAAAAGGGCTTGTTCCTGGACCAAAAGGTGGCGTAATTGTAATCACAAAAATTGGGGAGAATAAAAACTTTAAGCCATTATTTACAGTTGTCGAAGAGACAGTTGAAGTGTCATCTGAGGAAGTAGCGGAAGTGCCAATAGAAACATCTATTGAAACAAATCAGGCAGCTAAGGCATCAGTTGAAACAGAAAAAGCTGTTGCAGCAGATACGAAAGAAGTGATGCCAGATAATGCTGAAGGAATAAAAGAGGAGAAATAGTATGGCAGAAAAAGTTATAAAACCAACAAAAAAAGCGGAAAAAGTAGCGGCAAAGAAGACTGCAGAGGTGAGCGTGAAAGTATCAAAGAAAGACGCGAAAGTTTCTGTGCAGAGCTTTGATTTGACAGGAAAAAATATAGGGACGGTAAGTCTTCCAGAGGAGCTTTTTAATGGAAAAATAAATGCGCAACTTATGGCACAAGCTGTCCGAGTGTATCTTGCGAATCAGCGTCAGGGGACAGCAAGCACTAAAACGAGAAGTGAAGTGACGGGATCACGAAGAAAAGTATGGAGGCAAAAAGGAACAGGGCGTGCACGTCATGGATCTATCACTGGCCCTATTTTTGTGGGTGGAGGAATCGTGCATGGACCAAAACCACGAAGTTATGATCTCAGGATGCCAAAGAAGATGAAGTATCAGGCACTTGTAAGTGCATTAACAGAAAAGGTACAGGCCAATAAAATTTTTGTGATTGATGGGGAGATGAGTGGGAAGACGAAAGAGTTTGCGCAAGCTCTGAAGGCGATTGTGGAAAGTCAGAATAAAAAGGCGCCGTCAGTACTTTTTGTAAGGGCAAAAGGTGATGAGAAGGCAAAGTTTGCGTCTAGGAATGTAGAACGAGTAGATGTGGTAACAGGTGCAACAGTAAATACGTATGGAGTGATAAAAAATAGCACGATTGTCCTTTCAAAACAGGCAATTGATGAGATGAAAGAGACATTTATAAAAGTATAAAATTATGAAACAAGCATACGAAATAATTAAAAAACCAGTGATCTCTGAGCAGTCTTTTAAGGAGGCAGAAATAGGCAGATACAGTTTTATCGTGGATATTGCATCTTCAAAGGATGAGATAAAAAAAGCAATTGAGACTACGTTTGGCGTTTCAGTTACAAAGGTTATGACAAATATTGTAAAAGGGAATAGAACTCGACTTACAAAAAAGAGAAAGATTGTTTCAAATGCAGCGTATAAAAAAGCACGTGTAACGCTGAAAAAAGGAGAAAAGCTTACTATATTTGATGAACATGTAGAATAAATATGGGAAAACTAAGAACAATACTTAAAAAACATTCAGGGAGAGATACAAGTGGAAAAATCTCTGTTAGACATCAGGGTGGACGCCATAAGAGGTTTTATCGAACTATAGATTTTCGACGGGATAAATATGGTGTTGAGGGGCAAGTTACAGGGATTGAATATGATCCAAATAGATCTGCAGAGATTGTGTTGATTCAGTATGCGGATGGGGATAAGCGATATATTTTGAGGCCTTTAGGGCTTAATATTGGAGATAAAGTCGTGTCTGGAGAGAAGTCGGATATAAAACTTGGGAATGCACTTCCGCTCAAGCTTATCCCGATTGGGTCTGCAGTTCATAATATTGAGCTTACAAAAGGAAAAGGTGGTCAGATCGTGAGATCTGCTGGAAATCAGGCATTTGTGGCTGCTCGAGAAGAGCGTTATGTGCATATAAAAATGCCATCAGGAGAGATGAGGCGCGTTTTTGGTGAAAATTATGCTACAATTGGCCAACTTTCACTTATCGAGTGGAAAGACAGAGTATTGGGAAAAGCAGGTGCGGCACGGAGGATTGGGAGAAGGCCTACTGTTAGAGGGGTTGCACAGGATCCGGGATCTCATCCTCATGGAGGAGGAGAAGGAAGGACTGGAATTGGATTGAAGTACCCGAAAACGTATGCTGGTAAAAAAGCTGTTGGAAAAACACGAACGAAGAAAAAATATTCTGATAAGTTTATTATTAAAAGAAGGAAATAAATTATGAGTAGAAGTTTAAAAAAAGGACCATTGATTGATGAGAGGCTTATGAAAAAAGTTATGGCTCAGAAGGAGAATGGGAAACGTGATCAAATAAAGACATGGTCGAGGTCATGTCAGGTTCCGCCGGAGTTTGTGGGGCACATATTTGGTGTACATAACGGAAAAAACTTTATAACGGTGAAAGTAAATGAATCGATGGTAGGGCACAGGCTTGGGGAATTTAGTCCAACGAGACACTTTAAGGGGCACGGAAGAATTGTTGCTCGAGACATTAGTAAAACTTAAGAAATTATGGAATATCAAGCAATTGCAAAATATATAAAAATTAGTCCACGAAAAGTGCGACTTGTGGCAGACGCAGTACGCGAGCTTTCAATCGATGATGCGAAGAGATCACTTGAAAGTTTGAATAACCGTGCAGCGCTACCACTTTTGAAGACTATGAATAGTGCGATTGCGAATGCTGTGCATAATGGGAATGAAAATAAAACAGACCTAAATATCAAGGAGATAAATGTGACAGAAGGTGTTCGTTATAAGAGATATCATTATGCAGGGCGAGGACGTATACGACCATATGTACGACGAACCAGCCATATAGTGGTTACCGTTTCCGGAAAAAATAAAACGGATATGAAAGGAGCAAACGATGGGACAAAAAGTTAATCCAATAGCATTACGACTTGGAATACATCATGAATTTAAGAGTGTTGGATTTTATCCAAGGAAAACTTATGCGAAAAATGTCTTGAAGGATATTCAGATTCGTGATGCACTTTTAAATAAACTAAAGCACGCTGGAGTTGGAGATGTAATTATTGAACGATCACAGAACCAGATAAAGTTGACAATTTATGTAACAAAACCAGGAATTGTTATTGGCCGAGGGGGTTCAGGTCTTGAGATTGTGAAAAAAGACATTGTACGGCTTCTTAAGGGAAGCAGTAATGATGGTTCAGGAGAGCTTAAGATTGAGATTAAAGTAGAGCCTATTAAAGAGCCGAATTTGAATGCACGAATTGTTGCGTCAAATATTGCGGACCAGTTAATTCGTCGAATGCCTCATAGACGTGTTATGAAGCAGACAGTTGAGCGGGTTATGACAAGCGGTGCAAAAGGAGTGCGAATTGTTCTGTCTGGAAGAATTGCAGGAGCAGAAATTTCTCGAGTTGAGAGAAATCAGGCTGGAAAATTGTCACTTTCGACAATTCGAGAAGATATTGATTATGCGCAGATTCCTGCACTTACGAAAAGCGGATATATCGGAGTAAAAGTTTGGATAAATAAATAATATGTTACAACCAAAAAAACAAAAATATAGAAAACAGTTTAAGCCACGAAAGCTTCCTCATGTATCACATAGAGGGAATAAAGTAGCATTTGGAGACTTTGGTCTTCAGGTTACTGAGCCGGGTCATATTTCAAGTCGACAAATTGAGGCGGCAAGACGAGCTATTGTGCATTATATAAAAAGAGGTGGACGTGTATGGATTCGAATTTTTCCGGATCTTCCTATGACAAAAAAACCACCGGAAACGAGAATGGGTGGAGGAAAAGGAGATATTGATCGATATGTTGCGGTAACCAAATCTGGGCAAATTGTATTTGAGATGAGCGGAGTTGCAGAAGATGTAGCAAAGGAGGCATTACGACGTGCAGGGCACAAATTGCCGGTGAAGAATACATTTGTAAAACGATAATATGAAAAAGCAAGTAAGAGAAGAATTAAAAACAAGAACACGGGAAGAATTAGTGAAGGAGCTCTCTGATAAGAGACTAGAGGTTTCACGGCTTTCTCTTGACATTTCGACACAAAAAGAGAAAAATACAGCACTCCTTAAAACAAAGAAGAAGGAAATAACGAGGATCTTGACATTACTTAGTCAGAAAAATAGTGAAATTGAAAAATAAAATATGAAAAAAATATTAACCGGTACAGTAGTATCAAATAAAATGCAAAATACAGCAGTTGTTGCTGTGTACAGAATTGTTGCGCACCCATTGTATGGGAAAAAAATGCGAAGAACGACAAGGCTGAGCGCAGATACGAATAATATAGAGTTAGCAGTTGGAGATGTTGTGCGAATTGAAGAAGTGAAGAAAATGAGTAAGACAAAGCATTTTAAGATAATTGGAAAGGAGGACTCAAAGTAATTTTATTTTGAGTTTAGAATATGGTACAACACAGAACAATGTTGACTAGTGCTGATAATTCGGGTGCAAGAATTTTGCAGGTGATTCAAGTTTATGGTGGATCGGGGAAGCGGTATGGCCGTTTGGGAGAGATTTTAGGATGCGTGGTGAAAAAAGCACTTCCGCATACACAGTATAAAAAAGGAGATAAGGTAAAGGTTGTATTGGTAAGAGCGAGAAAAGAATACAAGAGGAGCGATGGGACATATATCAGATTTTCAGAAAACGCCGGAGTTATTATTGAAAATGAAAAGACGAAAAATCCTACCGGGACTCGAATCTTTGGTCCTGTAGCACGAGAAGTGAAGGATGCGGGCTTCGGGAAGATAGCATCTCTTGCAAAAAACGTAGTATAAAGATATGAAAATAAGAAAAGACGACACAGTACAGATAATGATGGGGAAAGATAAAGGTAAGACTGGAAAGGTCTTGAGAGCAATCCCGTCAAAAAATATGGTGCTTGTGGAAGGCGTTAATCAATTTAAGCGTCATATGAAGGGGCAAGCTCAGGGTCAAAAGTCTGAAATTGTGACGATTACAAAGCCGCTAAGTGTGTCGAAGGTGTCATTAATTGATCCGAAGAGTAAGAAACCAACACGAGTAGGGTATAAAAACGAAAATGATACAAAGGTGAGGATTGCGAAAAAATCGCAAGCAATAATTTAGAATATGAAAGTAAGAGCGTCAGTAAAAAAAAGATGTCTAAAATGTAAAATTATCCGCAGGAAAGGGAACGTTTTAGTAATTTGCGAGAACCCTCGCCACAAACAGCGACAAGGGTAGATAGAACTATGAGTAATTTTAAGAAAGAATACGAAACAAAAATACGACAAGAATTGAAGGAAAAGCTCGGGTATAAATCTGCGATGGCGGTACCAAGAGTTGAGAAGATAGTGGTGAATACGAGTATGAAATCATTCTTACAAGATAAGAGAAATCTTGAGCGTGCAGCACAGGAGCTGACTATTATTACTGGTCAAAAACCGAAAGTAGGGGCAGCGCGAGCTTCTATTGCGACATTTAAGTTGCGAGAAGGAGATAAGATTGGGCTTTCTGTGACGCTTCGTGGAAAGAGAATGTATGATTTTTTGGAAAAACTTATCTCTGTGGTATTTCCACGAGTGAAGGATTTTTCAGGAGTGGACTTGAAAGCATTCGATGGACGAGGTAATATAAGCGTCGGGTTTTCTGAACAGATAGTTTTCCCTGAAATTGATCCGGGACAGACTGAGGCAGTCAGATCGCTACAAGTGACAATTGTTACTTCAGCAAAAGATGATACTGAAGGAAAAGCACTTTTAGAAGGATTTGGAATGCCATTTAGAAAGGTAAATCCAGACGAAAATATAGGAAAAAATTAATATGTCTAAAAAATCGACAGTAGTAAAATTAGGAAAGAAGCAAAAATATATGACTCGTAATGTGAATCTATGTTCTTTGTGTGGAAGAACGAGAGCGTATATGAGATTGTTTGGAGTATGTAGAATTTGTTTTCGAGAGCGCGCATTGAAAGGAGAGTTTCCAGGAGTAAAGAAATCAAGCTGGTAGAAATATTATGAATTATCCAATAGCATCATTTTTAACACAAGTAAAAAACGCATATATGGCTCGAAAAAAGTCTGTAGTGTTTCAGCATTCAAAAATTATTGAGGCTATCGGAAATATTATGGTAAAGGAAGGATATGTGAAATCCTTGAAAGTAATAGAAGATAATAATAAGAAGAATATTGAAGTAGCACTTCTTTACCATAGTCACGAACCGGCATTAAATGAAGTAAGGATTATTTCTAAACCTTCGATTCACCGATATGCAAAGCAAGATGAGGTAAAAAAGAGTGTGAGTCGATTTAAGACAAATATTTTGTCAACGAATCAGGGAATTATGACAGCAAAAGATGCAGGCGCAAAAAATATCGGCGGAGAGGTAATTTGTATACTTAGTTAATATGTCACATATAGGAAAACAACCAATAACAATTGAAAATGGAGTAGAACTCATCATTGACGAGCGAGATGTTGTAGTGAAGGGTCCGAAAGGGGAACTTTCTTGGACTCTTCCGAAAGGAATCGGGATAGAGCTTGCAGATGGTGTTGCAACAATTGTTTTGAAAAAGGACAACAAAAATTTAATGAAATTCTATGGACTCTCACGTTCACTCGTTTTTAATATGGTGCATGGGGTTAGTAAGGGATTTGATAAAAAACTTGAAATGAAAGGTGTAGGATATAGAGCACGGATTGATGGGAGATCTTTAGTTTTAAATGTTGGATATTCTCATCCTGTTAAAATAGATCCCCCAGAGGGAATTACCCTTCAGGTAGAAGAGGGGGGAATAATAGTGGTAAGTGGAATTAATAAACAACTTGTCGGAGACACCGCAAGTAAGATTAGATCGGTAAGAAAGCCAGAACCATATAAAGGGAAAGGTATAAAATACGTAGGGGAGGTAGTTCGACGAAAAGCTGGAAAGGCAGCAAAGTCAGCATAACTAATATGAAAAATATAAAAGATATTCGAAAAAAACGAGCATTAAGAACAAAGTATAATATTTCAGGAAGCCTGCGACCACGATTGAGCGTATTTCGTTCAAACAAGTATTTATATGCGCAGCTTCTTGATAATACAACCTCGAGAGTGATAGTAGCAGCGAGCTCGAAGCAATACGAGGAGGCTAATAAGACTGATGCAGCACAGAAGCTGGGACTTGAGTTTGCAAAAGAAGTTATCGGTAAAAAAATAAAAGATGTCGTGTTTGATAAAGGCCCTTATAGATATCATGGGCGAGTAAAAGCGTTTGCTGATGCAGCGCGGGAAGGAGGATTGAATTTCTAGTATGTACAACAAACATCAAGATAGAGAAAAATTTGAAGAAAAGATCGTTCAGATTAATAGAGTTTCGAAAAAAACTAAAGGAGGAAATACGATGAGATTTTCAGTCTTGGTAGTGGTTGGAGACAAGAAGGGGAAAGTAGGCGTCGGACTCGGAAAATCTGCAGATATCGCATCAGCGATTCAGAAAGCAGTTTCCTATGCAAAAAAACATTTTATCGATGTGCCGATCGTGAATGAAACAATTCCTCACGATATTCAATTAAAATTAGGAGCATCAAAGATTCTCTTAAAACCTGCACCTCAAGGATCGGGACTTATTGCAGGAGGGGCGGTGCGAAGTGTTGTAGAGGCAGCTGGAATTCGAAATATCTCTTCGAAAATATTAGGGACTAATAATAAAGCGAGCAACGTATATGCAACATTTGCAGCGCTTGAGAAATTAAAAAACGAATAATATGAAAAAACTAGATAATTTACAAAAAATTGTAGAAAAGCCAAAGAGACGTCTCGGTCAAGGTCATGGCTCTGCACGGGGAAAGACTGCAGGACGAGGAATGAAAGGGCAAAAAGCTCGAACGAAGATTGCACTTTCTTTTGAAGGTGGAGCACTACCATTGATTAAAAGACTGCCATTGCTTCGTGGAAAAGGAAGAAATTATTCTCTTCAGAAAGATTTTCTTGGAATTAATGTTTCTCAACTGAATACGTTTCCTGCAAAGGCAGTGGTTGATGTAGAGAGTTTGGTCAAGTACAATATTATTCCTGCAGATTTTATGAAAAGAAATGCTGGCGTAAAGATTCTGGGTGACGGTGATCTTTCAAAAGCATTAACAGTAAAGCTCTCAGTATCAAAAGGAGCGAAGGAAAAGATTGAATCAGCAGGTGGAAGTGTAGAATAAAATCATACCATGGGGAAAGCATTTGACGTTATTACAAAAATCTTTAAGGACCCCGAACTCAGAAAGAAAATTCTCATAGTTTTAGGACTCTTTTTAATATTCCGATTCCTTGCGCACATTCCTGTTGCAGGAGTGAATATCAATCAGCTCAGATCCCTCTTTGACCAGAATCAATTCTTGGGATTGTTGGACATCTTTTCCGGAGGGACATTGTCTAATTTTTCTATTCTTGCAGTAGGAATTGGACCATATATTTATGCTTCTATTGTAATGCAGCTTTCCGCAAAAATTTATCCAAAGCTCGAGGAGCTTCAGAAAGAGGGCCAATATGGAAAGCAAAAAATAAACCGATATACGCGATATGCGACTATTCCTCTTGCGATCCTTCAGTCGGTTGGAATGTATACACTGCTTCGAAGTCAGGGGCTTATTGGTAATCTAACAGTGATCGATTTACTTGCATTTGTAGCGACTATGGTTGCTGGAACTATGCTTCTTATGTGGATTGGAGAAATTATTTCTGAGCAAAATATCGGGAATGGGATTTCTCTTATTATCTTTGCTGGAATTGTTGGGCAGATCCCTATTGCCATATTTCAACTTCTCACGACTATTAATGCAGAGCAAGTTCTGAATATTGCTCTCCTTATCGCTATGGGAGTGTTGGTGATTGGAGCAATTGTGTTTGTAAATGAAGCGATTCGAAAAGTGCCAATTATGTATGCAAAACGAATTCGTGGTGCAAGATCTCAAGCCTCACAATCAACACACTTACCACTTAAGCTGAATTCTGCAGGGGTTATTCCGATCATTTTTGCAATTTCACTCGTGCTGCTTCCCTCGTTGTTTGCGAACTATTTTGTGGCATCTTCCAATCCCCAGCTTTCTGCAATTGGGAATTGGCTTGTTGCGAATTTTGGTGTCGCAAGTCTTTTGTATAACATAGTATATTTTGCACTTATTTTTGGATTTACTTATTTCTACACAGCGATAATTTTTAACCCAAAAGATATTGCAGAAAACGTTCAGCAGAGTGGAGGGTTTATTCCAGGGATTAGGCCAGGGAGGCAAACAGAGAAATATCTGAATTTTATTATTACGAGAATTACTCTTTTCGGGGCGATATTTTTAGGTCTTGTTGCTGTCCTCCCAAATATTTTACAAGCATATACCGGTATCCAGACATTGGTAGTAGGAGGGACAAGTATTTTGATTGTTGTTGCGGTAGTTATTGAAACCATAAAAATTTTGGAAACACAAATGGTGAATAGAAGTTACGATAGATTTTTAGATTAATTATGAGGATTATTCTTATTGGTATTCAGGGTTCAGGAAAATCAACCCAAGGAAATTTACTTTCTGAGAAACTTTCAATTCCATATCTTTCAACAGGACATATTTTCCGGAAGATTGCGAAAGAAAAAACTCCATTTGGACGGTATGTTAAAGAGACACTTAATGCGGGTGTTCTTATTTCAGATGATAAAACCCTTGAGATTGTAAGTGGTTATCTTAGTCGTGATGAATATGAAAATGGATATATTCTTGATGGGTTTCCGCGAACAGTAATGCAGGCAAATGATTTTCAGGAAGAAATCGATTATGTGTTTTACTTGAATGTCTCAGACAGAGAGGCGTTGTGGAGATTGTCGTATCGAGAAGATGAGCGAGAAGATGATACGCTTCTTGCGCTTCGGAAGCGGATAGAGTTATTTCACGAAATAACAGAGCCGGTCCTTGGCTATTATAGAAAAAAAGGGCTTTTGACAGAGATAGATGGAGAAAAAAAGATTGAAGAAATAAGTGGGGAAATACTAGGTACAATGCAACGTTAATCTTCTTATGGCACAAAAAATTATTCTTGCTTTTGTTGGAATGCCCGGAGCTGGGAAAAGTGAGGCTGCTTCTTATTTACAGGGAAAGGGAGTTCCATTTATTCGATTTGGGAGCTTTACAGACGAAGGAGTTAAAGAGATGGGGCTTGAGTTGACTCCCGATAATGAGCGAGTGGTTCGAGAAAAATTTCGAGAAGAGTTGGGAATGGCAGCATATGCAATAAAATCTGAAGAAAAAATATCTCAGATGCTTAAAAAGAACGACATAATTGGTATTGATGGATTATATTCTTGGGAAGAGTATGTATATTTGAAGGAGAAATTCTCCAATTTAATTTTAATTCAAGTATATAGTGAGCCCAATGTTCGTTATAGACGACTTTCTGAGCGCCCTATTCGTCCTGTTCTTCCGGGAAAGTCTCGTGAACGTGATATTGCAGAGCTTGAAAATCTGAATAAAGGCGGTCCGATTGCGATTGCGGACTATATGGTAGAGAATGAAGGAGAACTCACGAAAATGTATGAGCAGATAGATAAAATACTTGAAAAAGTTCAATAATATGGATGATAGAACAAAGCGAAAAATTGAGACTATGCAGCGTGCTGGTGGGATATTGGGTCAAGTAATGAGAGAGATAATCGATTATGTAAAGGAAGGAGTAAGTGAACTTGATGTAGATAAGCTTGCTGAACGACGTATCTTAGAGTTGGGTGGAGAGCCTGGATTCAAGAAAGTGGATGGGTATAGACATACAATTTGTGCTTCGACTAATGATGTAGTGGTGCATGGGATTCCAAAGGATAAGAAGTTTGTGCAAGGAGATATATTCGGTTTTGATTGTGGGGTATATTTGGATGGGTACCATACTGACATGGCAGAAAGTATAATTGTGGGTGAAACACACGATGTGGGTCGAAGAAAATTTTTAGATGCTGGTAAAAAAGCTCTATTTCAGGCAATTGCAGAAGCAAAGCCAGGAAATCATGTAGGACATATTTCTCAGGCAATGCAAGAGGGTGTTGAGTCGCATGGATACAGTATTGTGAGGAGTTTGGTAGGGCATGGAGTGGGAAGAGAACTTCATGAAGAGCCTGAGATTCCAGGATATCTTGAGGGAAAGATAGAGAAGACTCCGAGGCTTCGCGTGGGAATGACGATTGCGATAGAAGTAATCTATAATATGGGCAATCCTGAGGTAGTTTTTGAGGGAACTGATGATTGGACAATTGTCAGCGAAGATGGTTCTCTTTCAGGACTTTTTGAGCGAACCTTATACATTTCTGAGAGTGGGCCGAAACTTATCACAAAACTTTTTGATGATCCATTAGAATAGTACGCTCAAATGAGGCTTGCTAATTCAAATGTCATTTGTTAAAATTAACAGATTAAATTGGAGCAGTTTTTATGGCTCATCAAGGATCAGTAGAGATAGACGGAATTGTAAAAGAGGTTTTACCGAATACTCTTTTCAGAGTTGAAATAGAAGGAGGAAATCTTATCTTGTGTCATCTATCCGGAAAAATGAGAATTCATTTTATTAAGATAATGCCAGGAGATAGGGTCAAAATAGAAATGACTCCCTATGATACTGAAAAAGGTAGGATAATTTATCGTTATTAACCTCTTCGTACCGTTCCACTAAGATAAAAATATGAGAGTAGCAGGAGTAAACATACCAGATGATAAAAGAGTCGATATTTCATTGACTTATATTTATGGTATTGGAAGAAAAACTGTGTACGAAATTTTGGAAATAGCAGACGTTGATCCTTCAACGAGAACAAAGGATTTGAGTGAAGATCAGATTATTAAGATTCAGAAGACGCTTGATAAGTATAAGATAGAAGGAGATTTGCGAGCAGATATCGTATCAAATGTTAAACGACTGAGAGATATTAATTCATATCGAGGAATGAGGCATACTCGCGGACTTCCTGCTCGAGGGCAAAGAACTCGATCAAATGCTCGAACAAAGAGGGGTAAGAGGGTAACAATTGGAGCAGTGAGAAAAGATGTAGCTGAGAGAATGGCTGCAGGAAAATAATATATATGGCACAAGCAGTAAAAAATAAAAAACCGGCAAAGAAGTCTACAGTTGTGACAACTGGAAAGGGGAAAATCTTTGTAGGGACGACATTTAATAACACAATCGTAACCATTACGAATGAAAAGGGAGATGTAGTTTCGTGGAGTAGTAGTGGAAAAGCAGGATTTAAAGGAACGAGAAAATCTACTCCATATGCTGCAACGCTTGCGGTAGAGGCGGCGTTGGGGAAAGCACGAGAGGTGGGAATAAAGACCCTTGACGTCTATATTAAAGGTCCAGGAGTTGGGCGAGATGCATCACTCCGAGCTCTCAGAAATTCCGGTATGGGAATTTCGATGATTGCAGATGTGACGCCTATTCCACACAATGGTCCACGACAGAAGAAACGGAGGAGAGTTTAATCTATGGCACGATATATAGGTCCAAAACACAAACTAGCGCGACGAGAAGGGGTGAATATCCTCGGAAAGTCTTCTCCGTCTCTTGAGAGGCGTTTAAATGTGCTTCCTGGCGCCTTGAATCGCCGTGGGAGATTCTCTCGACCGACTGAATATGGTCTCCAGCTTAGAGAAAAGCAGAAATTGAAGAGGATTTATGGCATGATGGAGAAACAGTTTAGAAAATATGTGGCGGAGGCTGAGAGAATGAAAGAAAATACGGATGAGGCACTTGTGCAGCTTTTGGAATCACGACTTGATAATATCGTATATCGCCTTGGATTCGCACAGAGTAGGCCGCAGGCTCGACAGATGGTTTCACACGGACATATATTAGTAGATGGGAAGAGAGTAGATATTCCATCCTATAAAGTAAAGGTAGGACAGAAGATTGAAGTATCAGAAAAATATGTTAAAAATGAGATTAACAAAAAGACTCTTGAAGATATCCAAATAGAGACATTACCGTTTCTGGCAAAGGGCAAGCTGAGTGGTGAGCTCAAAAGGATGCCAAAAAGTGAGGAAATTGTAAATCCAGTAGAATATCAGTTGGTTATTGAATTTTACTCAAGATAGTAGTAAAATTAACACTTGTTGAATATGAATAGACCAGTATTTCAATTAAAAGAAGAAAAAAAGGAAAACGGATATACTCAATTCGTTGTCGAGCCACTTGAGCCAGGTTTTGGACATACGATGGGAGTAGCAATTCGCCGCGTACTTCTTACAAATATTCAGGGTGCAGCAGTTACTTCTGTAAAGATAGATGGTGTTCCCCATATGTTCTCTACACTTCCAGGATTAAAAGAAGACATTATTGAATTAATTTTTAATATCAAGACGCTCCGAGTAAAGCTTCCTGAAGAAGTATCAGTTGCACGACTTACTCTCACAAAGACAGGGCCAGGAGATATCACTGGAGCAGACATTGAAGCACATGATGGTGCAGAGGTCGTAGATGCAAAGCATTACCTTGGAAATCTTGCAGACAAGAAAGCAAAAATATCTATGGAGATGACTGTAGAGAAAGGTTTTGGTTATTCACTCTCAGGTGAGCGGGAAGTAACTACAGTAGGAGTTATTCCGATTGATGCAATCTTTACCCCAGTAACAAAAGTTAACTACAAAGTTGAACAGACTCGTGTAGGAGGTCAAACAAATTATGATAAACTCGTTCTTGAAGTAACAACTGATGGGTCTGTTGATCCAAAAGAAGCAGTAGAGACTGCAAGTATGATTCTAGTGTCCTATTTTAAACAAGTATTCTCTCCTGCAGACTTAAATGAAGACTCTGAGGATGCTGAACCTTCTGAGGCACGAGTAAAACAGATAGGAGAAGACGTAACAGTGGATGAGCTCGATCTTCCGACAAGAATCTATAATAGCTTGAAAAATGCAGGCATGGAAACAGTTGCAGATATTCTTAATACTCCTCGAAAAGAACTCATGACATATCGAAACTTAGGCGCAAAGTCGCTTTCAGTTATTGAAGAGGCACTCGATAAAAAAGGAATAGAGTTCAATACGAAATAAATAAATAGGTTCGGAATGAATACATATATGCGTCAAGAGGACGCATTTTTTTTACGAATGATATATTATGAAAAAGAAAGTATTTGGGAGAAGATTCAAAAAAGATATAAATCAGAGGAAGGCGTTATTTAAAAATTTGATACGCTCTCTTATTTTGAATGAGGAGATAAAGACAACTGAAGCAAAAGCAAAGTCTATCAAAGGACAAGTTGAAAAACTCGTAACAGTTGCAAAGAGAGGCGAAGATGCAGCATATCATTTAAATAAAGATATCAATGAGGATGCAGTGCGAAAGCTTGTTCAGGAGATTGGGCCACGATTTAAAGATCGACCAGGTGGATACACAAGAATTGTAAAATTAGGGAGCAGATTAAAAGATAATGCACCAATGGTGCTTCTCGAATTTGTCGAAAAGGGAGAAAGAGTAATTGAGAAAAGTGTAAAGAAAAAAGATGATAAAAAGAAAGAAGTGAAAACTGAAAAGAAAGAATTAAAAAAACCTACTGAAAAGAAAAGTGCTGTCGTAAAGACAAAAGCATCAGCGCCAAAAAAGACAGTAACAAGGCAGAAAAAAGGATAAATTATTATGAAACAAACAACGCCAACAAAAATAAAAAATATACAGAGAAATTGGCATATTGTTGATGCTAAAGGAAAGATTTTGGGAAGAATTGCGACTGAGATTGCGCAGCATCTGATTGGAAAAAGAAAGCCATATTTCGTTCCGAATTTAGATTGCGGAGATAGTGTAGTAGTAATTAATGCAAAGCGTGTTGAAGTTTCTGGAAATAAGGAAACACAAAAAAAATATACGAGATTTTCTGGATATCCAGGAGGATTGAAGGTAAGAAGATATAAAGAAGTAAAAGAGAATAGTCCTGAAGAAGTGCTGCGTCATGCAGTTCGTGGAATGCTCCCAAAAAATAAATTGCGAGATGGAATGTTAAAAAGACTGCATGTTTTCAATGAGGCTGAGCATACATTTACTGATAAATTTGCTAATTAGTAATATATGGCACGAGTAAAGAAAAATACAACAAAAGACTATATACAAACAGTTGGACGACGAAGGTCTGCAATTGCTCGCGTTCGACTTTATCCTTCTGTGAGAAAGGTTCAAGATAAAGAGTTAGAGCTTCAAAAAGGCGAAGTGTCAGTAAATCATATGTTGATGAAGGACTACTTTAGATTCGAAGCGTATTACCCAAAGCTAAATAAATTTTTGAAAAATATGGGAGTGGAGGGGAAGTTTATATTTACGATAAAAGTTGTTGGTGGAGGAGTTAATGGCCAGCTTGATGCGATGATTCATGGAATGGCACGCGCGCTTGATAAACAAGATTCTGATACGTATCACGATATCCTAAAAGAAGGTGGATATCTAACACGCGATGCACGAGTTAGAGAGCGAAGAAAGGTGGGAACTGGGGGAAAAGCGCGAAGGAAGAAGCAGTCGCCTAAGAGGTAGTTTCGATAATTTTTAAAACTTCGCTTATTATATCCCAATTGTATCCTCGCATTTTGAGCCTATTGATAATTTTTTTTTCACGATCATTTTTCGGGAGCTTTTCAAGTTGATGAATGCGCTTTTGAATATATTCTTTTGCAATCTCTAAATCATCTTTTGCCTCATTGAGTACTTCTTCGGAAGTGTCTGGAGATACTCCTTTTAACTTTAATTCGAATGATATATTTCTTTTACTCTTTCCACGCAATTGCTTAGAATTTACAAAAGTTCGAGCGAACTCTGTATCATTTAAAAATTTATAATCCAGGAGTTTTTGGATAGTTTCTGAGATTTCTTGTTCGGAAAAGTCCTTTTTTTGCAAGTAGTCCCGAATCTCTTTAATACTGCGTTGCCTATATGAAAGATATTTTAATGCTTTATTAAATGGGGATTGAAGATTTGTATCACTCTTCCTCTTCATTATTTTCAACTCCTACGGCTATTTTTGATCCATTTGTTTTTATTTTTTCCAATACTTCCTTCTTAATTTTTTCAGTTATATTAGGATTTTCTTTCAGGTGCTGTTTTGCTGCTTCTCGTCCTTGGCCAATTATTTCTCCTTCGTATCGTAAGAATGCACCATTCTTTTCGATAATACCAAACTCGATTCCAACATCTAACACCCCTCCCTCTTTAGAAATTCCATCTGACATAATATCAAATTCTGCAATCCGAAAAGGTGGTGCAACTTTATTTTTTACTACCTTTACTCGAGAGCGCGTTCCGATGACTTTATCTCCTTGCTTGAGTGTCTCAATGCGTCTGATATCAAGCCTGACTGAGGCATAAAATTTTAGTGCGAGTCCTCCCGGGGTGGTTTCTGGATTCCCAAACATAATGCCAATTTTCTGCCGGAGTTGATTGGTGAATACGAGAACGGTTTTACTCTTTGAGATGATTCCTGTTAATTTTCTGAGTGCTTGTGACATTAGTCTTGCTTGCACTCCCACCATCGCGTCTCCCATCTCTCCTTCAATTTCAGCTCGAGGCACGAGCGCAGCAACAGAATCAACTACTACGACATCTACTCCTCCGCTCCTAATAAGTTGCTCAGTAATCTCTAGTGCTTGTTCTCCGGTGTCGGGTTGCGAAATCAGAAGTTCATCAAGATTTACCCCAATAGTCTGCGCCCACATTGGATCAAGAGCGTGCTCTGCATCAATAAATGCTACAACGCCACCTTTTTTCTGTGCCTCTGCGATAAGGGAGAGTGAAACAGTAGTTTTTCCAGATGCTTCAGGACCATAGATTTCTACTACACGCCCTCTGGGGAGGCCGCCTACGCCGAGTGCAATATCAAGGGGAAATGCTCCTGTTGGAATAACATCAATTGCAACTTTGCCACTTGAGTCGCCGAATTTCATAATGGAACCTTTTCCATACTGCTTTTCTATCTGCTCCATCGCCATTTTGATGGCGAGCTCTCGTCCTGATTCGGGGACTGGACCTTTGGGGATTGCTTTTGTAGTTTTGCTTGATGCACGAGCCATAATATAGTTCCATTGTAGCAAGTTTCATGGCGATTACAATACTGTAGAGATATAGTTTTTAATTCTTATCATAGACAGTATCTGATACAATAGTGAACACTCGGGGTGTAGTTTAACGGTAGAATGCGCGGCTGGGGGTCGTGCGGCTGGAGTTCAATTCTCCGCACCCCGACAAGAAAAGCCAAGAGCACACACATTATATCTGGCTTAATAAGCGTCAAGACTGTGCCTTATCTTTTTTATAGATTTAACATCATATTTTATGAAACTGAATATTAATAAAATCAACAGGAAGCTTAAATCTCTGAGTGGGTGGAATTTTTCTGATGATAATCTCGTAAAAACATTTCAGTTTAAAGATTTCCTTGAGTCTATACATTTTATAAATGATATTTCGAAAATTGCGGAAAAGCATGATCATCATCCTGATATTTTAATTCAATATAGTAAAGTTACTCTTTCTCTTTCTACGCACGATGAAGGTGGTGTAACAGAAAAAGATTTTAGTCTCGCTGAAGAAATAGAATCGCAGTATGAAAATTAAAATTAAAAAATTTGAACATTCTTGTTTATTAGTAGAGATTGATAATAAGAAATTTTTATATGATCCTGGGGATTATTCTCGGAATACATTGTTAGAGAATAAAAACAATCTAGAAGGATTGGATTATCTTTTGGTAACGCATGAACATTTTGATCATTGTAATAGTTCTTTGATAGAAGAGATTGCATCGTTCAATAAAAATCTGAAAATTATTGCACCAAAGTCTGTTATGAAGAAAATAGCATTGGGAAGCTATAATACTCAGAGCACTGGTGATGAAATAGTGTCTATAGAAAATGCTCCTCATGAGTATTTGCTGGATATGAAAGTGCCCGAGAATTTTAGTATTACTGTTATGGATGCGCTGACTCATGTTGGAGATTCATTACAGTTTAAAAAAACTGCTGATGTTCTTGCGCTCCCAATTCAAGCTCCTTGGGGGAGCATGACTGAAGCTGCATTATATGCATTATCAGCAAAGCCAAGATATATAATTCCTATTCATGACTGGCATTGGAAGGATGAAGTTAGAAAAAGTATGTACGAGAGGCTCGAAAATTTCTTTAAAAATCATAATATTAAGTTTCTTAATATATATGGAAAAGAGAGCGTAGAGATAGATTTACGATGAAGAAACTTGCAGTATTTGATATCGATGGGACTCTATTCCGCTCAAGTCTTCTGATAGAGCTAACAAATGAGCTAATTTTAAGAAAAATATTTCCAAAATCTACAAGAATAGAAATAGATAAAGATTTTAAAGCATGGGTAAATAGAGAGGGAGATTACGAGAGCTATATAAGGAAGGTAATCAATAGTTATGAGGATAATATTGTGGGGTGTCTTGAAAGAGACATAGAGAGATGTGCCATAGATGTTCTCGAGAAAGAAAAAAGAAAGCTATATAGGTACACTCGTAATTTGATTCAAGAATTAAAATCAAGAAACTATTTTCTTTTTGCAATTTCGGGTTCGCCAGGGCATATATTAACGAGTTTTGCAAAAGATATGGGTTTTGATAAATATCTTGGCGGATATTATGAGATCGTTGATGGGAAGTTTACGGGAAGGCAGCCTTTTGGTAATCCTTCATATGATAAGAAAAAAACCCTTACTCAATTTCTTGAAAAAAATAGGGATGGTATTAATCTTGAGGATTCAATTGGTGTTGGGGATACAGAATCCGATATAGCTTTTCTAGAAATGGTGGATAATCCGATCGCATTTAATCCAAACAAAAGGCTTGTTGACCATGCAAAGAGAAGAGGGTGGAAAATAATAATTGAAAGAAAAGATGTAATCTATGATATTTCAAAGTTTGAACTTCTTCAAGCTTCTTGACTTTTTTTTCAAATAACGCTTCAATATAATCAATGGCTAAAATTTATATAGCACTACTCAGAATTAGTATTGGATTCATTTTCATTTGGACGTTTTTAGATAAGCTTTTTGGTTTAGGATTCTCGACAGATCCAGCAAAATCATGGATTGCAGGTTCTTCTCCCACTGCAGGGTATTTATCAAACGCTACATATGGTCCATTTGCAGAAGTATTTCAGAGTCTTATGAGTAATCCGGTTACCGATTGGTTATTTATGCTTGGGATGCTTGGTGTAGGAGTTGCTTTTATTTTAGGTATTGCGTTGAAATTTTCTTCTTATGCCGGAGCACTGATGATGGGGCTTTTTTATCTATCAGCTTTTCCTCCAGCAACAAACCCCTTGGTGGATAATCATGTAATTTATGCTTTAGTATTATTATTTTTAGGTCAGTCTGATGCAGCAAGTCATTTAGGGGTAGGAAAAAAATGGAATAAAAGCTTGATTGTAAGGAAATTTCCCTTGCTTCGAAATTAAAATTTTATAAATTCTTCTACCAGTCTTTTTTCAGGTGATTCATTGCATAGTCCAGGTCACCATGGACTTTTTTTCGGGGATTAAATATATTTTCTGGATCAAAAATCTTTTTTGTTTCTTCAAATAATTTAACAACATTCTTCCCATACATTTCTTCAAGATAAGGAGTTCTTATCAATCCATCATTGTGTTCTCCAGTTATAGATCCTTTGTATTTTGCAATGACTTTATAGACTTGATCAGAGATTTCTGGGATTGCAGTTCTTACTTTTGGGTTTCTGATATCCACCAAAGGAATGATGTGAAAATTACCATCGCCCACATGGCCTGCAACGGTAAAAATAAATTTAGGATGCTTTTTTAAGATGTCGGTTACTTGAGGGATAACTTCTGCTATATCACGAGGATTTATTACAAAATCGTCTATAAAAGGAGCAGTATGTTTGTTTCTAATCTTCTTTCTAAGGAGGTTAAAGCTTTCACGTCTAACAAGCCAATATTTTTTTTGCTCTTCTTCTTCTGCTGTTTGAGTTAGAACACGGAGAGGTTTTAATCTTTCTCTCAGTAGGTTTAATTTATCCTTTACTTCATCAGGATTGTTTCCAGCAAATTCTACCTGAAGTACAAGGCTTGGCAGCCTTTTGCCTGTAAATAGAGAAATAAAAGCAGGCATGAAAGCTAGTCCTGCTTGAACCATCCCTATCGGTCCAAGCTGTTTGAGAAATTCTGGGAAATATTTTAGAGCAAGTCTGAGTGTGTTATTATCATATGATTCAAAACTTTCAGGGTTTAGGGCCAGTACTTCATCTATGATTTTTCCGAGATGAGTCATACTTCTGAGGTAGATTATAAGCATTCCGCTATGCTTCTTTTCATCTACCAGCTCTAAGTCTCCTTCAAGCATCATTCCCAATGTTCCTTGTGCCCCTGCCCATAATTGAGTAAGGTCAAAAGTTTTATTTTCTTTGTCATATACATTCCAAAGAGAATACCCGGCAGAGTTTTTCGATACATTGGGCTTTGCCTTCATTATAGTTTCATAATTATTATTTATAAGATTATACATTTTTTTATAGATTTCACCTTCAAAATTTTTCTGTGCCATTTTCTTTTTAAGTTCTTCTTCGCTTAATTTCTTTAATTCGTAGGCATTCCCGTCACTAAGAACTACTTTTATCCGTCTTATATATTTTTCTGTTTTCCCATATTGCAGCGATTTTTCTCCACCAGAATTATTATTAATAATTCCACCCATAGCACACAATCCTTTTGAAGCTGGATAAGAGGGGAAGATGAGATTTTTTTCTAGGGTTTTTTCCTCAAAGTCACGGTAGAATACGCCGGGTTGTACGGTTGCTACGTTTCCGGTTATTTTAGGATCTTTATTAAAATATTTTGTGAAAGATATAATTATCGATTCATTGATTGCCCCTCCGCTCATATCCGTCCCCGCTGAGCGTCCAGTCAGTGATAGATTGGGATTATCTAATTTGTGATTATTTACAAATTTCACTAAAGCCTTTACGTCGCTTTCGTCTTTTGGGAAAACTACAACCTGAGGTTTTATTTCAAATAAAGAAGCATCATGGCTATATTCTGAGAGAGTTGCTTCATCATTGAAAACATCGCCCTTAATAACCTTTTTTAATTCTTTCGATAAATCCATTTATTTTGCTGCTGAATAATCTAACACCTGCTTTTTTTGATCTCCAGTTATGAAAAATTGTGAAGCGTATTCTTGAGTTACCCCTATTTTTTTCTTTGGGTTAAAAATTCCATCTGGGTCAAAAATATTTTTTATTTCAGTAAATAGTTTGTAAACTTTTTCGCCATATTGTTCTCTCAGAAATGGCGCTCTGATGAGTCCATCATTGTGCTCCCCAGACATTGAACCGCTATATTCCCAAACCAAATCAAATACTTTTTTTGATGATTTGTAGATCTTATTTCTTTCAGAAGGATCGCTCATATTCATGAGGGGAATAATATGAAAGTTCCCATTCCCTATGTGTCCTGCAATAGTGTATTGAAGATTCTCTTCGTTTAGTATTTTGTAAACTCTTGGAAAAAATTCAGTTAATCGTTTCGGATCAACTATTGTATCATCAATAAATGGAGCAGCATGTTTTCCTTGGACTCTTTGTCTTAATAAATTAAAGCTCTCACGTCTAATTGCCCAGTATTTATTTTTAGTTAATTTATTCTTTGCAATCCTAACCTGAACAACATCTTTGTATATATTGAGGTCTTTTTTTAAAGATCTCAAATTTTGCCGAATAGTTTTTAGTGATTCGTCTTCAAATTCTACAATTAAGACTAATTTTGGCATTCCATTTTTCAAGATATAGATAAATTCGGGGAGAAATGCTAAAAATGTGTTTAGAAGATTGCTTTTCAAGGCTTTCTTTAACCCATAAAAATATTTGAGAGCAAGTTTGAGTGTTTGATCATCATAGGATTCGAAAGAATCCGGATTGTACGCAAGGACTTTGTTTACGATGTCCGGCAATGCATTATAGTCGTTAAGATAGATTGCGAGAAGGCCTGTATGTTTCGTTTTTGGAACGAGTTTTAGTTTTGCTTCTGTAATGATTCCTAGAGTCCCCTGTGCGCCGGTGAATAGTTTTGTCATATCAAAGCTCTCTCCATCCCAAACTTCCCAAATATTGTACCCTGTTGAGTTTTTAGAAACTGTTGGAAGGGAGTCGTGTATGAGTTGTTGATTTTCTGTTATTAGTTTGAATACTTTTTTATAAACATCTCCCTCTGCATTATTCCGTTTCATTTTTTTCTCTAATTCATTTTTATTTATTTTTTCAAATTCATATTCATTTCCATCTTTGAGGATTACTTTTAGTTTTTGTACATAGTCTTTTGCTTTTCCGTGTTTTAGAGATTTTTCTCCACCAGCATTGTTCGATACTATTCCACCAATTTTGCATAGCAGTTTTGAGGAAGGGTAGGGAGGGTAGAGAACGCCAAGCTTTCCGGCCTTCTTTTCAAGATCTCTGTAGAACACCCCCGGCTCTAGGGTAACTGAAGTCTTTCCAAGTGATTTAATGTTATCCATCTTATCTAATACGATAAGAATTTCCTGAGTTAGGCTCCCACCGCTCATACATGTCCCTGCAGCTCTAACCGAAATTGAAATCTTCGGATCCTTTTTCTTATATTCTTTAACGAATTGGACAAGTTTTTCTATATCTGTTGAATTTTCAGGAAAGACTACAATTTTTGGTTTCATTTCAAACACACTAGCGTCGTGTTTGTATTTTTCCAAAACATTGCCATCGTTTGTAACCTTCCCGGGAAGGATCTTATTTAGTTCTTCAAATAAATTCATTTTCGACTGATCACTTTTTTAACTGAATTATAAATTGCGTCACTATCCATTTCATATTTTTTCAGCAGTTCTTCTGGATTTCCAGATTCTCCAAATACATCTCTCATTCCTACAAATTCCATAGGGGCAGGGTGATTCATGGCGAGAGCTTCAGCGATTGCGCCACCAAGCCCTCCAGCAATCTGGTGGTCTTCAGCAGTGACAACCGCACCAGTTTCTTTTACTTGATTAATAATAGTTTCTGTATCGAGAGGCTTAACGGTGTGGATATTTGTGACAAGAGTGTTTATTCCTTCTTCTGAAAGTCTTTTCGCTGCAACAAGTGCATAATACGTCATATAGCCAAAAGAAAAAATAACTGCTTGAGGATTTTCTGTAATCCAAAATGTTTGTGCCTTGCCTAATTCGAACGGTGTTTCAGGCGTTGTCATGATAGGAGATTTATCCCGTGAGAATCTCAGGTAAAATGGTCCGTATTCTTTCCCGCTTGCAACAGTAGCTGATTTTCCTTGAATACTATCACAGGGGACTATGATTTTAATCTCGGGCCATGGGCGAACTGAGGCAATATCTTCTGTTGCTTGATGCGTTGCGCCATCGGGGCCAGTCATAATCCCTGCATGATGCCCTGCAACCTTCACATTTGAATTGTTATAGACGATAGTAGTTCTAATAGTCTCCCAATTTTTTCCTGGAGAAAATGTTGCATATGAAGATATGAAGACTGTTTTCCCAGATACTCCAAGACCTGCTGCTACAGCTGCCATGTTTTGTTCAGCAACGCCTACTTGGATAAATCTTTCAGGGTATGCCTTCGCAAATTTATCAGCTTTTGTTGATTCAGTAAGATCTGCAGACATCGCTACGACATTCGGATCTTCCTTTCCAAGCTCTACAAGTCCTTCTCCATATCCTACTCGTGTTGAGTCTTTTTCAACATCTGTATCAAAAATTTTTGGATTTAATTTTAAATCTGGATTAAGCATGATAGTTCCTTTCTATGCTTGCTTTAATTTTCTCTAATTCTTCAAGGGCTTTTTCTGCCTCTTCTTCATTTGGCGGTTTTCCGTGCCATGTGTAATCATTTTCCATAAAGCTTACCCCTTTTCCTGGCGTGGTATTCGCGAGAACAAAGACCGGTTTATCAGGAGACTTTTTTGCTTTCTTAATTCCGGCAATAATTTCTTCCATATTATTTCCATTTATCTCTATCACTTGCCATCCAAAGCTGAGATATTTTTCTTTCATAGGATCAAGTGGTAACACATCTGTAGTTCGTCCATCGATTTGGATGTAGTTTCTGTCAACAATTTGGATAAGATTATTTAATTTGTATTTGGGTGCAAGCATTGCTGCTTCCCAAGTATTTCCTTCTTGATGCTCGCCATCAGAGGTTAGGCAGTAGATATAGAAATCCTTTTTATCCATTTTTGCAGCGATAGCCATACCGATTGCTTGCGATAATCCTTCACCAAGTGGGCCAGAAGTATTTTCTATTCCGGGGAGTGCTGTTCTGTGAGGATGACCTTGGAGGCGAGAATCCAGCTTTCGAAGAGTATCGAGTTCCTCGATAGGAAAGTATCCTGCCCGTGCGAGTGTGGCGTACAAAACTGGGCAGATATGCCCATTTGATAAAAGAACACGATCTCGGTCTTCCCAAGTTGGATCATCTGGTTTTATATTTAGGATATGAAAATAGAGTGCAGTAAAAATGTCTGTCATTCCGAGTGGTCCACCGGAATGGCCAGAGCCTGCTTTTACGAGTGACTTGATGATAAGGATACGAATTTCGTTTGCAACCTTTTCTAATTCGAAGATTTTTTGATCAGTCAGCGTGGGCATTATATTTTTAATACTATCATGAAATCAGCAACATTGGAAGGAAGTCTACCCGTCATGATTTGAGAATCAACTTTCGCGAAAAAATTATATGAATCATTATTTTGGAGGTATTTATCGATGCCGAGATTTTGCTCTTGCGCTTTCTGTCTTACGTCCTTGTCAGCAATTGCTCCCGCTGCGTCTGTGAAGTCCCACCCATCGCTCCCGATGGATACGAAAAATGTATTATCGTCGATAATTTTAAGGGCTTCTAAAGCTGTTTCTTGATTTCTTCCTCCTTTTCCATCTCCTTTTACTTCTACTGTTGCCTCTCCTGCTGCTATCAATAAGCCTTTTTCTGTAGCATTATTTACTAATTCTTGAGCGACTTCATGTGCGGATCCTTGTATTCTGTCTGAATATCTTTTGCAGTCTATATTGAGCTTTTGTGCTTTCTCTTCAAGAGCGTCAAGGACTGTAAGATTGCTTAAGATTATAGTATTAGTTACATTTTTGAAATATTTGTCATCCTTGGGGTTTTCCCTGAATGCCTCTCGTGGTAAGCCGATTTCTTCAGTGAGGTTGTATTTATTAAGGATAGCTATTGCATCATCAATGGTGTTTTCATTTTTGACAGTTGGGCCAGATGCGATGAATACCATGTCGTTTCCTATAACATCGGAGTAGATAAGTGTTGCAACTTTTGCTGGGTACAGGATCTGAGCAAGACCTCCGCCTTTCACATCTGAAAGATGTTGGCGTACGATATTCATTTCTGTTATATCGGCACCAGATTTTAGGAGTAATTTCTCTGCATTTATTTTTTGAGCAAGAGTGATACTGTGTGGATGTTCAAACATCGCACTCCCTCCTCCACAAACTACAACAAGAACCAAATCTTTCTCAGTTAAACCTGAAAATTTATCCATAACCTCCAAGGTAAAGTCAACATTTTCTTGTGATATAACCGGGTGAGTTCCAAGGGTAAATTGAATTTTAGAGAATTTTTCTTCTGAAGTATCGATAACATATCCTTCAGTTAACCTCTCACCTAAAAGGTTCTCAAGGAGCTTTGCGTTTCCTGCAGATCCTTTCCCAAATCCGAGAATATAAATATTTGAATATTCGTCTAGGTTGTACGTTTGATTTTGTATTGAAAGAATATTTCCATCAAGCCTTACATTTTTTTGAAAAACATTTTGTGGTTGGATTGATTCAAGTCCTGCTTCGACAAGGTCAATAATTACCTTTCTTTCAGGAGAAATATTTAATTCGTTATAGTTATTAATAATTGCCACAGATCTAGTTTAGAATATTTAACATTTATATGCAAAGTAATTGTGATATAATAGGTTTTGTACGGTAGAGAGAGCCGGATTATGCAAAATTTTAATAATTTCTGCACATATACGTATTGTTAGTTTTTAATAACTTTCGGTTTCCTTTTCCCAAAAAAATATATTATGAGCGATACAGATAAAAGAGAAGATTATATTAAAAAGTTGGAGAGCATAGCGAGTCTTTCACGCGAAGAAGCAAAAAAGCTGTTGATTGCAGAAGTGGAGAAAGATACGAAGGCAGATATTGCGAAGATCATTAAAGAAACTGAGGATGAGGCGAAGGCAATTGCTCATAAAAAAGCTCAAGAGATAATTGCTGATGCAATTCGACATGGTGCACTAGATTTCCTTCCTGAATATACCGTTTCTGTAATTAAGCTTGAGGATGATGATATGAAGGGGAGGATTATTGGAAAAGAGGGAAGAAATATCCGTGCATTCGAAGATGTAACAGGAGTAGATGTGGACTTAGAAGAGAAAGGGCTTATTCGCCTTTCAAGTTTTGATCCAGTAAGACGTCAAATCGCAAAGCAGGCCTTGGAGCTTCTTATGAAGGATACGAGAATTCAGCCAGTTAGGATTGAGGAAGTCGTAGGGATGAAAAAAAAGGAGATGCAAAAAACCTTATTTGAAGAGGGAGAGCGGCTTGCTCATGAGGTTAATGCGTTTAATGTACACCCAGATCTTCTTACTACACTCGGGAGATTTAAGTTTAGGACCTCTTTCGGGCAAAATCTGCTCGTTCACACTCTTGAACTTACAAAGATAGGTATTCAGATTGCGCATGAATTAGGAGCGGATGTGGAGACAGTTAAGCTTGGGTGTTTATTCCATGATATTGGAAAAGTCGTGACAGATAAAGAAGGTTCTCATGTAGATTTAGGAGTTGATCTTTTGAATCGCTATAAAATTCCAAAAGAAATTGTGAATTGTGTAGCAGAGCATCATGAGGATAAGCCATTTTCATCAATAGAATCTATTATTGTGCATGTGGCAGATGCTATTTCAGGCGCCCGCCCTGGCGCTCGACACGAAGACCTTCAAGAGTATATGAAAAGGATTCGAGATATGGAAGATATTGCAAAGAACTTCAAAGGTGTAGAGGATGCATATGCATTTGAGGCTGGGCGCGAAATTCGTGTGATTGTAAATCCCGGGAAGCTTGATGATGTGGAAACAACAATTCTTGCAAAACGCATTAAAGATGAGGTAGATAGAAAGGTTATCGTTCCGGGAGTGGTCAGAGTAACAGCTATTCGAGATTTTAGGGTAACCGAGCCAAAAGAATAATTTTTCCCCCAGAACATTTTACTCCTATTGACAAAAAAATTTGCAGAATGTATTGTTGAATCAACATAAATATTGTTTGAAAGGGAGGTGAAGTGCATTGTCAGTTACAAAGAAAGAACTCATAGAACTTGTCGCTAAGAAAGGAAATCTCACTAATAAAGCTGCAAAGCAATCGGTGAAAGTTTTTTTGGATGGAATTCGAGATAGTTTAAAAAGAGGTGAGAAAGTGGTGATTACAGGATTTGGTACATTTAGCGTGAGAACAAGAAGAGAGCGAAAAGGAAGAAATCCCAAAACCGGAGAAGCAATAAAAATTGGCGCACGGAAAGCCCCTGGATTCACTGCTGGTAAGAGTTTAAAAAAGGCAGTAAAGGGTTGATTGCAACATTAAAAATTGAGAAAATCTGCCTATATGAAAAAGGTAGTAGTTATTGTTGGTCCTACAGCAGTTGGGAAGACTGATTTCGCTTTTGAAATTGCAAAAGCGAAGAATGGTGCCCTCGTAAGTGCTGACGCTGTGCAGGTATTTAAGACACTTGATATTATTTCTGGGAAAGATATAGATATCTCAATAGCCCAGAAAAAGACTTCTTATAATTTAGAGTATTATAGTATTGATGATATTGATGTATATCTTCTGGATTTAGTGGATCCGACTAATTCATTTTCAGTTTCTCAGTTCCAAGATTTCGGTAATCGAGCTCTTCACCACATTATTCGAGAAAATAAATTGCCCATTATTGTGGGTGGGACAGGATTGTATATAAAGTCTCTTGTGGATGGAATAGAGACCGCCTCTGTCCAGCCAGATTTCAAACTGCGGGAAAAATTACACAGTCTAGAGTTAGAGGAAATACAAAACATGCTTCGAAAATTAGATAGTAGCATCTTTGAGTCTATGAATGAATCAGATAAAAAAAATAAGAGGCGACTAGTACGAAAAATGGAAATTATTCAATCAGGGCAGAGAAGTATAGAAAGAAGCAAGAGTGAGTTTGAATATCTTGTTATTGGCTTAAAACTATCTCGAGGAGAACTTAAGAAAAGGATTAGCAAACGAGTTGAAGATCGAATACGAAATGGTGCATTGAAGGAGGCACGGAAATTATTTAAAGATTACAAAAATCTGAGCTCTCAGGTAACAAGTGCAAATGGGTATAGGCAATTATTTGAATACTTTCTTGGGGAGATAGCCTATGATCAAGCAATAGAAAAATGGAAATTATCAGAATATAAACATGCAAAAAATCAGATGACCTGGTTTCAAAAAGATGCGAGAGTTGTGTGGTTTGATGTAGGAAATAAAAGTGTCTTTGAATCTATAGAACAGAACATAGATACATTTCTGCGTACTTGACTCAGTGAATAAATTGGCCTATAATAAGTATAGCCTTAGGAAGAAGGGTCGTCGCCTTGACCGTAGTAGGTTGGGGAGGAAAGTCCAGACAGGTTTAATGCCAGGGATGGAACGTAAGTTCCGGCTAGTGATAGCTAGTGTCTAGTTCCTTTATCCACATGTGGGAGCTAGAACAGGTACGGAATTAACCGGACCTGAGAGCAACAGAGACGAGTGGAAGTGAAACGGGCAATCCTACCTGCTGCAACCTCCGATCGATGTAGGACGCATTATCCGCGTCGCGTAACTCGCGGCAACATCGAAGTTTGAGGGCATCAGATAGATGACGATCAAACACCGTTAGTAACGTGTTCAACAGAATCTGGCTCACTCTCTTCCTAGGGTTTTTTAATGGTAAAATACTTGCATGGTGACTACGGAATTCCAAAGACAATATGACTCTTTAAATCCTGCGCAGAAAGAGGCTGTTGACGCGGTAGAAGGAGCGGTAATGGTTGTTGCAGGTCCAGGAACAGGGAAAACAAAAACGCTTACAATTCGTATTGCAAATATTCTTTTAAAGACGCAAATTAATCCTGAAAACATTCTCGCGCTTACATTTACTGAGGCAGCTGCATATGAAATGAGAAAGCGACTTTTAGGGATTATTGGTCAGGATGCATATCGAGTAGAGATTACGACATTTCATTCGTTCTGTAATAATTTCATTAGGAGTCATCAAGAGGAATTTTCTGAAATTATCGCCTCAGATAGTATTAATGAAATTGAGCAAATTCAGATTTTAGAAAATATTATAAAAAAACTTTCACTTGAACACATTAAGCCGCTAGGGGACTTAACGCATTATGTAAAGCCAGCACTTGCTGCAATAAATTCTTTGAAAATGGAAAAAGTCTTGCCGGATGAATTTATGAGTGGACTTTTGCAAATGGAGCAAGAAATTCAAAATAACGAAGATTTGCTTAACACGAAAGGAAAATACAAAGGAGAGATTAAGAGTAAGTACAAGAAAGTTTTTAAAAATATAGAAAAAAATAAAGAGCTCGTGCAAGTCTATGAAGCGTATCAGAAAAAATTACGTGAGCAAAAGAAATATGATTACTCAGATATGCTTTTGGAAGTTTTAAGGCAACTTGAGAATCATGCATATCTTTTACAGTATTTACAGGAGCGATTTCAATATTTTCTCGTTGATGAACATCAAGATACAAACTCTGCTCAAAACATTTTAGTGGAAATGATGGCTTCATTTTTCGAAAACCCAAACTTATTTGTCGTGGGTGATGAGAAGCAGGCAATTTATAGATTCCAAGGTGCAAGCCTAGAAAACTTTTTATATTTTAAGAAAAAATATCCCGAAGCAAAGCTTATAAATCTTTCAGAAAATTATCGATCAACGCAAACAATTCTAGATGCAACCTATTCGGTTATTTCCCATAATCGTCTTTCGACGGAAGTTTTTTCGGAAAGTATTGGACTTGTAAAAAAATCTAAATACAGAGAAGAAAAATTAAAAAAAGCAGAATTTTCATCATTTGATAACGAATATTATTGGCTTGCTGAAAAAATAAAAGGGCTTTTAAAAACGACTGATGCGAATAATATTGCAGTATTGGTCAGAAACAATAATGATTTAAATCCTCTTACACCAGTGCTTGATAGTGAAAAAATTCCATACGAAGTAGAGTCAGAAAATGATGTTTTAGAAGATATCGATATAGGAAAAATGATTCTGCTCCTTAGATCAATTAATAAGCCAATGGAGAATGAGTATATGCTAAAGGTAATGCTCATGGATAATTTTGAGATTAATCCAATAGACGTGTTTAAAATTTCTCGAGAGCAGCATGAGAGAAAAATTCCCGTCTGGGAAGTATTAACAAACATTTCGCTTCTTAAGAGTTTGAGTTTGATTGATATAAACGCAATTAAAAAATTCGTAAACCTCTATTCAGCTGAAAATGGGGGTTTGCTTAAACTTACCAGTAACAGCAGGCTTGATGAAGTATTTGTTGAGGCTTTGAATAGATCGGGGCTTATTAAAAAAATTCTCGAGAAGCCATATGCGCAGGAGATTCTTGCGCGTTTTGCACGATTATATGATGAAGTAAAAGAGATGGTTGGGAAAGACGGTTCAAGTTCGCTTTCTGATTTTATTTCCTACATAGATTTATTGAAAGATCATAAAGTATCTTTGAAAAAGAATACTCACATAATTCCTGAAGGAGTCGTAAGGCTTATGACAGTTCATAAATCAAAAGGGCTCGAGTTTGATTATGTATTTCTAATCAATACGCACGATACGCATTGGGGAAACAAGAGAAGACGTGGGGCAAGGTTTGATATTCCTTGGGAGTATTTAGGTAGAAAATTAAAAGCAGAAATTGAAGATGAAAATAATGATGAGAGACGTCTTTTTTATGTGGCGCTAACCCGTGCACGGAAAAATGTATTTATCACATTTTCTAATTCTTCAGAAGATGGTCGTGAGCAGATTGCCTCTCAATTTCTCACAGAAATTCCCGAAGAGCTGATTGAAGAAATTGATGTAAGAGCGTTTGAGAAAAAATTTGTAAATAATCAAGAAAGAATTTTTAAGCCTATTATAAAAAATAAGAAGTTAAATTTTTCAAAGGAATTTGTAGCAGAAATTTTTAGGCGTCAGGGATTATCAGTTAGTGCATTAAATAATTATCTCGAATGTCCATGGAAATATTTTTTTATAAATTTACTTCGAATTCCTGAAAAAATAGATGATTCTGGATTATTTGGAAACGCAGTCCACGAAGCGATAAGTAAATATATTATAACGGTTAAAAAGGGAGATGGAGATAAGAATTATCTTATAAAAAAATTTGAGGAATCAAGATTTCTGGAAAGTATTAACTCATCTGAAAAAGAACGATTTACAGAGCGAGGATTGAAGGCACTGAGTGGGTTTTATGATGAGCGAATGCAGTATTGGGAAAAAGATGTAGAGACAGAAATGGAAATTAAAGGGATTAGAATTAGCGACAATTTATTTTTGAATGGGAAAATTGATATGGTAGAGCCCCTCGATAAAAATATGAATGTTAATGTGTATGATTTTAAAACTGGTAATACGAAATCGAGAAATGAAATAGAAGGAAAAACAAAAGACAGTAAAGGAAATTATAAGAGGCAGCTTGTGTTTTATAAATTATTACTAGATCGATATCGAAATGGATTTTTTAAGATGAAGCAAGGGGCGATAGAATTTGTGGAGCCTAATGAAAGCGGTACTTATAAGCGTGAGATATTTGATATTACGAAAGAAGAATCGGCAGATCTTCTTCAAAAAACCTTAGAAATGTCAGAAGATGTTATTAATTTGGCATTTTGGGATGATCGATGTGATGATAAGAAGTGTGAATACTGTAAATTGCGAGACTATATCGTATAATTATATAGCTATGGAAGAGAGTGATAAGCCTTTTAAGATTCCCTTTATAAAAAAAGAACAATTGAATAGCGACACTTATTCTTTTTATTTTAAACGGACAGAAGAGTCCCGTGATTTTTTACCAGGACAATTTTTTGAAATATACCTTCAGATTAAAGACCCTGATGAGCGGGGGCGCGATAGAGTATTTACCTGTGCTTCTAGTCCTACAGAAAAAGAGTACTACATGATTACAACCAGAATTATAGAGAGCTCATTTAAAAGAGAGCTATTAAAACTTGAAGAGGGAGATCTCGTGAGATTTAGTGGTCCATGGGATGATTTAAACTTTGATGAGAATGAAAAAGCTCCACAGGTTTTTTTGGCGGGAGGTATCGGGATAACGCCATTTTACAGCATTGTGCAATATATGATAGATAAAAATCTGCAGATGCCAACAAGGCTGTTTGTGTCATGGAAGAAGAGGGATAATATGATATTTCATGAGTTTTTTAAAAATGCAGAAAAGATTCTTTCTGATTTTACCTATATCCCAACAATAACTGAAGATACATGGGATGGAGAAGTGGGGAGAATTGATGATGGAATGATAAGAAAATATGTAAATGAAATAGAGGATTCTCGATATAGAATTGCAGGACCCGAAGGGCTTGTAAGAGCGATGAAGGATTTGGTAAAAAGCCTAGAAGTTAAAAAGGACAATATTATCGCTGAGGAGTTTGAGGGTTACTAGCAGATATTAGTTGTTCTTTTTTTTGTTTATCTAATTTTTTGATTTCAGTTTCTCTTCTCATTGCTAAACTTTTTGTTCCAAATTTTTCAGAATATAATATTCTTACTGGGCGCCTTGATCTGGTATATTTTGCACCTGGTAATTTCCCTGTTCCATTATGTTCACTTTCTCGAACTGAAATATTTGTAGTGTAGCCAGTGTAGTACGTGCCATCAGAGCAGAGTGCTATGTATACATAGTATCTTTCTAATAAATTATCCATATCACTAATATAGCTTAGCAGATTGTTCAAAAAAATTGTTAATTTTAGATTATTATGGGTTCGGCTCTTATTCTATAGCTAGTTTGTGATTTGTGTCACAAGTATCTTGTAATATTTTATACATACAAAGAGATTTTAAAATACTAGTATAGAGATAGAATGAGAATAACCTTTTTCAAAAAAGCACATCTACAATCTCTGAGGAAAATAGTGTAGCTTTAGGGGGTGATATATATGAAAATAGAGGTAATACCACTGAATATAAGAAAGATAAAGCATAATAGTTTAGGTAATTATGCTGAGTATTTGGATGAGCTTATAGGAATGAAGCTTCGTGAATGGAATAAGATGAAGAGTGCGATAACTCCTCGACGAACTTTAAAAAAGGTACTCACATAATATTAAGCTTTTAAAAGTTCGAATTTGAGGAGGATGGAAGCTAAGTCACTATGGGGTAAAGCATGTTATTTTACCCCGATATTATTGAAAAAAATTGCAGAAGAATTAAAAAATTGTTGAGAGAACTAATTTACTCTATAAGCTTCTTAATCTTTTTATCCTCAACTTCCCCTAATTCATTTGTTGTCTCTATTTGTTGGCCGAGTTTGTTAAATCCACTTGTTACTGATGTCATCATGTTGTAGCTGTTTGTCACATGGCGGGAGAGGGTGTCTAGATTGTCACTTACTTTTTCATATTCTTTCTGAACACTTCTTAAATTCGCCAAAATTTTATGCGCTTGTTGGGAAATTTTTTGTCCTTCAAATCCGATGAGGATGGATCTGAGAAATGCATAGAACGTCATGGGGGAGACTGCAAGAACTCGTTTCTTTGTGGCATGGTCGTAAAGTGAAGAGTCATTTACGATTTCATAGTACACACTTTCTGAGGGGACGTACATGAGCGCAAAGTCTATCGTCCCTTCGTTTGTGAGAATGTATTTGCTAGAGATCGCGTCAATATGTTTTTTTATATCTGAGAGAAATTCTTTTTCGTAAAGCTTTTTCTCTCTGCTATCTTCTGTGCTATGAGATTTCTTGAAGCTCTCCATGGGGAATTTTGAATCAATCGGGATGATGCCGGCTTCTGTGATGATTGCAGCATCCACTATAGATCCACTTTTAAATCTATGTTGTAATTTATACGTATTTTTGGGGAGAAACTGCCCGAGAAGTTCTTTCAGGACTTGCTCGCCAATGTTTCCGCGAAGCTTTGGGGAATTGAGAAATTCTTGGAGCTCTTTCATGTTCCGTCCGATTTCTGACATCTCACCGAGTGATTTTTGGACGGACGCAAAAGCTTGAGCAGCAGAATTTAATCTATTATTCATCTCCGTAGAATTTGTATCAAGACGTTTATCCATAGACTTAAGCCATTCGACAACCGTAGTGTTGTCTTTGGTGTTTTGTTTTTTGGAAATAAGATAGATAACTATTCCAAAGCCAATAATAAGGATTGAAGATATTATGAGTAGATCAATATTCATGAATGAAATTTATTTTACATTAATATTATTCTTTTCCAAAACTTCATAAAGAACTATTCCTAAAGAGACCATGACATTGAGACTTTTGTTTATTCCTAATTGAGGGAGCTCGACAATTTTATCGCACAAGGAAAGAACATCCTTCGAGATTCCGTCCGATTCATGACCTACGATGAGTGCTATTGGAAGGTCGTAATTTGACTGAGTGTATTCAATCGATCTGTTATCTAGCTCTACACCAATTATTTTTATGTTAGGCACTGTTTCTCTGAGATGTTTTATTGCGTCTAATGTTTCAGAAAAGTATTCCCATTCGACCCATTGCCATGTGCCAACTGATGCTTTTTGGATCCTGCTATTTGGTGGAGTTTCTGAGCCTTTACACAAAAATATTTTTTTTGCACCGACCGCATCGGCAAGTCGGAAAATACTTCCAATATTATAAGTGTCTAACACATCATCAAGAATAATATAAATATCCTGGCGGGTTTTTTTCAGCTCTTCGAGTTCTTCTTCTGTTGGGACTTTTATTCTGAGGACTTCTGCTCCAAGTTTATCATTTTTGTTCATTTTGTTGTGCTTCATTTGCTTTTATGACATCTTCTTTTTTCCATGCTGCATATTTGCAATTTGGGTAATTTGCGCAACCAAAAAATATTCTCCCTTTTCGTGTCCGTCGTACGATTACTTTTCCTCCATCGTCAGGGCATGCAAGATCTGTATCTTCTGTGAATGATTCTTTGTAGTCACATTCTGGGAAATTCTCACATGCTAAAAACTTTCCGAATCTGCTTTGTCTGATGATTAGTCTTCCATTATCTTTTGGACACATCTTGTCTGAATATTCAGGTTCTACTTCTATTCTTTCTGCACTTTCTGCTTTTTCTAACTCCTTTTCAAATGGTGTATAAAACTCTCTCATCATAGGAATCCACTCCATGTTTCCGTTCGCGATTTCGTCAAGTTTATCTTCGAGATTTGCAGTAAACGGAATATCGTCAATATTCGAAAAGTTTTTTACCAGAAAATCATTTACAGAATTCCCAATTTTAGTAGGGTTGAGCCTTCCTTCTTCTTTTTCAACATAAAATCTATCGTAAAGTGTTGAGATGGTTGGTGCATAGGTTGATGGGCGACCGATGCCATGTTTTTCTAGAGATGAGATGAGGGATGCTTCGTTATAGCGAGGAGGTGGCGAAGAATTATGCTCTGTAATATCACTGTTGTTATATTTTAGAATTTCTCCAACTGTAACCTCTGGAAGGATTTGTTCATTTTCCTCTTTCACACTATATACTTTTAAAAAACCATCAAACTTGAGGATTCTCCCATTTGCTTCAAATAATAAATCGGAACTATTTGCTTTTGTTTCAATCTGAATTTTTGTCAGTGCATAGATGGCTTCTGTCATTTGAGAAGCGACTGCACGTCTCCAAATAAGATCATACAGTTTTGCAAAATCTGCACCGAGCTTTTCTTCAATTTCCTTCTTGTCGAGTGCAACGTTGGTTGGACGAATTGCCTCATGTGCTTCTTGGGCAACTTTAGACTTCGTTTTATAAAGTTTTGGAGAATTAGGAGTGTATTCTTTTCCATATGTTTTTGTGAGATATTCTCGTGAAGCAGTAATGAAATCATTTGAGAGATTAAACGAGTCAGTTCTATGGTAGGTAATATATCCATTTTCATACAATTTTTGTGCAATACTCATCGTACGTTTTCCGGTATAGGAGAAACGGCGAAACGCTGCCTGCTGGAGCTTTGAGGTTGTAAACGGAGGGTAGGGTGACCGCTTACTTTCTTTTTGTTCAATGTTTGAGATCGGAAAGTCTTTTGTAGCGATATCTTTTACAATGTCTTCGAGTTCTTCACGAGTTAGATGTGTTATTTTATAGGAATAAACTCCATCGTACAGGTTGAGTTTTTTACTCTCCTCTATACTTTCTCCATTCTTTTTAACAAGATTGAAAATTATATTTGCATCATCATTTTGCTTCGTGAGGATTAGTGTAAGGCGATAAAATGTTTGTCCTGTAAATTTCCCTATCTCTCGTTCTCGTTCGACGATGAGTCTGAGGGCAACAGATTGAACTCGTCCTGCAGAAAGATTTCGCTTTACTTTTTTCCAGAGAAGTGGGGAAAGTTTATATCCTACAACGCGATCTAGAACTCGTCGGGCGGTTTGTGCGCTGACTAAATTCTCATCAATCTCTCTCGTATGTTTGAGTGCATCAAGGATCGCATTTTTTGTAATCTCATGAAAGACGATCCTTTTAAATTGGGATTTTTTATTTACTTCTTGAAGAATTGTTTTCAAATGATGCGCAATTGCTTCTCCTTCACGATCAGGGTCTGTTGCCAGAATTATCTCCGGTGCATCCTTTGCGATTTTTTTGAGCTCCTTTACATTTTTTGTTTTATCTCGTGGGATTATGTAATCGGGGGTAAAGTTGTTTTCCAGATCAACACCAATTCTGCTTTTTGGGAGATCTCGAATATGCCCCATTGAAGCGATGATTTTATAATCCTTCCCAATAAACTTTGTAAGTGTTTTTGCTTTAGTTGGTGACTCGACAAGTATTAGATTTTTCATAATGATTCAAAAAAGTATAACATACTTTGCTTTTTTACATTAAGCATGGGATTATAAGGATGAAAATAAGTTTTCGCAAGTTTTTATATTATGCAAAATATAATTCCGGATTTGATTTTACTTCTTCCCAGTTTTTTTCTTCTCCATTCATGAGTGCATATGCGCCGATCATGGCAGCGTTATCAGTAGCAAACTCTTTTTGCGGTGCAAAAATCTGAATTAGAAGTTGGGATTTTCGAATGGCAAGCTGAAAATGCCCCATAAGTGTTTGATTTGCGGAAACACCGCCCCCAATAAGAATAGTTTCGCAGTTGTATTGCATTGCGGCTTTTATCGTTTTTTTAACAAGTACAGTGATTATCGATTTTTGTGTTGCGTAGCAAATTTGATTTTTTAAATCTTCAGTTAGAGTATGGGATTTTACGAACCGCATAACTTCTGCTTTAAGTCCTGAGAACGAAAAGTCAAAATCATTTGAGTTGAGGAGTGGACTCTGGAATTTTATTTCAGGATTTGTTACGTTCAGTGCACGTTTTTCTAGTTCGGGTCCTGCAGGGTATGGAAGACCTATCATACGCCCAATTTTATCTATTGCTTCGCCAGCAGCATCATCTCTTGTTCCACCAAGCCATGTGAAATCAGTGTGAGATTTGAAATATAAAAGATCGGTATGTCCTCCAGATACGATAAGCCCTATAAATGGAAGATTGATATCATTGCCAGTTTTATTGATAAAATTTGCATAGATGTGTGCCGTTAGGTGGTTTACTGGAATCAAGGGCTTATGAAATGCATATGAAAGAGTTTTTGCAGTCTCTACTCCAACAAGAAGTGATCCGATAAGTCCAGGCCCATACGTGACAGCAATAGCATCTATATCTTCGCTGAGGATTTTTTTTGCATTTTGGAAATCCTTAATAGTATTTTTATTCTCAATATTTTTTGACTTGAGAAGTGCAGATGTGATTATCGGGATAATTGCTTTTATTTGTTCTCGTGCTGCATTTTCTGGAATTATCCCTCCAGTTTCTGCATGCATCTGAGATGACGTTGCAAGTTTATTTGATAGCACAGATATGATACTATCTTTTCTCTCAATAACAGAGGCGCCTGTTTCATCGCATGATGATTCGATAGCAAGAATTTTCATGAGGGTTATAGTCCATCGATGGATATTTCGTCACCAATTTCTATTTCGAGTTTATCAGAAAGTCCTCCGTTTATCTCTAAAACATAATTTGCCGGTGCTTGTGGTTTGTAGATAATTTCTGTATTTTGCGGTTTTGCATTTTTCATAATATCAACAATTTTGTTATCAGAAATATAGATAATGTCGAGAGGGAAGTTTACATCTCTCATCCAGAATTCATATTCACCCTTCTCTTCGAATATAAAAAGCATCCCGGTATCTTCACTTAATTCTTCTCGATTTGAAAGTCCTTGCTCTCTTTCTTTTGCTTCATCTGCTATTTCTACATTAAATGTATCATTTCCTACAGTAACACTTGCATTCCCTCCTCCGATATTTATATTCGGAAGCAAGTTGATTCCTCGGAAGCGTAAGACAACGATGACTAGTATCAAAAGTACAAGCGCTCCGTATATGATAATAACTTTTTTCATAAATCTTCTATTATTTTAGTAGATGAAAATTTTTCATCCCGATCCATTATTTCTTGCACCCTCCCTCCAACTGACTCTGCCTGCTCTTTCTTTTTTTGAAGTAACGGATCATTTTTTGTTATGGCAATTATATCAGGCTGAATCAATTTTGTCAGGTTATAGTAATAATCATCCGAAATTATATCAGGGAGAATAACTATAAAATCTATAAATCCTAATGCTTCAAGTGCTTGAGTACGTTTTTTTATAGTATTTACAGGACGATTTTTTCCTTTCATCCTTCGAATGTTTTTATCTGATTCGATAAGCACAATCAAGATATCGCCAGAGCGTTTCGCTTTTTGTAAAAATTCAATATGGGCACTATGTATTACGTCAAAACATCCTCCTGTTAAGACAATTTTTCCCCCTCGAGTTTTGAGTGGTTCAAGAATAGAATTTATTATGTCTGGAGAGATTATCATGATTGTTCAATTATAAAACTAATAAGTTCTTGAAATGAGATATCTATGGCATTTACTTCTTGGGGGAAGAGTGAAGTATTCGTAAATCCAGGGAGAGTATTTGTTTCTAGAAAATATATTTTTTTCTTTGTATAAATAAAATCTGATCTACTATATGTTTTACATCGTAATTTTTTATGAATTTCTTTGGCAAGATTTGAGATCTTTTCTGATTCGTCATGTGAGATGGATACCGGAGGAGTAATTTCCTTAGAGCCATTTATTTTATATTTTGCAGAGTAATCAAAAAAATCTGCATTTGGATGGATCTCTATAGGAGGAAGCTTTATGAAGGTATTATCTTTTTTCTCTAAACATCCGCAGCTGAGCTCTATTCCTGTTATGAGTTCCTGTATGAGGATTTCATCGATGCGTGCTTCTTTAAATTTTTTTAAAACAGTTTTATATTCTTCTTGAGAATATACGATAGATACTAAAACGCTTGAACCTAGAGAGTTAGGCTTTACGATAAATGGAAATGGAAAATGTATTGGGTCTGTAATAGAGATTAGTTTTGTTTGAGGAAAGGAGAGATCATCAGTGTCTTGGAGGTACTTTATGGTACGCATTTTATTCATACAGAGAGCACTCGATTTTGCATTTGATCCAGTGAATCGAATATGAGAATCGGAGAGTTTTTTTTGGATAGTCCCATCTTCACCAAATTCTCCATGTAGCGCAGAGAGTAGCGCCATATCAAAATTATCTTTGTTGTTCTGCAATGTTATTTCAAAGTCCTGGAATAGAATATTTTTTGGAGGAATAATCCCATCTGATGGTTTATAGAATGCACTACTCAAATTTTTTTGTATATAAAATATATAGGGTTCAAATTGTGAGTGGTCTATGTGTTTAAGGATTGCTTGGGCACTTGAGAGGGAAACTTCGTGTTCTGAAGAGGGTCCTCCGCAAAATATTGCTATTCTCCTCCTCATCCTTGCTTCGTTCCGATTTTATAAATTGCGCGCCATGGAGAGTAGCGCGTGGAAAATGTTTCCTCAATAAGTATTTCTCCATTTTTAGTAACTGTACGGGTAAATTGAATATGCGCACCAGTAGCAGCAAAATCAACTTGTTCGGTGGTGCCAACGGGAAGATTCGGATCGTCTTCATAGAGTGGTTCTGGTGGAGGGCTTTGGCTAAGAATTACGGGATTAGAGATTTGACTTACTCTTCCATCATTTTTTCCGTACATAGTGAAGGTGAGCCGCGCTTCTTGCGGGCTAAAGTCAGATACGATAAGGATATGATTCCCCGTGTCATTCTTAAATTTTAAATCTACTGTTGGCACATAAATAGTTGCATCGATTCCTGGAGGTGACTGCTGTTCATAGTAGCTTACCCTATATGAGTGGGCATGACGTTCTGTTATTGGGACGCCGGCATCGAGCATTGCTCGAAAAAGCGTTGTAGACACTTGGCACACTCCACCACCATCACCAAGCACTGTTCTTCCACCAGAGATAACATACGCCTCTTTATATCCTGCAAGTGCAGAGATATCCCCAACGTGCTTGTTGAATGAAAACTCTTCTCCTGGTGCTACGAGTGTTCCATCTATTTTATCGGCAGCATGTCCCACGTTATGGACTCTGTTTGGAATTGATCCAGCAAAATATGAGGTTCCTTCTCCAATTTTCTCTACTATGCCGTATTCATTTGCTTCTTCAGTAGTTATTTCTGGTTCTGTAGTGATAATAGGAAGAGTAAGTTGGAACTCTTGCATTTTATCTGACTGTATAATATCAGGTATGCGTTCCGCTACAAAAGATTTTATCCTTTTTATGTCGAGAGTAGTCCCGTTTTGTGATTGAGAAAATTTTACTACGCGATTATTCACTATTTCAAACTCTGCATTAATTGCATCTTTATGGGCGAGTTCTTTAAAAGGAGCAAGATGTCCTGCAAGTCTTGCCTCATCAATCGTATATGATGAATTGAGTGTTATGCCATTAAGGTACGCGTTAGTAATGATAAAGAAATTCGAAAGTATATTCGGAGATTTTCCTAGCTCTGAAGCTTGTTCTGCCATGAGTTTCGCATCGTATCCGATATTGAGTTCTTTTGCAGATGCAGTTGCAGTTTCGTTTTCATAAGTAAAAGTAAAATTACTATTGCCAATAGTTTTATTTTTTTCTTCATATATATACATAATTTCTTCTTTTGTTTTTTCGCCTACGTATGTATTGTCGATAAAAATGCCGGGGATGGTTTTTTCTTGATAGTTATACTGAAAGGCAAGAGCAGCAATAGAGAGTAATGTGAGGCCGGCTATCAGAAATCCAACCAAAAACCAAAATGAAGATTTGCTGATGTGAAAAGATTTTTTACCAACGGTAATAAATTTGTCTTTCATGAGGATAATATTAGATTTTTCTACGTGATGTTATTATACTATACAAGATAACAATTTATGGATCCGAATTCTACACCTGCCCAAATCCAACAAGATCCTTACTACGCTCAAAATGACGGAGGAGGGATATTTGCCAATAAAAAAAAGCTTCTTTTTATAGTGCTTGGAATCATTCTTTTTCTTATAGTAGCAAGCTTTATTTTTTGGTTCATATTTGGTCGTGGTCCAAAAGTAGAAGAAGAAGTGAGAATTGTATATTGGGGAGTTTGGGAGGATGCCGCAGTTTTGCAGCCAATATTTGATGAATTTCAAAAGCAACATCCAAATATTACAATTCAATATGAAAAACAGGACATAAAGACTCTCGGAGATTATGTCACTCGTTTAAAAACTCGTGCTTCCGAGCGAGGCGATGGTGCACCTGATATCGTCAGGTTTCACAGTAGTTGGTTGTTACAGCTGCAGAATATTTTAGCGCCATTCCCCCAAGATGTAGTGGCAGAAACAGGATTAGAGAAAGATTATTTTCATGTAGTTGAGAATGATTTAAAGGGAAGTGATGGGGCATATTATGGCTTACCATTGAGCATTGATACTTTGGCGTTATATGTAAATACAGATTTGCTTTCAAATATTGGTGCGAGTCCGCCTACGGCCTGGGCTGGAGAAAATGCGATTGATGATCTTGCCCGGGAGCTTACCGTTGTAGATGCGGGGAATATAGTTCAGTCAGGAGTTGCGATGGGAACATATGAGAATATTTCTCATGCATCAGATATTATTTCATTATTACTACTTCAGAATGGTGCTAATTTTAGAAATTTGGCTGGGAGTTGTTTAGAGTGTACGGTGAATGCAATCCAGTATTACACAATTCTCTCGCGAGGGAGTACTGCTGTATGGAATCAAAGCATGGATAATTCTAAAATTGCGTTTGCGGGAGGAAGGCTTGCAATGTATTTTGGGTATGCATGGGATATATATGAAATAAAGGCGGCAAATCCAAACCTTAACTTCCAGATTGTGCCAGTACCAAGACTCCCGGAGTCACCGTCGACAATAACTACTGACTATACGATAGCAAGCTACTGGGCTGAAGGAGTTATAGGTACGTCCAGGCATCAGCGTGCTGCTTTTGACCTCCTCAAATTTATGGGGAGAAATGAGACGCTGCAAAAAATTTATGAAAATCAAACGAAAGCTCGTGGTGTGGGATCTCCATATCCGAAAAGGGCTCTTGCAGAATCGATAAAGGAAAATAATGAAGTTTATCCCTTTACCGTTGGGGCAGATAAAGCTGTTTCTGTATACTTTGCTTCAGACACATTCGATGGAAATAATGGTATGAATCAGACATTAAATATTTATCTTGGGAACGCTATCAATAGCATTACCACTAAAAATACGTCTGCGACGAGTGCTGTTGAGACGCTCAGTGCTGGAGTAAATGAAGTTTTATCGCGTTATGAAGAATCAGCTCAAAACTAATATTATCGATACGCTTTCATACTTTGATGTATTTTCGTATCCGCTAACGCTTGAACAAGTTGAATTATTCCTTCATTTTCAAGAGCTTGATAAAAAAAACCTCAAAAGTTACCTTAGCAAAATTCCTATTATTGAAAAAAAATATGGTTATTATTTTTTTTCAGGAAGAGAGCAGGTTGCTGTGCGTCGAAAGATGAAGGAAACTGAGAATGAGCGAAAGCTCACTATCGCAAAGAAGTATATCAGTCTTTTGAGCAATGTACCAGGAGTTAAAATGATTGGGATAACAGGGAGCCTTTCAATGGGGAATGCATCAGAGAACGATGATATCGACTTATTTATTATAACTCGAAAAAATACCCTTTGGATTACGAGATTTCTGGTGGTATGCGTTACGAAATGTATTGGGAGAAGGAGAAGTTATGGGGATAAGAAGGTGAAAGACAGATTGTGCTTGAATATGTTTTTAGATGAGCGAGATTTGGAATTTTCAGAAAAGAGCCTATACATTGCGCATGAGATTGTGCAGATGAAAGTGTATTATGATGAACACAGGATGTTCCGAGAGTTTATAGAGAAGAATTCTTGGATTCAAGAGTTTTTTCCTTCTATCGAAGTAAAACGATCGAATCAAAAGAGGAAGAAAAGATGGTTTGATTTTCTGTTCTTTTCTGATAGATTAGTCCGATTTTTCAACCTATTCGCTTTCATTTTTCAGTACCTTTATATGAGTAGTAAAATTACTCGAGAAAAGGTATCTCTTCGAAAAGCATTCTTTCATCCTAATGAATATAGCGGAATAATCTTGAGAGAATATAGGAAAAGATCAAATGACTATCAGCTAATGTATGAAAACAGTAATAAACTTTTACACTTTGAGGTTAAAAAGGGCAATGTGAAGCCGACAAAGCACTATAATTAACTCCAGGATATTGACACCTAATATGCGATTATGTATAGTACCTGTTGTAAGTGAAAAGTAGCCCCCGGAATATATCTTGAGGGGATTTTTTTTAACCTATACTTATGGATAAGAAGCAATTTTTCGTAACACAGCAAGGACTTGAAGAATTAAAGGCAGAATTGGAGAATCTTCAGAAGAAGAAGAGGCCAGAGGTGGTTGAGCGAGTTTCAAATGCGCGCTCTATGGGTGATCTGTCGGAAAACTCTGAATATCATGCAGCCAAAGAAGAATTATCACTAGTAGATGGGAGAATTGAAGAGTTGGGGGAGATTATAAAAAAGGTTCAGATTATTTCTGAGGATGGAAAAAATAATGGAGTGATTAATCTTGGGTCTCAAGTTACTATAAAAGTTAATGATAAAGAAGAAATATTCCTTTTGGTGGGAGAATGGGAGGCTGATCCACGGGAGAAAAAGATTTCTCATGAATCACCGCTTGGGAAAGCATTGATCGGGAAAAAGCCAGGAGATACGGTAGAGGTTGAAGCACCAGCAGGAAAAATTGCATACCACATTGTAAAAATCCACTAAATCTCTAATAGATTTCTATTTTGAGCCGAAAAGTATTATAATTCTTCTATGTTCTGGGCAGATAAAATATTGCAAAAAAGAAAAAATGATGAATGGGTCAATGATGCATGGACTCCTTCTGGAATAATTCATATGGGTAGTCTGAAGGGGTTAGTTATCCATGATGTGCTTAATAAGATAATTTGTGAACAGGGAAGAAAAACAAAGTATACTTTCGGATTTGATGATTTTGATCCGATAGATGGTTTACCTGTCAACCTTCGGGAGAAGTTAGGAGAGTATATGGGGGTTCCGATCTGTAACGCGCCTGCACCAAGTGGAGAAGGGACTTTTGGAGAATATTATGCTCAAGTTATGCGTAGTATGTTTAAGAAATTGGGGATTGAAGCTGAGATTTATTTAGCATCTGATTATTATAGGAAAGGAATTTACGACGAATCTATTCGGTTTGTTTTAGATAATGCGGATAAAATAAGAAAAGTCTATTCAGAAATGTATCAGAAGGAAATTGCATCGAGCTGGTTTCCTTTACAAGTGATTTGTTTGAATTGTGGAAAATTGGGCACTACGAAAGTGGTAGATTGGAATGGAGAAATGGTAACTTATGAATGTTCTAAAACACTCGTTAAATGGGCAGAAGGATGTGGTAATACAGGTATGGTTTCGCCATTTGGTGGAAATGCAAAGATGCCATTCAAGGTGGAGTGGGCAGCAAAATGGTGGACGTTTGGGGTAACTATAGAAGGTGCTGGGAAAGATCATGCATCAGCTGGCGGTACGTATGATGTTGCAAGAAAAATTATTAAAGATGTATTCGAAAAAGACCCTCCGTTAAAAATCCCCTATGAATTTTTCCTCTATGACGGAAAGAAAATGTCATCATCAAAAGGGCTAGGTCTTACTGGTGATGATCTTTTAGAAGTAATGCCTCCAGAGCTAGTCCGGTTCCTTATGATAAAGACGTTGCCGAATCAGGCTGTAGAGTTTAATCCATATAGTACGCAAATTATCCCACGGCTATATGATGATTATCAAAAATGTGCGATAAAGTATCAAAAAGGAATTGATGATGACGATGCGCGGGTTTTTAAGCTCTCTCAGGTTGGCGATAGTGTCCTATATCCGCCAGAGGAGCGCTTTACGACACTCGCTCAATGGTCGCAGATGCCTTCAGTCCTTAGTGAGATATCAGATTCAGCATTAGTACCATGGATTAAGTATGCCAAGATTTGGGTAGAAAAATATGCCCCCGAAAAGGATAAGTTTTTAGTGCAAGAATCACTTCCTGAAATGGTTACAGAGCTCTCTTCCGAGCAGAAGAATTATTTGAATGAATTACAAAAAAAACTTTCTCGTAAACTCACCCCTGAACAAATCCAGGAGATAGTGTATGATACTGCAAAAGAGCTCAATATTAGATCTTTAGATGCGTTTAAGGCAATTTATACATCGCTTCTCGGAAAGGATCATGGTCCAAAAGCTGCATGGTTAATCTCTTCGCTTGATGATGAGTTTGTAAAACAAAGATTTGCTGAAAGCGTACATGCATAAACTTCTTATCGCAACACATAATCCGGGGAAACTCAACGAAATAAAAAAGTTTCTCGATGGGCCCTTTTTTAGCAGTATGGTTTCACTGAATGATGTTGGGATCGATGAAGATGTAGAAGAGAATGGAAGCTCGTATGCCGAAAATTCTTTGATTAAGGCAAGATTTTTTGCAAAGAAATCAGGCTTACCCGCGCTTTCTGATGATGGAGGGCTTGAAATAGCAGCATTAGAAAATGCGCCAGGGATTCATAGTAAGCGATGGTTGGGAGATGATGCAACAGAAAAGGATTTAATAAACCACATGATAAGTGTTGCAAAAGAATTGCCAGATGATAATAGGGTTGCGTGGTTTAAGACAGTTATAACACTTGTTTTGCCGAATGGAAAAAGTTTTCAGGTGAGCGGTGAGGTTAAGGGTATTATTGCAAAACAACCATTATTGAAATATTTAAAAGGATATCCGTATAGATCCTTTTTCTATTTGCCAGATTTGGGGAAATATTATCATGAAAATGAGCTTTCAATTCCCGAAATGAAGCTTTATAATCACAGATACAAGGCGATTCAGGAATTATTGCCAATAATGAAAAAAGAAATAAACAATGCTTAATTTACAATATATTCGCGAAAACCCGAAGGAAATTATTGAGAAGTCTGCAGCTAAAAATATTACAATCGATATTGAAAAAATTCTAGATTTAGATATGCGCTTCAGAACAAAGCTTCAAGAAGTGCAAGGTATTCGTGAGGAGCGAAATAAAGCGGCAAAAGAGCGTGATATTGAAGGAGGGAAAGAAATAAAAATAAAACTTTCTACCCTTGAAGATGAACTAGTCTTGCTTCAGGAAGAGTTAAGTTTACTTTTGTTGGAAATCCCCAATCCTTCAAAAAATGATGTAAAAATTGGGAAGAATGATACCGAAAATGATGTTGTAAAAACTGTTGGAGATAAAAGGGAATTTGATTTTCAAGTTAAAGATCATTTAGATCTTGGTGAAAAATTAGATATTATTGATATGGAACGTGCTGCGAAGGTTTCCGGTTCTCGGTTTGCTTATTTGAAAAACGATGGGGTGCGATTGCAATTTGCATTATATCAATATGCGTTAGAAGTTCTTGTTGCAGAAGGATTTATTCCAGTAATTCCACCAGTGATTATTAATACAGAGATTATGAGAGGCCTTGGGTATATGGAGAATGGTGGAGAAGAAGATATGTTCCATTTACGGGATAATGATAAGGTTCTCGTTGGCACTGCAGAGCACGTGCTAGTTCCTATGCATAAGAATGAAGTTTTGGATAGTAAAAACTTTCCACTCCGGTATGTAGGAATCTCATCAGCATTCAGACGTGAAGCAGGAAGTTATGGAAAAGATACGAGAGGAATATTTCGAGTTCACCAGTTTGATAAGGTAGAAATGGTGTCATATGTAAAGAGTGGGGATGATGATAAGGAGCAAGAATTTCTTCTTGAGCTTGAAGAAACGTTATTTCAAGGTTTAGGGATTCCATATCAAGTGGTGAAAATGTGTACGGGCGATTTAGGATTTCCTGTTGCTCGCAAATATGATATTGAAGCCTGGATCCCATCTCAGGGAAAATATCGAGAGGTAACATCTGTTTCAACAGTTACAGACTTCCAATCAAGAAGACTGAATATTAAATATGTCGCTGAAGGAGAGAAGAGCTATGTACAGGTTCTAAATGGAACTGCTTTTGCGATAGGGAGAACAATAGTTGCAATTTTAGAAAATTATCAAAATAAAGATGGAAGTGTAATAGTCCCTTCTGTTTTGAAGAAGTATATGAGTCAAGATAGGATTTTGCCTAAGAAATAAATACTTTGGCACTTACATTTTGACTGTGATAGAATATATTTCCGTTTTAATCATAGAAATATTATGTTTAATTTTATAACAAAACTCCTCGACTCAAATGATCGTGAGATAAAGAAAATGCAACCTATTATTAGTGAGATAAATTTATTAGAAAAAAAAGTTAGCAAGCTTAAAGACGAAGATTTTCCTAAAGAGACTGAAAAGTTGAAGAAACGGTATGAAGATGGTGAGTCATTAACTGCTCTTCTTCCAGAAGCATTTGCGCTCGTTCGAGAAGCTGCCCAGAGAACAATTGGGCAGAGGCATTATGAGGTACAGCTTATGTCGGCAATAGTACTTGCTTCTGGAAAAATATCAGAACAAAAAACCGGAGAAGGAAAAACACTTTCTGCAGTTCCTGCACTTTATCTCCATGCATTGACTGGAGAATCTGTGCATTTAGTTACGGTAAATGATTACTTAGCACGACGTGATGCTGGATGGATGGGTACTGTCTTTGCATTTTTGGGAATGAAGGTAAGCTCTATTATTAATCAGCAATCATTTTTATATGATTCTGAATATTTTGATTCTGAGGCAAAAGATTATAGGCTTTTCCATCTGAAGCCGGTTAGTCGTAAAGAGGCTTATGAAGCAGATATCGTGTATGGTATCAATTCTGAATTTGGCTTTGATTATTTGCGAGACAATATGGCACTCTCCTTGGAAGAGCAAGTGCAGCGCGATCATTATTTTGCAGTTATTGACGAGGTAGATTCAGTATTGATTGATGAAGCAAGGACTCCTCATATCATTTCTATGCCGGATGAAACTCCGTCAAATAAATATTATGAATACGCAAAGGTTGTAGAAAGATTGTCTGCAATTGATTATAAGATTGATGAAAAACGAAGAACTGCACATTTGACAGACCATGGGATTGGAAAGATCGAGAAAATGTTTGGGATTAAAGATATTTATGAGAAAGATTTTGATACGGTCTATCATATAGAAGCTGCTCTAAAAGCAAGAACGTTATTCCATAAAAATAAAGATTATATTGTTCGCGAAGGCCAGGTGACACTTATTGATGAGTTTACAGGAAGGCTTTTGGAGGGACGCCGCCTTTCGGAGGGACTTCATCAAGCTCTGGAGGCAAAAGAAGGAGTATCTGTTCAGAGAGAATCAAAAACCTTGGCAATGATTTCTCTGCAAAATTATTTTAGAAAATATGAAGTTCTTGCCGGTATGACGGGAACGGCAGTTACTGAATCAGAGGAGTTTCACAGGATCTATAAATTAGATGTAATCGTTATTCCTCCGAATAAGCAAATTGTTCGTAAAGATGAGGCAGATAGGATTTATAAGACAAAACGTGCAAAAATTGTGGCAACGGTAAGAGAGATTGAGGAGGCGCACGAGAAAGGACAGCCAGTCTTGGTAGGGACTGCATCTATTGAGCAAAACGAAATTATTTCAACTTTTTTAAAACGCAAAAAAATTCCTCACGAAGTATTAAATGCAAAGAACCATCTCCGCGAAGCACTTATCATTAAAGATGCAGGAAAAAAAGGTGCAGTGATTGTTGCAACGAACGTTGCAGGTCGTGGAGTAGATATTATTTTGGGTGGAGAAAAGCCTTCTGAGTTTAGTATTGAATATGAGGGGAAGGAAGGTAAAAAAAGATTTGAGAAAGAACTGTCAGAATGGCAAAAAGAGCACGATGAGGTAATAAGGGTTGGCGGGCTTTATGTGATAGGTACTGAAAAGCATGAGTCAAGACGTATTGATAATCAGTTGCGTGGGCGATCTGGTCGTCAGGCAGATCCAGGACGGTCTGTATTTATTATTTCTCTTGAAGATGATTTGATGCGAATTTTCGGTGGAGAACAGATTGGTAATCTGATGACACGGTTTAATTTCCCTGAAGATCAGCCTCTTGCAAACCCCATTGTAACTCGAGTTATTACTCAAGCTCAAGTAAAAGTAGAAGGATTTCATTTCGAGAGTAGGAAGAATACAGTAGAGTATGACGATGTTTTGAATAAGCAGCGAGAAATCATCTATGGCGAGCGACAGGAAATAATTGAAGACGATTTTGAATATAAGGATTTTATTAAAGAGAAGATTAGGGCGAATATTGATGCTATTGTTTCAGTAAATTCAAATTTTGGTGAGATAGAGGATCAAAATAAAAAGATTATCCAAGAATTCAGCACAATTATCCCATTTGATGAGAAGTCTCAGGGGCAGCTTGTAAGACAGCTCGAACACCGACAGGGAGTAATTCAAATAGCAGATTTTTTGCACGATATTGCGGAAAAGCTATTGGATAAGAAGATAAAAGATTTTGGTGACGAGACGATGAAAAAGGTTACTAGAATGTTATCTCTACAAGTTGTAAATAATATGTGGATGGATCACTTAACTGCGATGGAAGATGTTCGAACTGGCATTAATTTACGTGGCTATGCACAACGCGATCCTCTTGTTGAATATAAAAATGAAGCCTTTGCACAATTTGAGAGGCTTGTAAAATCAATTGATGATGGAATAGTAAATAGATTCTTTAAGGTGAATATTGTGACAGAATCGCATGTTCATAATCATGATCATGTTCGTGAGAATGTGATAACAAACCAGTCAGCAGAAGAAATTGGAACAAGCTCGAAGCAAAAGCAGCTCGAAAAAAATAAAAAAGTAAAAGAGATCGTGTCAGGAGAAGGGAAAAAGCTCGGTCGTAATGATCCTTGCTGGTGTGGATCAGGAAAGAAATGGAAGCGTTGTCACTATCCTCAAGCTTCTTAATTACCCCTTTATTTAAGCTGATTTCTTTATGTTAGTATGGAAATATGGAAGAAGGAGAAGTAATAGAAGGCTCAGCACAGACTTCTGTTGAGAATGCTGATGAAACAGGAAGAATAAGACAGCTTTATAGGGGATTGTGGGCGGAAGAAATAAAAGAGGGTGACAAAATCCCAGTGGGCGGGAGTATTTTTAGTGACAAATTGGATATAGTTATGGAGGTAGATACAGAATTGCTTACTGACAAGACAGATAAGTTTATCAGAGAGAGATTGGATGAATTATATAGTTCGGACAACGGACAATTAATTAAAAAATGGATTGAAGAAAATAATCTACAAATAGATCCCATGCTTTTTCATCATTTATTGTATACGCAAAAGAAAATGGGAGCTATATTAGAGGTAGGCGATGAATCAGTTGCTGTTGCAAGAAAAGATCTTTATCTCTCAGAGAGATATGCGAAATTATCTGAATTTGTAGGGCAATCTGAATGTGCAGAGCAAGCAGTTATTGGGAAATTTCTTCTAGATAAGATTGGAATTAAAGCTACATTTATGGAAGGGGTTCATGTAGATAGTAAAAAATCAGACCCTTTCGATCATGCATTTTTAATTCTCGATGATAGTCAGGGAGAGGGCTCATTAATTTTTTGATATAGGAAGACCAAAAGCATCTTTAGATGGATATCCAAGGATATTGAAATCTGATAAAAAAATTGATTACGATACTTTTGAAGGTAAAAATAATTACGTGGTTCCAGTTCGGGATATTTACAATGGAACAACTATTTACTATGGAGTTGGACACTCTTCTTTATTGCAGGACGTAAATTTCGCGGAACAATCTATATCTGATATTTAGATAACTCATCAAGGAGCATATTGAGGTTCATTTTTGCAACTCCGAGTACTAGATCGGCTCCACCATAATAAATATATAAATCTTCTCCAATAACTACATTTCCGCAAGGGAAAACAACATTATTTACTATCCCTTCAAGTTCATATTTTTCTTCCGGTTCAAATATAGGATAAGAGAGTCTTGAGGTTACGGTATCAGGATTATTCAGGTCGAGGAGGCATGCCCCAACTTTATAGTATTTGTCCGGAGTTATGCCATGATATAAGAGAAGCCAGCCCTTCTCTGTTTCAATAGGTGGTCCGGCAATGCCAATTTTCTTGTGGTCCCATTGATCAACTCTTGCGTGCATAAGTATTTGCCCGTCTAGGAAGCGATTATTTTCAAATTTTAAATCATCTACAGAATCTATCCATATATCCTCATTTATCCTATGGAGAAAGACATATTTATCATTTATTTTTTTCGGAAAAATACAAGCGTCTTTATCGTCGACACCTGGCGGAGATATTAAAATTGGTTTTTCCCACTCCCATTTTCTATTGAGAAAGTCATCTACGCTAATCGACGAAAAACCAACACGGGGAGGATTCACTCCGCCGTCATATGCAGTATAGGTTATATAAAATCTATCACCGAGTTTTACAAGTCGTGGGTCTTCGCACCCATAATTTCCATCTTGGCGTTTTAACTCAAATGGTTCACGGGGTACATAGATTGGATAAGGAAGTCTTTCATCTATAGTAACGCCATCACTGCTCACTGCGTAGCCGACAGTAGAAAGCCCATCGTTGCTCATAGCTCTATAGAGTATGTGCACTTTTCCATCTTCGTAAACTGCTGCTGGGTTGAATACTGCCATTTCTTCCCACTCTCGTTCAATAACAGGCTCAAGGATGGGGTTCTTTTCGTATCTTTGAAATCGAATATGTGGATTATCCGGAACTTCTTTGTGATGGCCTTTGAGCACGTTGATGAGCTCTTCAAATTTACATGATGCAACTCCCATGCTTGTATCAGCAGCACCGTAGTAGACGTAAAAATCGTCTCCTATAATTTGTGCACCAGTAGGAAATACTACATCTGGGATATTCCCGAAAAGCTCATACTCTTCTTCAGGTATAAGGAGTGCATTTGTGGTCCTTTCCTGAACGATTAGTGGGTCGTTAAGATCGAGCAAGGCAGCTTCTATCGCAAAGAGCTTGTCATCTGAAAAATAATTTCTAATAAGCGAATATATAAAGATCCAACCTTTATCTGTCTTTACCGGAACGGCCCCTGCTTCTACCTGGTCCCTTGTATGTCTAAGAAGGGGAAGTGTATGGTCATCTAGTTTTTCATACCATTCATTCCACTTATCATGGTCCCATAAATCTTCTATCTTATCAATTGATCTTATAGCAACTTTTGCAGGAGGTGTGTCTGTATTAGCGCTAAGAAATACAGTGTATTTCCCATTTATTTTTTCAGGGAATAAGCCCATCGCTTTTGCATTGAACGGAGTAACGAGGTGCTTTTCATCGATCGTTTTAAGATCTTTAGAAATGGCAACAGCAACCTTTATATTATCTGCACCAAAAGGATATCCACCAAGCGCGGTATAAAATATATAAAATTTTCCGTCGATATAGGTAATTCGTGGATCTTCACATCCATATCGTTCCCAGTCCTCAGTTGGCGTTATGAGTTGATAATTGTCAGTGAAATTAATGCCGTCAATACTTTTCGTGATACCGATAGTTGAGAGCTGAATATTTGCGTCCATGTAAAAACCTCTCGGAGTCATGGCGCGGTAAGCCATATAATATGTATTGTCCTTTTTTACAACTGAGCCATTAAATGCTCCCCCCTTTTCCCAATCATTTGTGAGGCTTGGAAGAAGTATTGGGTTATTTTGATGCCTTGTTAATCTAATCATGGTGCAATACTGTTGTTTGTGTTAGGTTTCTTTCTAAGGTAACAGAGTGATTTGATTTTAGATCATTCATGAATTCACGGATACTTTTGCTTGCTACGCAGGTAAAAGTATCTGCTCCTCCATAGTACACATAGAGTCTACCATTATTCAGGACTGCTCCGCAAGGATACGCAACACCTGCCTTAAAGCCATTATTCTCATACCATTGATCAGGTTCGAGAATTGGTTGTTGAGTTCTATAGAGCACTTTCCATGGTTCATTGAGATCCAAAAGCATGGCACCTATCTTATACTGTGAATCGTTTTTATCATCCACCGCATGATAGATAAGAAGCCATCCATCAGGCGTTTTAATAGGAGGTGGTCCTGCTCCAACCTTTCGACTATCCCAACCATTTGCTGTAGGAGGAATTTTATATTCACCTTTTAGATATCGTGGTTTTTTAAAATTTAGGTCATCCATGAGGTCCAGAAGAATATTTGGGAAAACTCGATGCATAACGACGTATTTCCCCCCAATTTTTTCTGGGAAAATAACTGCATTTTTATTTACCTCATGTGGTTTAGAGATAATCTTTGGGCTGGTCCAGTTCCAATTTTTATTTTTAAAATCATCTTCAGAAATAGAGGAAAGAGCAACTCGAGGCGCATCAGAACCATTATATGCAATATAGGTTAGGTAGAACTTTTTATCCTCTTTGATCCATGTCACCCGTGGATCTTCACATCCTCCATATCCTCCTCCAGACATAAACCATGTCTTGGCAGATCCTCCTGGGAGTTCGAATGATTTTCGGGGGACATAAATCGGCTTTTCAGATCGATAATAAATATCTGTGCCATTTGTACTCTCTGCATGTCCGAGCACAGAGGTATTTTCTGGGCCCATTGCACGATAAATAAAATGAAATTTCTCACCGTCGTGTACTGCTGCTGGGTTAAATGTCGCTACTTTCTGCCAGGAATGTTGCATAACTGGAGTGATTATTGGGTTCTTGTGATATTTTTCAAGGCGTGGTTTGGAGCGTCCCGGAAAACTACTTAAGATATTTTTAAGCGTACCATATGATACAGCATATACTGATTTACCTCGTATTCCGAAGTAAAAAATTACCCTATCTTGAAAAATAATTTCTCCTAATGGATAGAGTTCTCCATTTTCCACTTCGAGCTGCTGAGAGAGGAATGGAAGTTGTGTTTTTGAAAGGAGTCTTGAGGGGTTATTTTTATCAAAAAGCGCTGCGCCAACAGAATAGCTAAGTCCCTCGCGGAAAAATTCTTTGACATAGTAAAATACAAGAATGCCTTCAGGAATTTGAAATATATTTCCTACTTTGAGAGGATATTTATCAAAGTGATTGTTTTGAGGAATAAGTACTGTTTGGGCATTTTCCCATTTGATTAAATCTTTCGAGAACTGCACAGTGATACTTTTTTCACCGCAATATGATACATACATATTCTCATATTTATAATTGGGGACAATAGTTGTCGTTTCTTTTAGATCTTTTGTATTAGCAATTTTTTTCCAACTAAATAAATCCTTCGAACGGGCAAATGAGATTATTGGAGTATTTTCTGAGAGCGATTTATAGGAGAGATAGTATTCTTTTTGAAATTCAGAAATCCTAAAATCGAGTGAAAATGCGGTATTCTGTATATTCCCTGATTGCCCTAATATTTCCCCTGTTTTTTTGGTGGATTTAAATTTCAGACCATTTGTACTTTCTGAAATAAAGAGTGGATTTGAAAAGCTCGCGCTGAGCAGATTTCCATATAATAAAACCCGCTTATCAGTTGCGACAATTCCTAAATCATACGGAATAAAATCAGATAAAGTACTTTCCATTTTTCTACGGTTAAACTAAACCCCACAAATTGTGTGCCTACATTTACTGTATCTAATCTGAATAGATCAAGTCAATAAGCAAGTATTCATTATTGCAATTTCTCTTAAAATGCTATAATGATTAATATATGGAATTAACAGCATTAGAGACAGCTTTTTATACACTCGGAATAGTTCTCATGAGTATTATGGTTATTCTCATGATCGTAACTGTTGTCGTAATCCTTTACATACGCCACAAAATAAACATGATCCAAAAATCGATTGAAGATAAGATCCGTGATGTTGCCGATCGTCCACAAAAAGCAGCGTTCGATTTGGGAGTAGGAATCATGGATAAGATAATAAATAAAAGGAAGAAAAAATAATGAAACACTACGTTTGTAAAGGAGAATGTCGTGGAGAGTCAGCTGAGAAAAAGGCATGTGGAATGAAGTCGTGTAGCAGGTTCGGGAAAGAGCTTTCAGAGTGCGATTGTGTTGATGGACAGCACGAAAGAAAGTAATAAACTAATAATTTATGGCTGAAAAGAAACCGAAGAAAACAATCACGAAAAAAGACGATAAGCTCTCTCCAGAGGAAATTCGGAGGAGGAAAGAAGAAGTCCTTAAGAGGATCAATGCTGAGATTGGTGATGAAGATGATTTGGATACTCCAGTGATCGAGATTCCTGAAAAAGAGCCAGAAATTTCTTCTAGAGAAGTTGAGGTGGTGGAGGATAAAGAGGAGGTCGAAGAGGCTATTCTTCAGGAAGACGAGAAGATCGGAGAAGATATCGAGGAGGATGAGCCACTTTTGGAATTAAACGAAACAGAGGAAAAGCTCGAAGATAAGAAAGATACAGATGTACAAGCAGTTATTGTTGAAGAGGATATTATAGAGGTTGCGCCTGAGGGCGAAGTCGAGAAAGAAGAAGATCATGGCGTTAAGAGTTCATCAAGTTCCCCATTTTCAGCAGCAGAGTTTGGACTTGCAAATAATCGGAAAAAGGGGAAAAATTTTCTTCTATTTTTTATAGTATTTCTTATAGTTGCTGGAATTTCTGCTCTTGTATATTATTTTTATTCCACAGGTATTATAGGAGTTTCTGAACGAGAAGAAGTGGCGAGGGTGACTCCGACTGTCGAGCCAACTGCAACGCCGAGCGTTGTAGCGTTTGAGAGAAGTAGTTTGGCAGTACAGGTTTTGAATGGAAGTGGGACTGCAGGGGTCGCGGGTGATATGCAAACTTTTCTTGAGGAGCAAGGATATGAAAATATTGAAGTTGGAAATGCAGAAGACTTTGATTATGAGAATATAACAATTTTGATAAAACCTGAATACGAAGATTCAATAGATGAGATAATGAGCGATTTCGAGGGCGAGTATGCCGTAAATTCCAAGACTGAGACATTAGCGGATGACAGCGAGTACGATCTTGTTGTGATAGTTGGTGTAGAGGCTGAAGAACCAGAAGAGGTAGATGAATAAGAAGGGTCTTTCGTATAGAAAACTTCACGAGAAGTGGTCAGAATTGCAAAAAGAACAACAGAAGAAGATAATAGATACTCATAAGGAAGCATTTGATCATATTTCTCAAAATTCTAAACAGTATGCGATTGGAGCGATTAGCGGCTTGATGCTTTTAGGATACCCGTTAAATCCCCAATTGGACTCAGGTGCGCAAATCGCAAAATACGAAAAAGTAAATAAGAACTTATTTCTCGTTTCCGATTTAGAGGATTTACTTCCTGATGATATTAGAGTTCTTACTGATGATGAAAACATACAGATTACGAGAAAGTTGAGCGATTTTTATGGCATGGATATTCAGTATGAGCTTGAGAGTAAGCGCTTGAATAGAACATATGGCTATATTGGTGCAGAGCAGCATTTAATGCGATATCCGGGAGACACAGAGGCTACTCATTTCCAGACAGCAGAAGAAGCCGAAGAGTTTATGTCATCAGGGCTTGCGCCAGGGAGGGGTGCGTGGGGATATTTCGCAAATTCGGCTCATGCATTAACTCAAGAAGATATTGAGCGGGAAAAATACTATATTGCTGTTCAAACGTTTTTGGCGCCTGATTATATGAGCCGTGTTGGGGAATATAGAGATTTCTTTAAATATCGAAAGATGCTTCTCGTAAATCCGCATAATGGCCGTTCAATTGTAGTTGTAATTGGGGATGCGGGGCCTGGGAAATCGACTGGGAAGCATTTGGGTGGATCTCCTGAAGTAATGCGACATTTGGAGCGATATGATGGTGGTCAGAAAGGGCCTGTTTTGTTTTATTTTATAAATGATCCTGAAGATAAAATTCCGTTGGGGCCGCTAGAATAATTATGAAAGATAAATTTTATAGTCATATTTTACACATAGAGCCAGTATATGAGAAGTTTTTAGAGATTGAGGTTGATCATGCTGAAAAAGAAGAGCTCTTGTATCTCCTTCATTCTCACATTCATTTTACGGTTATTGATGTGATTTTGTCTGAGCTTTCTAGTGACAAGAAGAAGGAATTTTTATACTTGATTGTTATTCAGGAAGACCATGTTGGTGCGTGGGATTTTGTGTTGACAAATATTTCGGATGGTGAGGAAAGATTACGGAGTGTAGCTTGTGGTATTGTTGAGGACTTTGTGAAAGATTTAGAAGATCATATTGAATAATTTTTTTCCTCATAAAAAACTTCTATTTGTGGTACAGTGATATTATGAGCCGGAGGAGACGAATCGAAGTGCAAACGAAAGAAGAAAAGCAGCATAAAAAAGAAGAGCAAATAGATGCACAGTGGAGCATTAAGCGAGTCATAATTTTTCTAACGATTGTGGGCATAGGAATACTCTTGCTGTATATGTTCGTGGAGAGTAGGGTCGGAAAAGTTTTGGGCGAGCAAGATGCGCGTGAAAATATTTCTCCACAGATTGAGTTACTGAAGGGAGATGATGTAGAGAGGATTATTCAGGATGCTGAGCAGAGCGTTTCAAATATTGATGCACAAAATATAATAGCATCGCAACCTCAGATTCAGCGTGCAATTGAGCAGTTAGAAAAATTAACAAATGAAGATCACTTTAGGGATGTCTTTTGTTCATCAGTGTGTGGAAAATAGTTCTTGCTTTTTAATCTCGGACATAATTAAGATAAAATAGATGTCTATAACAGATGTAGCACAGTTAAGTGATCGGAAGATAATACGAGTTCTTGTTTCTTCCCCGAAAGGTCGGAGCGAATTCTTCAAAAAAATTCCTGTAAAACGCCAAGGATATATTCTCCTCATGCTTTCTCCTCGAATTCAGCGTGATATTCTCAAAAAAATTTCTGACAGCGAAGTAATTAGTCTTTTGAATCCGTTAGATCCGGATAAGGCAGCAGATATTGTTCGACTCCTTCAAGATTCTCGTGCAGAAAAAATTGCAAATAAATTGAGTGAAAGCCTGAAAGAAAAAGTACAATTTCTCCTAAAATTTAATCCCAAAGCAGCTGCTGGTTTGATGAATTTAAATTATGTTATTTTTCCAAAAAATACCAAGATAGATAAGATTATAAATGAGGTTACAGATTATGAAGAAAAAACAAGTAAATTCCCTGCGATTCTTATTGTAGAAGGGGGAAAGCTGCTTGGAGAGATACCTGGTTCACAGCTTGCACTTCATAGGAGTAATGAAATTCAAGATAAGCAAATTCGAAAAATTCCTTCGATTCGATATGATAGTGAGGTAGATAAAGTTGTGCGATCTTTTATTCGGCATCCACGAAATAAAGTTGTGGTGATGGATAATGATGATAGCATTTTAGGTATTATTCATTCCAATGATATCTTGCGTCTTATGGATAAGCATGCGATGCGAGATCTGTATGGATTTGCCGGAGTCGATACTGAGGAGAGTGCGCTTGATTCTCCCCTTACAAAAGTAAAATTCCGCTATAAGTGGCTTATTATTAATCTTGGAACTGCCTTCTTCGCAGCGTCAGTTGTGGGATTATTTGAGACGACAATCTCTGAATTTACCTTACTTGCTGTATACATGCCAATAGTAGCTGGAATGGGAGGAAATGCAGGAACTCAAGCACTCGCAGTCGCAGTCCGAGGTTTGGTTCTGAAAGAAATAGCATTGAAAACTGGGAAAAAACTTATCTGGAATGAAATGGTTAGCGGAGCGATGAATGGGTTGATCAATGGTGTGATTGTGGCAGGTATTGCGACATTTATTAACCAAAGTCCTGCTTTGGGGCTTGTTCTTGCAGTCGCGATGGTGATAAACCTTATCGTAGCAGGATTTTTTGGAGCACTTGTTCCTATGATTATGAAGTCGCTCGGAAAAGATCCTGCCTCATCAGCCACAATATTTATTACAACTGCTACTGATGTTATTGGATTTTTCGTATTCCTCGGACTTGCAAGCCTCATCCTCTAAATTTTTCGCAAGAAATTATTTATTCTGATACAATTGCCTCATTATGCAAGACAAAAACGAAAGGGCAGAACTTCTTCTCAAAAAACTAGATCTAGAGAATAAAAAGTTTCGTTTTAAAGAAATTGAGACGATGTCTACAGATCCGGAATTTTGGAAAGATACCACAAGGGCAGCATCTCTGATGAAGGAAATGGGAAGGATTCAGAAGGAGATAGAAACAGCAAAAAAAATTCAGGAAATGATCGATACTGGTTTGGTTGAAGGGTTAGATGAGTTGGTTTCTGAGATTGAAAAAAATGTCTACTTTTCAGGAAGATTTGATAAAGGGAGTGCGATAGTATCTATTCACGCTGGACAGGGGGGTGTAGATGCGATGGATTGGGCACAAATGCTGTTTCGGATGTATCAGCGCTATTTTGAAAAAAAAGGATTTCGAGTAGAGATTATTGACGAAAGTAAAGGAGAAGAGGCTGGGATTAAGAGTGTTGTGATGATTGTGGAGGGGGATTTTGTTTATGGATATTTGAAGCAGGAAAGCGGGACACACCGGCTTGTTAGACTTTCACCATTCAATTCAGACAATCTTAGGCATACATCCTTTGCTCTTGTTGAAGTGTTACCATATGAAGGAGATGAAAGTGAAATTATAATAAGAGACGATGATATAGAATGGGATTTTTATCGGGCTTCTTCTCAAGGAGGACAAAATGTGCAGAAGGTCTCGAGTGCAGTTCGACTTACGCATAAGCCAACTGGGATTGTAGTAACATGTCAAACAGAGAGATATCAAAACCAAAATAGAGAATATGCTATGAAAATCCTTAAATCAAAGCTCGCGATTTTAGAAGAAGAGAAAAAGAAAGCTGAAGAGCAAAAATTAAAAGGAGAGTATAAAAGTGCTTCATGGGGAAATCAAATTAGGAATTATGTGCTACATCCTTATAAGCTTGTTAAGGATACGAGAACAAAGGTAGAGACCTCTGATGTAGAAGGTGTTCTCGATGGAAATATTGATATATTTATTGAGGCTGAGTTGAAGGTGGAGTGAATTCTTGTAAAAAAAAGTGATTTGTGATTTACTGTAATCTATGGAAAATAGAACTATTTCCCCAAATAGAAAGATCATGCATTCGCTAGACGATACTGATAGAAAGAAAAAAAGTGGTTTATTTGGGAAATCTACCAATCTTGTCTCAATACTCCTTATCCTCGCGCTTGGTATTGGAAGCGGGTTTCTTATCGCGCAAATCACTATCGCAACTGGAGTTACAAGTAAGCCTGTGCAAGTCAATGAGCTGAGTGAAGATGCACAGATAGAGAAAGGACTTATAGTAGGGGCAGATGATAAGCGCCAGTTTCCTGATGAGGCAGAGGGGGTGTTAGAAGAAGGGGGAATTGAGGGTGAAGGAACTCATCACCTCGTACGTCCTGGAGGAGAATCTCAAAGCGTATATCTGACTTCTTCAAACGTTGACCTCGGTAGATTTGTCGGGAGGACAGTAAAGGTTAATGGGAAAACATTTGATGCAGAGAAGGCTGGGTGGCTTATGGATGTTGGTCAGCTTGAGGTTCTTAAGTAATCTGCTCTTTTATGAATTTATTTCGTTGGCAATTTTTGATTTTAAATGATTAGATTTCAGAACGTTTCCAAAACTTACTACAATTCCAAAGCACTTGATAATTTGAGTTTTCATGTCGAGCAGGGGAAGCTTGTGCTTCTTGTAGGTCCTACTGGTTCTGGAAAAACGACGATTTTTCGTCTTATTATACGAGATCTAGACCCTACGGAAGGAGAGATAAGTATTGGGGAAATTGATGTACATAAATTGCATAAGTCTAAAATTCGTCATCTGAGACGAAAAGTGGGAGTTGTTTTTCAAGATTTGAAATTATTGTTCGATAGAACTGTTGTAGAAAATGTTATGCTGCCATTAGAATTTTCCGGAGTTTCTGAGAAAGAAGCAAGAAAGCGCGCTGAAGAGGTGCTTTCAGAAGTTGGTCTTTCGAAGAAAATTGAACATTTTCCACTGCAGCTTTCTGGAGGAGAGCGTCAAAGAGTCGCGATTGCTCGTGCACTTGTCTTTAATCCTGAGGTGATTCTTGCAGATGAGCCGACGGGAAATTTGGATTTGAATACCTCAATGCAGATTTTTGAATTACTAGAAAGAATAAATCAGCGTGGGACGACTATCTTTATGGCAACGCACAACGATCATATAATAGATAAATCAGGATATCGGGTACTCCATATTGAAAATGGATTTTTGAAATCAGACAAAAAATCAACTCAAAAAGAGGCAAAAAAAAATGAGGATCCAGAAAAAGGAGTTGAGAAGAATGATGCAGGAAAGAGTGAAAAAAAAGTAGACCTTGAATCATTGAAGCAAAAATAATTTATGTATTTACGAACAGTTGCACGATATATTAGGCGTTCTCCGTATCAGGCGGTTGCAGCAATCCTGATTATGGGTCTTACGTTTTTAACGGTTTCAGTGTTTGCGATTATAACGATTTTATCAATTCGGATTATTGACTATTTTGAATCGAGGCCGCAGATTAGTGTTTTTTTTGAACCAGAAACTCCTCAAGAAAAGATTGAGAGCGCGCGTCAGCAAATTGAAGCGACAGGGAAAACTTCTGAGATTAAGTTTATCTCGCAAGAAGAAGCGTTGGTGATTTATCGAGAGTTTAATAAGGATGAGCCTTTGCTTGTTGAGTTGGTATCTGCAGATATTTTGCCACCATCACTGGATGTGAAAGCGGATGTTGTGACTGATTTACCAGAGCTTGCACAAATTGCACAAGAGTCTGAAGGGGTTGATCGAGTGATATTCCAGCAGGATATCGTGGACACACTGAGCCAGTGGACGAACGCATTTCGACAGGTTGGCCTATTCATCATTTTTGTTCTAACTGTTGTTTCGATTTTTGTAATCTTAACTATTATCGGGATTAAGATTACAATTCGGCGGGGAGAAATAGAGATTATGAAGCTTATTGGTGCATCAGACTGGTTTATTCGTACGCCGTTTATTCTAGAAGGAGTGTTCTATTCTGTTTTTGGGGCGCTGATAGGGTGGGGAGTATCATATGCTGCATTAATGACTTTTGGTCAGGCAGGATTGCAGGCATATTTTTCAGGTGTTCCTATTTTAATAGAGCCTGTGCATATGCTTATAGTGCTTGGAATTGAGGTAATTGCTGCAATACTCCTCGGAGCATTCGCAAGTTTTCTTGCAGTACTGCGGTATCTGAAATAAACTGTTTTTATGAAGTTTACATTTCGACACATACTCAGTAGTTTTTTTCTCGCTTTTTTGTTTATTTTTGTTGCAAATTCTGTTATGGGGCAAACACTTACCCCTACGCCTACGGAAGAGCAGGAGAATAAAGATGATGATGAGAAGGATAAGCAATCAAATTTAGAGGATATTCAGAAGAAGATTAGTGAATACGAAAAAAAAGTAACAGAGCTTCAGAATGAAGCAAAAAGTCTCTCTTCCCAAATTCAAATCGTAGATAGTCAGATTTCACTTGCAGAATTAAGAATTCAAGAGACTGAAGAAAAGCTTGATAATCTCCAGAAAGATATAGACATTACAGAAGATAAGATTTATAACCTTGAAGGAAATCTTGAAGGTATTTCTAAGGCGCTTTTGAATCGGATTGTAGGATCTTATAAATATGGAGAAGTAGAGCCGTGGGAAGTTTTGTTTACGTCTAAAAATATTGAAGATTTTTTTACGAGGATTAAGTATCTTAAAATTGTCCAGCATTATGATCAGAAAAATATGTTGGAAGCTGAGCAGTCTAAGGTAAGCTATGCGAATCAGCAAGATATTCTCGTAGAAAAGCAGGAAGAGGCAGAGGCTCTGCATGATCAGCTTGATAGCTATAACCAGCAGCTTGAAACAGAGCGTGCAGCAAAAGATCATCTTTTGGCAGAGACTCGAGGGAGTGAGGTAGTATATCAAGGCTTACTTGCTGAGGCGCGTGCAGAATACGCATCTATTCAAGGAATTATTGCGGGACGTGGAACTGAAGTGAAAGTTGGTTCGGTAAGCGAAGGAGATAGGATTGCCTCAATTATTCAGGGTGCTTCTTGTAATTCTTCGGGAACGCATTTGCATTTTATCGTAAGTTCTGGTGGTTCATCGCGAAATCCATTGAGCTATCTTTCATCGATTAGTCATGTAAATTATACTGGTGGAGATCCCTTTAATCCGTCTGGATCATGGCGCTGGCCAATAGCAGAGACTATCCAATACAATCAAGGATACGGTGAAACTTGGGCGGTAAGAAATACTTGGGTAGGAAGTGTGTATAGATTTCATGACGGTATTGATATCGGGACAAATGGATCACAAACAGTACGCGCTGTAAAAGACGGAGCTCTTTATCAAGGAAGTTACGCTGGTTCTGGAGGATGCAGGTTGCGCTATGTAAGAGTTGCTCATGATGAAGGTGGATATGATACGTTTTATTTGCATGTAAATTATTAAAGGAGTAATTTAATAATAGTGCTGAGTAGATACGTGTATGTATAGAGGGTTTTTATGGGTAGGATTTATTGTATATTTTCTCCTCCTTCCTGTTAAAAGTTTTGCCCAATCAGTAGTGATTAATGAAATATTTGCAAATCCAGAGAATGAAGACGACGAGTTTGTTGAGCTTTATAATATATCAGATGAAGAGAGAGATATCAGTTCTTGGGAGGTTTCTGATTTAGCGAAATCGTATATAATCCCTGAAGGTAAGATTTCAGGAAAAGGATTTTTCCTCCTTGAGAAGAATTTGACGGGAATTGCGCTAAATAATTCAAGTGAAACTATAACCATAAAAGATAATAGTGGTAATATTATCCAGGAATTTTCGTATGAAGAGACAATAGAGGAAAAGTCTTGGGCACGGGTCCCTGATGGAACAGGAGAATTTGTTAATAATTCATCCCCTACAAAACTTTCCGCAAACCTGCATCCTCCTACAAACACTCCGAAACCTACCTATACTCCTAAGCCAATCGCTACTCCAAAACCCACAAAGAAAATTACCCCCATGAGAAGTCCTACGCAAATTAACACTATAGATACTTCGCGGCTTGCTACAGGAAAACCATCTCTCACGAAGAAGCCTAGTCGCGTATCAACAAGCTCTAGTATTGCTCAAAATGTGCAAGGTGTTTCTCGTACTGACAAGAAAGAAGATATGGTTGAAATTCCACAAGATAAAACATCTCCCGCATATTTGTATTCTCTAATTACTGGATTTGGGATGCTAATCCTTGCGTGTGCTATACTTCTTTTCAGAAAATTCAAACGTAATGATGAGGAAGATTTTTAAATCAAAATTTCTTGAAGATACGAAAAAAATAGCGATAAGTGTTGCTGATTCATTGGGATCCTATCGAGTTATTTGTCTATACGGAGAAATGGGTGCGGGGAAAACGACATTTGTGAAAGCATTTGCAAAACATTTGGGAGTTTCCTCTCGAGTACTTTCTCCAACATATACTTTCGTTAGAAGATATGAATTTGGAAGCAAGAAGCTCTATCATGTTGATGCATATAGAATAGAGGATTCACAGAGTGATATCGAATCTTTAGCAGAGATTATTTCTCAGGATAATACAATCGTTTTGATAGAATGGGCAGAAAAGATTCAAAAAATATTGCCTGAGGAGCGAATCGATATAGAATTTTCGTATAATAGAGATAATGTACGAGAAATTATCATTACAAAAAAAGGTTGATAAAAAGCAAATTACGGCATATTTAAGGCAAGGAAAAATAGGTCTGTTCCCGACGGATACCGTGTATGGGGTATGCTGTAGGGTGGATGACAGTGGTGCAGTTGAACGAATCTTTCAGATAAAGAGAAGAGAAAAAGAAAAGCCAGTTCTTATTCTATCGGATACATTTGAAAGAGCTAAAAAGTATATAAAAAACTATAATATTGATTTTCAAAAAAAACAAATCATTGAAAAGTATTGGCCAGGACCTTTGACAATCGTTTTTCCAGCAAATCTTAAGAAAGTTCCTAGTATTGTGCGAGCTGGAGGTGATACTATTGCGATACGAATTCCTGATAAAGATGATCTCCGCGAAGTTATTGAAGAGCTTGGCGTGCCGATTGTTGCGCCATCTGCAAATTTATCCGGTGGTAAAACATTCTCAAGTCTCGCTCGAATTGATGAAAAAATCCTTAGTGGTGTTGACTTTATTGTAGATGGTGAGTGTACAATAAAGTCTGCATCAACAATTATAGATTTTTCAAAAGATAAAATTGAAATTCTCAGACATGGTGCTCTCGATTTATCATTATGAATTTATTGATTGATACTACAGACAGGAAGAATACAAATATAAGAATCATGGAAGGTGAATCGCTTCTTATCGAGGAAAAGTTTAAGAATTCTGCAAATCCTGAATCAGTTTTAAGTTTGATAAAAAAAGGATTAGAAAAGTTGCAGTTAAATCTTTCCGATATTACAAATATCTACGTAAACCCTGGACCTGGTTCATTTACAGGTGTGAGAGTCGGAATTGCAGTTGCAAATGCGCTTTCTTTGGCACTTCAAGTTCCGGTAAATGACAAGAATGTTTCAGATCTTGAAATGCCGAAGTACTGATATGTTTAAATTTCTTCATAATTATTTCTTTCCTCATACCCGGAATAATCACCGTTCAAAAATTCTTCATAATACGTCTCTGTTTATAATCATATTGGTACTTCTTGCATCTTCTGTGGTTTCTCTTGTGGTAAATAGGGCAAACCCTTCAATTCTTGGTGTTACATATTCTATGACCGACCAAGAACTTTTGATTCTCGTTAATCAAGAACGAATTGCAAATGGGAAAGAGCCATTGAAGCTTAATGCTGTACTGAGTAGTGCTGCAAAGCAAAAGGCTGAGCATATGTTTGCGAATAATTATTGGGCACATTTTGCGCCAGATAGTACGTCTCCATGGCATTTTATTACGACAAATGGATATAATTACATATATGCTGGAGAAAATCTTGCGAAAGGATTTTCAAATGCACAAGAAGTAGTTAAGGCTTGGATGGAATCTCCAGCACATAGAGATAATATATTATCTTCGCAGTATAGAGATATAGGGTTTGCGATTGTTCCAGGTCATTTACAAGGAGAAGATACTGTTTTAATTGTTGAGATGTTTGGTCAAGAGAAGAATCCATTTTTAGCAACAGCAGATGTAGGCGCTATTAACCAAGAAGTGGTTGGTGAAGAAGATATTGCATTAGATGAAAGTGATGCAAATGAGGTGGTAGAGGTGCCATTTTTGGGAACACACTCAGAAAATGATGGTTCAGAAGCGTTCAGGCAGGTAAGCCTTTATCAGTCGCAGCCGTTTTTTGATGCTTTGACAAGTGGGAAAACCATCGCCTTTATTTTCGCCTCGATTCTTCTTATTGCGTTGATTTTAGATTTTCTTATAATTTCCCGGCGGAAAATTCCTCGGATTGTAGGAAATAATATCGATCACATTGTGGTGCTATCTGTTTTTATAGTTTTTATAGTAATTTATAATATCGGCACTATTCTATAATGAAAAAAATACATCGCCATTTGATTTTATATATTTTTGAGTTAATTGTCCTGATTTCTGGATTTGTTGTGATTTTAAACCTTAACTTTTCATTTTGGAAACAGTTCGTCGTATTAGTATTCTTATTAGTATTTTATTCTCTTATAGGGCTTTTAAGACATGCGAGAGACAATGACATGCATTTGAGAGTTGTGTTAGAATATATTGCAATATCGCTTATTATAGCGCTATTATTTATACTACTTAACATTACGAGAATTTAATAATGAAGGGATTAATACTAGCTGGCGGAATGGCAACACGATTGCGTCCACTTACGCTCATCACGAATAAGCATCTTCTTCCTGTTTATAATAAGCCCATGATCTACTACCCACTGGAGGCTATGAAAAAGGCGGGGATTAAGGAAGTACTGATCACCTCATCTCCTGATCATTCTGGGCATTTCGCAAATCTTTTGAAGGACGGTTTTGATTTCGACTTGCAGTTATATTATGCAGTGCAGCGTGAGGCAGGGGGAATCTCTCAGGCGATAAAGATCGCTGAGGATTTTGCAAAAGACGAAAAACTCCTTGTTATTTTAGGAGATAATATTTTTAACTATAATCTCAGAGGTGTAGTAGAACGATTTGAGGCGCAAGAAAAAGGAGCCGTAGTTTTCGGAATCAGAAAAGATACAGAATCTAAACAATATGGTGTGATAGAAATGGATAAAGACGGGAAAGTGCTTTCTATCGAAGAGAAACCAGAGGTGCCAAAGTCTCCGTATGCACAATCTGGTATTTATATGTATGACAGTCGCGTTTTCAAATTTATTGATGAATTAAAGCCATCAGCTCGAGGAGAACTTGAAGTGACGGATCTCAATAATAGATATCTTGAAGAAGGAACACTGAGTGCAGAAGTTCTTGATTGGTGGATTGATGCGGGGACTTCCCATGAAGAGTTATTAAATGCTAATATAATGGTTCGAGAAAAGGTAAAAAGTGGAGAATTATAAAATATGAAACTTTTAGTTTGTGGAGGTGCTGGGTTTATCGGATCAAACTTTATCCATCATATGGTAAAGGTACATCCTGATATGGAGATTGTAAATTATGACAAATTAACGTATGCAGGAAATCTTGATAATCTTAAGAGCCTTACTGATAATCCGCGGTATAAATTTGTTCAGGGAGATATTATCGATTTAGAAAAATTAAATACCGTAATTCGCGAAAATAGAATTACGCACGTTATAAATTTTGCTGCAGAAACTCACGTTGATCGATCAATTCATGGTGGTGCAAAAGAATTTGTTTTGACAAATTCATTAGGGGTTCAGATGATTCTGGATGCAGTTAAAGAAAATAAAATCGAGCTTTTTGTAAATGTTTCAACTGATGAAGTCTATGGGTCGCTTAAGCTTGATGCAAAAGAAAAATTTACAGAGCAGACCCCTATTTGGCCGAACATGCCATATGCTGCGGCAAAAGCCGGAGGAGATCTTATGTGTAATGCATATTATGTGACACATAAAGTACCGGTTATTGTCACTCACTGTTCTAATAATTATGGTCCATATCAATTTCCAGAAAAACTAATTCCGTATTTCGTTTTTAAATTGTTAAATGGGGAGAAGGTGCCGGTTTATGGAGATGGATTAAATGTTCGGGATTGGATTCATGCGATTGATCATTCGACAGCGCTTGATTTACTGCTCCACGAAGGTGTTCCTGGTGAGGTTTATAATATCGGATCTGATAATGAGCGGAGTAATATTGAAGTTACAAAAATGATACTTTCTATCATGGGATTTGGTGAGGATAGGATTGAGTATATTCAGGATAGGCCAGGACATGACAGAAGATACGCGATTGATTCTACAAAAATAGAAAAGCTAGGATGGAAACCTCAATATCCACGCGAAGAATTCGAGCGAGGGCTTACAGAGACTATTGAATGGTACAAATCAAACACGGAATGGGTAGAAAATATTTGGAATAGAAAGAGAGACGAGATGAATAAATTCCAACAAGAGATAGATAAAAATTAATGGAGCCATTTTTTGATAAATTCAAAATCCCAATTCGTGAAGGAAGAGGTTTTTCGCTTTCTCCAATTGAATTAAAAGATTACATTTCATTTGAGCCAAAACGTGTATATTATTTAACCGATCTTATTACCTCAACAGGTCAGCATTGTCATTTGAAAGAAGAAGAATTCTTCGTGATGCTGAAAGGAAAGTGTAATGCGGTAATTGATAAGGGAAGTGGGAGAGAGGATGTGCCTTTGGATACAAACGATGCGATATATGTTCCAAGTTATGTTTGGCATGGGTTTAAAGATTTTTCAGGAGATGCGATAATTCTTGCGCTTTCTTCTACAAATTACGATCCTGATCGGAGTGATTATTTGGAGGATTATGAGAGGTATTTAGAAATTCGAGATGAGAAGTTCAGAGAGCTATATGGGATATGAAGATTGCAGTAACAGGTGCACGAGGACTTGTCGGATCTAGAGTGTTGGAGTTGTTAGATAAAAAGCATGAATTCCTTCCACTCTCCTCTCAAGACATTGATATTCGGGAACGTCACTCTATAGATAAATTTTTAAAAGGAAAGAACATAGATGTATTGATTCATATGGCGGCAAAAACAGACGTAGATGGAAGTGAAATGGAAAAAGATTTGGGAAAAGAAAGTGAGGTATGGAATATAAATGTTACTGGCACAAGAAATATTGCAGAATTTTGTAAGGAAAATGCTGTTAAATTAGTTCATATTTCTACTGATTTTGTGTTTGATGGAAAAAAACCTGTTGGAGAATTTTATACAGAAGATGATGTGCCAAATCCTATAAATTTTTATGCAATAACGAAATATGAGGCGGAGAAGGCTGTAGAAGAGGCGCAAGGAGATTTTGTGATCCTGCGGATTGCATATCCATACCGAGCGCATTTTGAGCAAAAGAAGGATTTTGTGCGAGCGATTCTTGATCGCCTCAGGCAGGGTTTGCCGATTGCAGGAGTTGAGGATCATATTATGTGCCCCACTTTTATTGATGATGCCGCATTTGCAATCGATAGCATCTTAGAACATAATGGCTCAGGAATTTATCACGCGGTTGGGAGTGAGGATTTGTCTCCTTATGAGGCAATAATGAAAATTGTTGAGGTATTTCGTCTAAAAAAGGATCTTATTTTAAAGACAACCCGAGAGGAGTATTTTAGAGGTAAGGCTCGTCGTCCATTTAATCTTAGTCTTAAAAATGGTAGAATAGAGGAACTTGGAATACGAATGAAAACGTTTCAAGAAGGTCTCCAAGAATTACGCAATATATGACAATAACATTCATCGGACATGGATATGTAGGGCTCGTTACTGCTGCGGTTTTTGCAGATCTAGGAAATACGGTACACGTTATCGGTCATACTGAAAAAAAAGTTGAAAATCTCAAAAAAGGAATAATTCCTATTTATGAACCCGGTCTTGAGGAGTTGGTAAAGAAGAATGTTGAAGCTGGAAGACTTTTGTTTAGTCTTGATTATAGACCTGCAATTCCAGAGTCTGAGATTGTTTTTATTGCAGTAGGGACCCCACCTAAGCCTACTGGAGAAGCGGATCTTTCAACAGTTTTAGCAGTCGTTGAAAATATTGGAAAGAATCTTCAAGGATATACTGTTGTTGCGACAAAAAGTACCGTACCAATTAGTACGAACAAAAAAGTGCAAGAAATCCTTGAGAAAACGAAACCACAAGGAGTTGAGTTTGATGTTGCGTCCGTTCCTGAGTTTTTGCGAGAAGGATCTGCGATAAATGATACGTTATATCCTGATAGAATAATTTTAGGTTCAGAAAGTAAGAAGGCGCATGAGCTTCTCAAAGAGCTTCATGAGCCGCTTCCTGGACAAGTTATACTTACAAATTTAGAAACGGCTGAAATGATAAAGTATGCTTCCAATTCATTTCTTGCAACAAAAATCTCATTTGCAAATGCCATTGCTCATCTATCTGAGCTTACTGGGGCCGATGCTGTAAAAGTTTTGGAGGCGGTAGGGCTTGATAAGCGGATTGGCGGAATGTTTTTACAACCTGGACCAGGGTATGGTGGGAGTTGTTTCCCTAAAGACGTAGAGGCGCTTATCAATATTGCAGGGAATTATAATTATGATTTTCAGCTTTTAAGGATAGTTCAAGATATTAATAAGAGCGCTCGGGATAGAGTTGTTGATAAGGCGGTGGAAATGCTTGGTGAAGCTAGTGGAAGGACTGTTGCTATTCTTGGCCTTGCTTTCAAGCCAAATACTGATGATATGCGATTTGCGCCATCAATTGATATTATCAAAAATCTTCAAAAAAAAGGTGTTATTATCAAGGCATATGATCCTGTGGCGATAGAGAATACAAAACAACTAGTCGAGAATGTAGAATTCTGTAGTGACGTCTATGCGACAGTCAAGGATGCGAGTCTAGTGATTGTCGTGACTGATTGGAATGAGTTCAAAGAGCTTGATTTTGAAAAATTAGGTAATCTTATGAAAGAGCGAAAGATTATTGATGCAAGAAATATCTATGACCCCGAAGAGGTTCGAGATAAGAGGTTTGAATATATTGGATCAGGGAGATAAATGCAGAAAGTTTTAATTACCGGGATAAATGGCTTTGTAGGAAAACATCTCATTTCAGGCTTTAAAGATAGTGAGATAGTTGGTCTTACACGAGCTGATTCATCTGAGACGGAAAGTGCTGTGCGATATGTCTCTGGAGATATCCTTGATAAAGAGCGAATCGAAGCGATTATTCAAGATGAGAATCCTTCTATTATCCTTCATTTGGCAGCGTTGACATCACCATCTGAAAGCCTTAAAGATCCTATTGGGACATTAAATAATAATATCCAAGGGCAGCTCAATATTTTTGAGGCTATAAGAAACCTTGATTTACTTTCTACGAAAATCTTAACAGTATCATCTGCCGAAGTATATGGATCAGTAGATGAAAGCGAGCTTCCAATTTCTGAAAAGTCAGAGCTTCGTCCGAATACACCGTATGGAGTTTCTAAGGTAGCGCAAGATTTGTTGGGATACCAATATTTTGTTGCATATGGGGTTCAAAATATTCGCGTGCGACCATTCAATCATATTGGTCCAGGACAAAGTGATAAATTTGTTGTGTCTCAGTTTGCAAAACAGATTGCAATGATAGAAAAAGGACAGCAGGAGCCTATTGTAAAGGTGGGAAATCTGTCACCAAAGCGTGATTTTACAGACGTGCGAGATATTGTTAACGCTTATCGGTTAATTATGCAGAGTGGGAAGATCGGTGAAGTTTATAATATTGGATCGAATAAATCGTACGCAATTTCTGAAATTTTAGATATTCTGAGCTCATTTTCTGATATAGAAATTTCTGTAGAGGTAGATGCGAACCTGGTAAGAAAGGTAGACGCAATAGATATTCGATGTGACTATAATAAGGTAAAAAATGATACTGGTTGGGAGCCAAAAATTGGAATTGAAAAATCTTTGAAAGATACGCTGGACTATTGGAGAGATATTCTATAAAATGAAGACGTATTTATGAAAAAGGCTTTAATAACAGGAATAACTGGGCAAGATGGAAGTTATCTTGCGGAGCTTCTTCTTGATAAAGGCTATGAAGTCCATGGCTTGGTGAGACGGCTAAGTACCCCAAATACTGAAAATATCAAACATCTTGTAGAAAAAGTGAATCTGATTTCTGGTGATCTTCTTGATCAAAAGTCATTACAAGATGCTATTCTCGAATCAGAACCTGATGAAGTATATAATCTCGCAGCGCAGAGTTTTGTAAAGACTTCATGGAATCAAGCAGTCCTTACTGGAGAGTATACGGCGATTGGGGTGACACGTATGCTTGAGGCGATCCGAGCAGTAAATTCGAAAGTGAGATTTTATCAGGCTTCAAGTTCTGAAATGTTTGGGAAAGTTACTGAAACTCCACAAAAAGAAACCACTCGTTTTTATCCTCGAAGTCCATATGGGGTTGCGAAAGTGTATGGGCATTATATTACCGTAAATTATAGAGAGAGCTATGATATGTTTGCGTGTTCTGGAATCCTATTTAATCACGAATCTCCTCGTCGAGGGATAGAGTTTGTAACGCGGAAAATCACGAATGCGGTTGCCCGAATTGAGGCAGGTCTTCAAACGCATTTGGAGCTGGGAAACTTGGATCCAAAGCGTGACTGGGGATTTGCGGGAGATTATGTTGAGGCTATGTGGCACATGCTTCAGCAAGATAGTCCCGATGATTATGTGATAGCAACCGGCCAGACACATAGCGTGGAGGATTTTGTAAGACTTGCGTTTGAAGCAGTGGGGATTACCGACTGGAAAAAATATGTAAATGCTAATAACCAGGAATTCATGCGACCAGCAGAAGTAGATACGCTTATTGGTGACTATTCTAAAGCGAAGCAGGCGTTTGGTTGGGAGCCAAAGACCTCGTTTAAAGACCTCGTTGAAATGATGGTAAGGGCGGATGTCGAGATAGTCCGCAAAGAGCAAAATTCCTAATCACCTTCTCCTAATGATTTTTTCCTGCTGTTCCGTTAAAATAATGATATGAGGTATGCGCTTGTAGCTGGTGGTGCTGGATTTATCGGTTCCCACATCGTAAAAGGATTGCTCAATAAAGGAGTTTTTGTGATCTGTGTGGATAATTTAATTACAGGCCAGGAAGAAAATATTGAGCAATTTCAGAATCGAGATAACTTTATATTCCTTAATTTAGATCTTACCGAGTCTATTGATAGCTCTTTAAGGCAATTCGAAAAAATTGATTACATTTTTCACATGGCGTCGCCCGCTTCCCCAAATGAAAAAAGTGATAAAAGTTATATGACATTCCCAATCGAAACATTATTAGTGAATTCAATTGGGACATATAATCTTTTAAACGTTGCTCGTGCTAAAAATTCTCGATTTTTATTTGCGTCTACCTCTGAAGTGTATGGAGATCCAGAGGTTTCTCCACAGCCTGAGACGTATTGGGGGAATGTAAATCCTGCGGGGCCACGTTCTGTGTATGATGAGGGGAAGAGATTTGGTGAAGCGGTGACGATGGCGTATCATAGGGAGTTTGATCTTGACGTACGGCTTCCAAGAATTTTTAATACATATGGAGAAAGTATGCGGCCTGACGATGGACGTGTAGTATCAAACTTTATTGTACAGGCTTTGAGAGACGAGCCGATTACGATATTTGGAGATGGGAGTCAGACAAGAAGTTTTTGCTACATTTCAGATTTGGTGGATGGACTCTTAGAGTTTATGATGCGTGATAGTTTAGCAGGAGAAATTATAAATCTTGGAAACCCCCTAGAGCATACAGTATTGGAAATTGCTGAAAAAATTAAAAAGCTAACTAATTCGAATTCTAAGATTATTTATGAAAAGCTTCCAGAGGATGATCCAAAAATACGAAAACCAGATATTTCAAAAGCAAAAGAACTTCTAGATTATTCACCAAAAGTGGGAATTGATGAAGGATTTCAAAGAACTATAGAGCATTTTCAAAAAATTATATGAAAATTGTAATTATTCTTCCTACATATAACGAAATCGATAACATCGAGAGGATTGTAGAAAAATTTCAAAACGAAGTTTTTCCGAAAATTAAAAATCACAAGATGTCAATTCTCGTGGTAGATGATAAATCTCCTGACGGTACTGCGGAAAAAGTTAGGGAATTGATGAAGAAATACAAAAATCTTGAATTATTATCAGGAAGTAAGAAAGGACTTGGTGCAGCCTATATTAGAGGAATGACTTATGCCGTGGAAAAAATGAATGCAGATGCAGTAGCAGAGGTTGATGCAGATCTTTCCCATCCGCCAGAAAAAATTCCTGAGTTTATTAAGAAATTAGAAGAGGGATACGATTTCGTAATCGGTACAAGGTATAGTGAAGGAGGATCAATTCCTGCTAATTGGCCAGTGCATCGAAAAATGTTTTCGATCCTTGGAAATTTGTTAGTGCGGATAATTCTATTGCGACCTTATATTCATGATTGGACCGGTGGATATAGAATGCTCACTCGTAAAGTTTTCCTCAAAGAAAAAAAGGAACTTATTGATTATAATGGGTATGTATTTCAGGTAGCATTTCTTCACAAGGCAGTCCGAGACGGATTTAGGATTGCTGAAGTTCCGTTTGATTTTACGGATAGGGCTCTGGGAAAGTCAAAAATTGCATCGTTTAACTACATCGCAAATGTACTCAATTATGTAATACGTGCAAGAATTTATGAATCGTTACATTCTCCATTTCTAAAATATGCAATTACTGGATTTTTAGGATATCTGATAAATGCAGTTATGCTTGAGGTTTTTCGACAGGGAGCACACTTAAATCCTGGAGTTGCTGCAATGCTGGGAGCAGAATGTGCAATCATCTGGAATTTTGTGGTAAATAATTTTTGGGCATTTCGTGAACATAAAATTACAAACCCATGGAAAGTACTTTTGAAATTCCCTCAGTTTAATTTAGTTTCTATTGGCTCACTTGCGATCACAAGCGTTGTTGTATTTATTGCGACACATGCATTTGGAGATAATATTTTGATTCGCCAGATTTCACTTGCACTTGCTATTGGACTTTTGGTGATTCCCTACAGCTATACTATGTATAATGTCTTTATATGGAAAAGATGGCGAATATCATTCCTCGCAAAGCTTCAAGAAAAATTAGGGTAGTGATTGTCAGACTAGTAAAAAATCCAGTCACCGCTATTATTTTTTTAATTTTGACAATTGCAGCGTTTATGCGTCTGTATAGAATCTCTGAGTACATGACATTTCTCGGAGACGAGGGGAGAGATGCGATCGTTGCACGTCAAATCCTTATGGGGGATTTTACTCTTTTGGGACCCCGTGCGTCTGCTGGAGATTTTTTTCTTGGGCCTATTTATTATTACATGATGGCGCCATTTTTGTGGTTTTTTAATTATGATCCAGTAGGTCCTGCTATTATGGTAGCACTTATCGGTGTTGCGACGGTATTTCTTGTGTATTATGTTAGCTCAAAGTTTTTTGGAAAAATTGCGGGTATAACCGCAGCAGCATTGTATGCGGTTTCTCCCGTAGTGATTGCATATTCTCGCTCTTCCTGGAATCCAAATCCAGTACCATTTTTTACGCTCCTGATGCTCTATGTTCTCTATCTCAGTATTCAGAGAGGAAGTTTGAAGCTGTTCATTGTCGTGGGTGTTCTTCTCGGGATATTATTACAGCTTCATTACATCGCGGTTTTTTTAGGAGTTATCGTATTTTTATTTGTTCTTATTGGAGGATTCATTATTCCGCGAGAGAATAAGATAAAAAATTACTTATTACAATATGCCGCAATCTTTTTCGGATTCCTTATTGGATGGTTTCCATTTTTATTGTTCGAGGCTCGGCATGGTTTTCCAAATATTAAAACTATTTTCTCATTTATATTCGTGGGAAATTTTCAGGAAAAGCAAATAGAGAGCGTGTCACATTTAGAAATAGTTTCTGATGTTTTTTTTCGACTTTATGCAAGACTTTTAGTGGGATTCCCTCCCCCTGAACAGCTTGATAGAGTCCCTTATTTGGAATTATCATTACTCCAAGCAGTAACTGTAATTCTTATTATTGGATCGATTTTTGCTCTAATTTTTTCTCGTAAAAAGCTTATTATTAGCTTTTTTTTAATTTGGCTTTTTGGAGGAGTATTTTTGTTTGGATTCTATAAAAAAGAAATTTATGATTATTATTTTGGATTCCTATTTCCCGTCCCCTTTATTCTTATTGGTAATTTGATAGGCAGACTGAGTGCTTTAAAAGGCAGGCTGAAAGATGTAGGAATATTCTTGGGGGTATTATTTTTCGGATTGCTATTTTACCTACTAATCGTGAAGCATCCATTCCAATTCACACCGAATCGTCAAAAACTTCAAGCAGAAACAATTGCTAATTTTGTTTTAGAAAAAACGAATGGAAAGCCTTTTAATTTTGCACTTATAACATTGGGTAATTCTGATCATGTATTTCGGTATTATTTTGAAATAAAAAATCGTGCACCAGTAGTAATAGAGAATGCGCAAGTCGATCCTGAAAGGGGTACAGTGACAGATCAGTTGCTTGTGATATGTGAACATGACTGTAAGCCTATTGGGAACTCACTCTGGGAAGTTGCGGGGTTTGGTGATGCAGAGATAGAAGACCAGTGGAAGATTTCTTTTTTTACAGTGTATCGACTTATTCCATATGGAGAAGGTGGCTAGTATCCGAGGAAATTAAGCTTAATTGTTTGAGTGGACAGAAGCACAAAGAGGATAATATTTGCCGCAAAAATTATCCCACTTATTGTTAAAATTTTTCTTATACTATCCATCGGAGATGACGCTGGCGGAGTTATTGCCTTTTTCTTTCGAACGCTTTTTTCTGAGAAACTTACTGAGTAAGAAATTCCTGTTTCAGTTCTTTTTTCAGCTGACTTTATCTTCTGTTCTCGTGTTTTTCGTTTCTTGTTCATATCGTTTCCTAGACTATCATATTGACACCGATTAGGCAAGATAATACAATGGACTACTGATATGAATATTGGGCCTGTGGAGATATTCTTAGCAATCTTTTTTATCTGGTCTTTGATTTTGACTTTTCTCTTCTTGCGCTTTTATTTATTTTATACGAGAATAAGAAAAGGTACGAAAGAGGAGTCTCTTATTCCAATATTAAATGAACTGCTGCAGAAAGAGCAGAAGATCGAGAAAAGCCTTGTTGAGTTTGACAACAGAGTATTAAAACTTGAGGATGACTCACAGTTTTTCATCCAAAAGATAGGGGTTTTGAGATTTAATCCTTTTAAGGATACAGGTGGAGATCAGAGTTTTATTTTATCATTACTTGATTCAACTGATACAGGAGTAGTGATATCGAGTTTGCACACGAGAACTGGTACCAGGTGGTATGCGAAAAAAATTGTTGAGGGGAAAGGGATGCAGCATGCACTATCGGAAGAAGAGAGAAATGCTATACTAAAAGCAACGAAGCTTTCAAAGAAATAAATGAAAAAAAATAAATTTATACTATGGCTCGCTGGGATATATATAGTTTCTGCTCTTGCCTCCTTCTTTATTTTTTCAGGTCTCATTAGTGGACTTGGCGAAGTGCAGTCTCCAGTTCCTGCAGCTGTAACTGATGGAAGTAAGACCATGTTTGACGAAAGCCTTCCAAAGACAGAACCATGTCCTCTAAGCGGTCAGCTATTTTCTCAGCAACAAAGAGAGTGGTGGGAAGATCATGCGCCTTTGGGTGTCATGATTGAAAATCACGAAGAATCACGCCCACAGTCCGGACTTTCTAAGGCAGATGTAGTATATGAGGCTGTGGCAGAAGGGGGAATTACAAGATTTCTTGCTGTATTTTACTGTCAGGATGCAGAAGTGGTGGGGCCTGTGAGATCAGCACGGACATATTTTTTGGATTTTATGTCTGAATATGGATCGTATCCGTTATATACCCATGTAGGAGGAGCAAATACGCCAGGTCCTGCTGATGCACTTGGACAGATCAGGCAGTATGGATGGAACGAATATAATGATATGAACCAATTCTCTATAGGGTACCCGATTTTCTATCGTGATTATGATAGGCTTGGAAGAACTGTTGCGACTGAACATACAATGTATTCTTCTACAACTCGTCTTTGGGAGTATGCGAAAGAAAAGAGAGGGCTTACGAATGTGGACGAAGATGGAAATGAGTGGGATGAAGATTTCAGATATTATGAATTTAAAGAAGATGCAGCAGAATCAGCGCGTCCTGTAAGTCAAACCATTTCTTATGATCCATGGGAGGGATATGGAGCGTATACAGTTTCGTGGAAGTATGATAGAGCTTCAAATAGCTATCTTCGTTCAAATGGTGGGCAGCCTCATACTGATTTGAATACTAAAGAGCAGATTAGAGCAAAAAATATCGTAGTGCTTTACATGCGCGAAAGTAGAGCAAATGATGGATATGAGGGAAATGCACATCTTCTCTATGGTACAAAAGGGCGAGGAGATGCCGTAGTTTTTCAAGATGGAAGAGAAATTAAAGCACAGTGGTCAAAGCAAAATAGGTCTGCCCGGTTAATAGTTACAGCCAAAGGGAAAGAGATTCAATTTAATCCTGGATTGACGTGGTTTAGTGTGCTGCCCCTCGAATCACCACTTGAAATAGAGTAGTATAATATATTTACTCAATAGCGAAATCTATATTTAATGTATGTTAAAGGATCTTATTACGTCTAAAACGAGAGTTAAAATACTGTCTCTTTTCCTGGAGGATGTAGAGGCGATGTATCATGTTCGTGAAATCGTGCGTCGTGTTGATGAGGAGATAAATGCAGTTAGACGAGAGCTTATCCTTCTAGATAAAAAAGGTCTTCTCAACAAGGAGAAGAGAGGGAATCGAGTATATTATTTTTTCGATAAGAGCTATCCATTTCTGAGCGATTTGATTAGGCTTCATGCAAAGGAATCTGGCTTGGGGAAAGATATCCTTTCAAATAAATCAAAACTTGGTAATATAAAATATGCGATGATTTCTGGAAAATATGCACGGAACATCTCTACTGATGATGAGGTGGATATGTTAATTGTAGGTTTGATAGTATTACCAGAATTGCAATTGATAGTGAAAAAAGAAGAAGAGAGAAAAGGGAGAGAAATAAACTATACTATTATGAGTGAAGAGGAGTTTAATTTTAGGAAAACAAGACGTGATCCTTTCATTTTCTCTATTATTAGCGGATCTCGGATTATGTTAGTAGGAGATGAGGAGAAATTCTTGCAATAATTTATGAATCGACCGAAGTTATTTATTTTAATTATTTTTTTGGCCTCTATCCTTTTCTTGATAGTAAACTCTCCAGTCCCATTTGCTTTTAATGAAATATCTCTTCCTTTTACAAATAAGAAGATAGACATACCTGATGTTGCATTTGATCCAAATGATGTGACGTTTGGGATTGAGCCGTTTGGGATTAGTCGAGACATGTCATATAAGCTCGGTTTGGATTTACAGGGCGGAACACAGCTTACCTACCACGTAGATATGGCAGAGATTGCCTCAGAAGACCGTGATAGTGCATTTAATTCTGTGAGAGATATTATTGAGAGGCGCATTAACTTACTTGGGGTTTCAGAGCCGAATATTCAGAGTGTTCGTGCAGGGGGTGATTATCGTTTGGTTGTCGAATTGCCGGGGATTTCTGATACAGAATCTGCGTTAAGTTTGATAGGGCAAACTGCTCAGCTTACTTTTTGGGAAGCAGATGCGCAAAGTCTAGAGGTAGCAACGGAATCTGCAAGCATACTTGATCAGAATCTTTTGATTCTTCTGGGAGGGAAGCCAAAAGAGACAAATTTAACCGGTAAAGATCTTCAGAGAACTCAAGTCGTGTTTGATCAAGCGATGGGAATTCCACAGGTGCAGCTGCAGTTTTCAGACGAAGGAGCCCAAAAATTCTTAGAGATAACGAGTCGGAATATCGGAAAAAGTGTTGCAATAGTGCTCGATGATCAGATAATTAGCGCGCCAGTTGTGCAGCAAGAGATTTCAGGTAGTACTGCTGTTATTACAGGGAGTTCTAATGTCGAAGAGGCAAACAGACTCTCTATAGCGCTTAATGCTGGAGCTCTTCCAGCACCGCTTGATTTAGTAGCACAGAGTTCTATAGGTCCATCACTTGGGAAAGTATCGTTGGACAAAAGTATTTTTGCAGCAATAATAGGATTTCTATCAGTAATAATATTTATGATTTATATCTATCGAAAAGAGGGATTTCTTGCATGTATTGCATTGGGAGTTTATACACTGATAAACCTATTTATTTTTAAACTTATTCCAGTAACATTAACACTTGCAGGAATTGCTGGAATAGTACTTTCTATCGGAATGGCAGTTGATGCGAATATTTTAATATTTGAGCGAATGCGTGAAGAGTTGAAGAATGGAAAACCTCGGAAAATTGCAATCCAAAATGGTTTTAAGCGTGCATGGCCGTCAATTAGAGATACGAATGTTACGAGTATAATTACAACTATTATTCTTTTTTACTTTGGGAGCAGTATTGTAAGAGGGTTTGCGCTGACTCTTTTTATCGGGATCGTAGTGTCGATGTTTACTGCCGTTACAGTAAGCAGAAACTTATTATTAGTATTTGATTCTAACGAGAAATAATGAATGTTATAGGAAATAGAAAAATATTTTTAGGAATTTCTGGGGTACTCACGATGGTGAGTATTTTCCTTTTAATTGTGTATGGATTGCGACTCTCTATCGATTTTAACGGTGGATCACGACTTGAAATACCGCGTACAGACGAAATTTCTAGGGAAAAAGTTGAGGATGCGTATAATAAATCTAATAGGGAGATAAATTCTATTCAAGAAACTGACAGGAGTTATAAAATTAGCTCTGAAAGCCTTTCAGAAGAAAAAAAAGATGTAATTGTTGGAGAGCTCGGAGTTTCTGAGTTGAGCTTTGAAGTGCTTGGTCCTACGATTGGGGCTGAAACGCGGAATAAGGCATTTATGGCAGTTGCTATTGCGATTGTTGCGATAACTGTTTATATTGCACTTGCATTTCGAAAAAGTAGCCAAGCTGTTTCTTCTTGGAAGCTGGGAATTTCTGCAATTCTTGCACTTGCTCATGATGTAATAGTAACTCTCGGATTCTTTTCATTGTTTGGGGTTCTTTTCGGAGTAGAAATTGACACGTTATTTGTTACAGCGATTCTGACTATTATTGGATTTTCTGTTCATGACACGATCGTGGTGTTTGATAGAATTAGAGAAAATATTGCAACAAACGTGAGAAATCTTCCCTTTGAAGTAATTGTAAATAATTCGATTACGGAAACTCTTGGGAGGAGTTTGAATACTTCTATGACAGTTTTATTTATACTTATCGCAATGGTTTTGTTTGGAGGAGAAAGTATCAGATGGTTTGTGGTGGCATTTATTATTGGTGTAGTTGTTGGGACCTATTCATCAATATTTATCGCAGCACCGTTACTTCTCGAATGGCATAATTTTGATAACCGTGGAGGATTTAAGAAGCTCAAAGAAACCATTAAAAAAAAGATGAATAGAAAGTAGTTAATAATTAAGAAAGTTCTTCTCGGACAATTCTGCTTACTAAGCCTCCATCAGCCTTTCCTTTTACTTGTGGCATGACGACTCCCATAAGTTTACCCATATCAGATTGGTTGATTGCATTGGTTGTTTCTTTTGCCCCTTTTATTATTTCTCTGATTTCCTCTTCTGACATTTGTTTAGGCTGATATGATATAAGAATATTAAGTTCTTTCTCTTCCTTTTCTGCCATCTCCAATCGTTCGCCTTTTTTATAAAATTCAATTGATTCTTTTCTTTTCTTAATCTCTCGTGAGATAATGGTTAAAATATCTTCATCCGTTGCTTCATAGCCAAGCCCCTTCTCAATTTCATAGTTTTTTAGTGCAGAAAGTAAGAGTCGAAGTGTTGAGATCCTTAACTCATCTTTTGCAAACATTGCTGTTTTCAAATCTGATTTAATTTTTTCTTTCATATATAAGTATTATACTCTATTTTTCTTTCAACGCTCGAATTCTAGAAAGTAAGAAGTTGCGATCATTTTTAGAAAGATCTTCATCAACTTCTTCAAACAATACTTGTAGGATTTTTCCAACTTCGCGTCCTGGGGGAATGTTGAGCTCTTTCATAATATCATTTCCATCAATTGCTAGGTCATTAATAGAGAATGGGGGGTTGAGTTGCTCTGAAAGACGCTCTTTAAATTTTTTTAATCTCCAACTCTCTGCAACCTGAGTTCCTCCGCCGAGCCTATCACCAATTCTCAAATCTATCATATCCGCTACATTTTCTATCCCTACGCGTCTGATGAATCGACGAATGGCGCTGTCTGTAATGTTTTCATCAATTGTAAACATATGCCATCGAATAAGGGTATAGATTTTTTCTCGCTCCTTTTTCGAAAAATGGAATCTATCAGCAATGTTTTTTGCGATTCTGCTTCCCACTACTTCGTGGTTGTAGAAAATCACATATCCACTTTCATCAATAGATGCGACATCTGGTTTCCCGACATCATGGAGTAATGTTGCAAATCTGACGAGCGGATCACTTGATGGGCAATATTTAAGTGATAAAACGTTATGAGTGAAGACATCATCTTTGTGATGTCTACCGGGGCGTTTTTGCGAAATCCCCTTTCCTCTCGTGAGTTCTGGAAGGATAATTTCTAAAATTCCTACATTATCTAAAAGCATAACCCCTTCGTATGGGAAATCACTTGCAAGTATTTTTAGTAACTCTTCCCGGATTCTTTCATAGGAAATACGAGAAATGAGCTGATTGTTTTTCTTGATTGCCTTCCAAGTTTTTTCTTCAATAGTGAATTCCAGTTGAGTTGCGAATCGTATAGCTCTTAGCATTCTGAGAGCATCTTCTTGGAATCGCTCGTCAGGATTTCCTACTGCACGAATAATCCTTTTATCCAAATCCTTTTTTCCGTTCGTCAAGTCAATAAGTATCTGCTCATCGTCTTTGATTTCAATTGCAAGACTATTTACTGTAAAATCTCGTCGCGTTACATCCTCTATTAGTGTCTTCCCCCATGAAACAGACTCAGGATGTCTGAAGTTTTTGTACCCTCCTTCTGTGCGAAAAGTTGTAATTTCCACAATAGTAACTACCTCTTCGTCTTTTTTTATTGGCACTCCTACCGTACCGTAAGAGTTATCGTAGTAACTATCAGGGAATATTTCCTGAATTTGTTCAGGAGTGGCATTTGTCGTCAGGTCCCAATCTTTGACTTTACGTTCCAGTAGGAGATTTCTTACACAGCCACCAATAAGGTATACTTCAAATCCTGCATTTTGAATTGCTTTGTATAATGTGATAATTTCATCAGGTATCAAATATTTCATATAATAATGTGATGCTTATTTGCAGTATATCATGAAAAAATGGAAAATATTAACTTCAGAAACAGTCAAATCTGAAGATGATGTTATTAAAACACTTATTGCTGAAAGAAATTTTGATGAGTCATTTCTTCACCCTAGACTATCTAATCTCACGATAGAAAAATCTGGGATTGATAAAAAGGAATTACAGAAAGCAATCATTCGGATCCAGGAGGCAATTAAAAAAAATGAAAAGATCGTAATTTTAGGAGATTATGATGTAGATGGGATTTGTGCATCTGCAATTTTATGGGAAACGATTTATAAAAAATATAAAAATATCTTCCCTTATATCCCTGATAGATTTTCTGAAGGATATGGTATTTCAGAAAAAACGTTAGAGAATATTTTAGAAAAATATCCCGATGTGAAACTCATCATAACAGTAGATAACGGGATCGTGGCAGTAGGACCTGTGGAGATCGCAAAAGAAAAAGGAATAGACGTGGTTATTACTGATCATCATGTTGCGGGAGAATTATTACCAGATGCGTATGCTATCGTGCATACTACATATTTTTGCGGTGCAGGGGTTGCATGGATGTTAGCACGCGAATTAGGATTTGAAGATGATGAAGCAATGCAGGAAAAATTAGAGCTTGCGTGTCTTGCGACTATTGCAGATCTGGTGCCACTTACTGATTTGAATAGAGTTATCGTGATTTTTGGACTTGAGTATTTGCGAAAGACGCGTCGACCAGGATTGCAAGAGCTTTATAAATCTGCAGGAATTGAATCGGAAAAAATTTCAGAGTATCACATTGGTCATGTAATTGGTCCCAGAATCAATGCAAGCGGAAGAGTCTTTCATGCGATAGAAAGCCTCAGATTGCTTTGTACAAATGATAAGAGATATGCTGAAAAAACTGCGCAACATCTTGAGTCTACAAATAAAAAACGTCAGCAAATGGTATCGGATTCTGTGCAGCATGCAAAGCTTACAGTTCTCCAGAAAGACTTTGGGAAAATCATTGGAGTTAGTCATAAGACGTACTCTGAAGGAGTAGTTGGACTAATTTCCTCAAGACTTGTTGAGGAGTACTATCGTCCGGCATTTGCAATCTCTGCCGGAGAGACCGTATCAAAAGGTTCTGCTCGAAGTATCCACGGAGTAAATATTATAGAGCTCTTGCGTTCAGTTTCTCATCTCCTAATAGAACTTGGTGGACATCCGATGGCTGCAGGATTTTCTTTGGAGACTGCAAAGATTGGAGATTTTTTTGTAGCGCTTGAGGAGAAGCTAATAGGGATAGATGAAGAGATTTTTCAGAAGACGCTCGATATAGATATGGAGCTTCCGGTAGAAATTATTACAAAGTCTTTGTATAAGAGGTTGCAGAAATTATCTCCGTTTGGAATTGCAAATCGAGAACCAATTTTTGCAACACGGGAAATCTTTGTAAAAGATATACGTTTCTTGGGAAAAGATAAATCTCATCTTAAATTGAAGATTGAAAAGAGTGGAGAAAAATTTGATGCAATTGGGTTTGGCCTAGCACAAAAATATGAATTGAGAGTTGGGGGGAAAATAAATATTGCCTACACTTTAAGTCTTAATGAATGGAGGAATGCAGAGACACTCCAATTTATAGTTAAGGATATTATCGTTTTAGATTGATTTATATATTATTATTTGGTAATTGGTTTGTCAGGAGATATTCTTCCTGTTCTCTCATGATTTGATGTCTTCTCCGAGGTTTTTTCTTAGATTCTTTTGAAGAGACACCTTCATTATCTTTTTTAATCGGAAGAATATCTGGGATTATTTCGTTGAGCGCATCAATCACATGCGGTGCTTTGCCAATATCTGTCATGGCAAGCGTTACGTTATTAACATTTCGAGTTACATCAACACTTGGCACGTTGGCATTTCTCAAAAGTTCTCTATAGCCTGGTATTACCTGAGAAGCTGCTTCAAGCAAAAGAGATTCATCTGAGCACAATATCCGTGCCTCTCTTGATGCGTGTATTTGTTGTCGTTCTTTCATTTTGACAATAAAAAAACTCCCGTATATATTTGGGAGTTTCATAAAATGTCCTACACAAAACTCCCCTAGGCCTTAAAGGCTTTGGAGTAGATATTAATGTATAGGCAAATATTCATCGCCAGACGATTATAGACCTGCTTCGGAAGATTTGTCAATAGTAAGATGCTCTGAAGGAATTTGTGCTTGTGTGATATTATATCTAAATATGAATGAACACAGAGTGCTTGCACTTGAGGCTAATGAGAAGATAGGAGAAACAGTTTTTGTAAAAGGTTTTATTCAGCGAGTTCGACTTCATGGAAAGCTTGCGTTTTTTGATCTGCGCGATAGAACCGGGATAATTCAAGTCGTGACAGTAAGCGAAGAAGTCATAGAGGAATTATCGAATTTGCAGGTCCAGTCAGTTGTAGAATTTAGAGGGCTTGTAAAAGAGCGAGGGCAGCGATATAAAAATGAAAATCTTCCAACAGGAAGGATAGAAATAGAGGTGATCTCAGATTTTAGTGTTTTATCAAAGGCAGATATAATGCCGTTTGATATGGGAGTTGAAGAGTTAAACCTCCAGCTCCCAACACTCCTTGATTATCGGACACTCGCCTTGAGAAATAAAAAGGTTGCAGATATATTTTTGGTTCAGGCGTCTATCTTGAAGGGATTTCGAAATGCTGCCGAAAAGCAAGATGCAACGGAAATTGTTGTTCCGACAATTTCTGCTTCTGCGACAGAAGGAGGAGCAGAAGTTTTTCCTGTTAAATACTATGACCATGATGCCTATCTTACGCAGAGCCCACAGCTGTATAAGCAGATGATGGTACCAGTGTTTGAACGAGTCTTTACGATATCTCATGCATATCGAGCAGAGCCTTCCGTTACGACTCGTCATCTTTCAGAAAATACTCAGCTGGATATGGAGATAGGATTTGTAAACTTTTCTGAGCTTTTAGATATTTTAGAAACAGTAATTACGGATACACTTAAGTTTGCAGAAGAAAGAAATCGAGAAATTCTTTCTGCATATGGAGTTGAAAGAATTGCATTTGATAGTATTCCAAGATTGAAACTTTCTGAAGCTCAAGAAATTATTTATCAAGAGTTTAATCGTGATGTTCGTGGAGAGAAGGATTTAGGGCCACAGGATGAAGTGGATATTTCAGCTTGGGCGCTCAAGAATCATAACTCAGATTTGGTTACGATTACACACTTCCCTACAAAAAAGCGAGCGTTTTATACAATGCCGGATCCAGAGAATCCAGAATTGAGCCTTTCATTTGATATTTTATTTAGAGGTGTAGAAATTTCCAGTGGAAGTCAGAGAATTCATGACTATGAAAAACTAGTTATCGCAATTAAAGATCGCGGTATGGATCCTGAAAATTTTTCTTTATATCTCCAATCTTTTCAGTATGGGATGCCACCTGAAGGGGGATTTTCCTTTGGACTTGAGCGGATAACTATGCACATGTTGAACCTTGCAAATGTCCGTGAAGCGTCGTTGTTCCCAAGAGATATGGAGCGCGTTGATGTTCGCCTTAAAGAAATCCAAAAGAAAAACAAATAAAAAAGCCCCACAATCTCAGGGAAAAAAGATATTGTATGTTTTTTTGCTCATATTAGGAGCGAATTGTATCGTTTTATTTTTTCTTATATATTTTATTGTAAAACTCTATATGGTATCAGCGAGCTCTTCCACTCAGAGCGAAATACCAATTACATCTCTCCCACAGATGAGTGACAATTCTGAGATTCTCGTTTCTGCCAGATCCTACACAGTATATGATCCAGCAGTTCGTACGGTGATTTTCTCTAAAAATCCCAAGTTGCGAATCTCTCCCGCATCTTCCATAAAAATACTTACGGCACTGGTTGCGCTCGATGCATATCCATTGCAGCAGTATTTAACGGTTAATACAACAGCTTCTCCTGATGAGTCAAAAATGGGTTTGTATTGGGGAGAGGAGGTAAATGTTGAAAACTTATTATACGGGTTGCTTCTTGCTTCTGGGAATGATGCAGCAAAAACTTTGGCGGGAAATTTCTTAGGAGGCTCAGATATGTTTGTAAAAGCTATGAATGAAAAAGCAAAAATTATTGGTCTTTCAGAATCACAATTTTATGATCCAAGCGGATATCTAGATCAGAATTACTCTACGGCATCAGATCTGGCACGCCTAGGAGCACATGCGATGCAGAATGAGATAATCCGAAGAATTGTAGGAACGAGAAACTATGTTGCTCATGATAAGTATGGCATGGCTATGCATCCATTGGTGAATCTGAATGAACTTCTTATAAACCCGAATGTTACTGGGATAAAAACAGGATTTACCAATGAAGCAGGCGGTGTTTTGATAACAAATTATGTTCATGAAGGTCGGAATTTAATAATCGTTGTTATGAAGAGTGAAGATAGGTTCTATGATACAAGGACAATTATTGATGCGATACAGAAGAGAGTTACCTATTCAGATATTGGAGCTGCGCTTTGAATATACTTTACAGCCGAAATATAAGCGACTACATCAGCTCCTTCAAAAACTACCACTGGTTGCACATATTCTGAAGTAGTTTTATCAAGGTAGTACGCGAGATATACATTGGTGAATTGAATATCCGTTTTATTGGTTGGGTTATACAGATACCCATTTCCATTTTTAAGTTCTTCGAATGCTTCCTCTGCAGTTTTTATTGGATAATCAGAAAAATCATCAAGCAAAATTGTATAAGCATATACTTCTCCTTGCAGGATAGCGACTCGGCTTCGAGATGGGTAAGAGATGAGGAGGCTAGTAAGAGAGATATCGGGCTCTGGGTAAACAAATGGAAATGGAGTCTTGCTGAGCTCGTTCTGAATAGGTTTATGGTTGAGATTTATCCGTGCAATTTTTGCATTAAAGATACTGTCTAGCGGTGTTAGGGTAGGTCCATTAACAGTAAAATATTGGATGTTTGGGTCAAATTCTAAACTTGTTTGATTTACTTTTAGTGTTGTAAGAAATTCTGCTACATGTTGCCTGATTCTGTCTTCATCAGGGAATCCAGAATTTGTGAGGATGTTCGGGAATGCGAGGTAGTTGGATTGGATAGTAAAGTTTTTAGTGACCGTGTCATATTGGATAGATGGATTATGAGTAAAATTAGGATTTGTCCATTGGTATACGTTTTCTGAGATGACAATTTCCTGATCTGTAAATCCTGCATTTCCAACAATTATTCGAGAGTTTTGGATTGCAAGCAAATCTGATTTTGGCTGAGCGATACGATATACATACATTTTGCTCGGGAGTATAGGAAGTCTGCCATTAGTAGTATTGATTTGATATGTTATGTTCCCTGTAGGTGGGGTAAATTTCAGCCCAGGAAGTTCTCCGAATGCCTGTTCTGGCATTATAGGAGGTGGGGGATTAACTATGTTCATGATAAATCCGCCAATTGTAAATAGTATATAAATCCCAAATAGTATAGCAAGGATGATTGCGCAGAATTTGAGGAGCGTTCGTGATTTTTCTGTTATTTTCGCAAGTGATGACATAGATTCGATTTATCTTGAGTATAGGTAAATATTAGGTTAAAATGCAATAGTAATGAGCCAATCTATGAAATCTCGTGTTCGATATGCGCCAAGTCCTACTGGTATCCCACATGTGGGAAATATAAGAACTGCATTATTCGATTACTTTTTCGCAAAATCAAATGGCGGTGAGTTTATATTGCGTCTTGAGGATACGGATCAAGCAAGAAAAACAGAAGGAGCGATAGAGGCGATTGAAGAAAGCTTGAATTGGCTGGGAGCTTCGTGGGATGAGTATGTAGTGCAGTCGAAGCGACTTTCCGAATACCAAAAATATGCAAAGAAGCTTGTAGAAAAAGGAAAAGCTGTTGAAGAAGAAGGAGCAATTCGATTCATTACTCCAAAAGATCATGGCCCAATTTATTGGGAGGATGCGATTGGGGACAGGACTATTTCTTTTGAGGCGAACGAAGTTGATAATTTTATAATCCTAAAAAAAGATGGGTATCCTACATATCATTTGGCAAATGTTGTAGATGATCATCTTATGAATATTACGCATGTAATTCGTGGTGATGATTGGATATCTTCTACTCCAAAGCATATTTTGCTATATGAGGCGTTTGGATGGGAAAGTCCTATATTTGCACATGTGCCAAATGTCATGGGGACTGATGGAAAGAAATTATCTAAAAGACGTGGTGCGAAAAGTGTTTTGGAATATAAAAAAGAAGGTTTTCTTCCAGAAGCAGTATTAAATTATTTAATGCTCCTTGGCTGGGCGCCAAAAGATGACAAGACTATTGTTTCCCGAGAAGAAGTTATAGCAGAATTCAATCTTTCCGATGTGAGTGTTTCACCGGGGATTTTTGATGAGAAGAAATTGACTTGGATGAATGGAGAGTATATCCGGAGTCTTAGCGAGGAAGATTTTAGACAACGGGTTTTTGAATTTGATTCAGATTTGCGGAGTTATGATGATGCGTTAATTTCTGCATTGATGCCTCTTGCAAAAACCCGTATGCGAACACTTTCAGATTTTAGATTACTTGTCTTGCCATTCGTGGAAGAAAGAGTCCTTCCAAAGGGAGAAATTCGTGAGGGGTTTTTTGGAGTACTTTCTCAAGTTGAAGATTGGGAATTGGAAAACATAGTCTCTGCATTAAAAAATTTTGTGATGGATAGGCAAATCAAATTCCCTGATTTATATGAGGCGATTATTGGTGAGCGAAAAGGCTTGCCATTGGGAGATGTGTTTGAAATTTTAGGCAAAGAAAGAACGCTTTTGCTTCTTAAAAAATAATTATTTGCAAAAAGATATAAAATTAGTGTTCAATAAGATACATGATAAAACCACGAAAACTTATGAGTTCTTTCCCTTATGCACTGGATGGACTTTATCTTGCAGTAAAACTTGATCAGAATGTTAGATTTCATCTTATCGTAAGCGTGATAGTTTTGCTGTTCTCTTTTTATTTTAAAATAACTGTTATTGAGTTTTTGTTTGTTTTGCTTGCGATATTTTTTGTATTAATTTCTGAAATGGTAAATACGGCGATAGAGGAGATGACAAATCTTATCACTCGTGAACATCATGAGAATGCAAAAGTAGCAAAAGATATTGCTGCAGGAGCAGTGCTACTTTCCGTAATATTCTCAGTTGTCATAGGGGTAATTATTTTTATTCCGAGAGTGCTCTCCCTCCTTAGTTAATTTTTATCACTCGAATGTGTATGTGCCGTGGTGAGTGCGAGAATCTCAGTCATTTTTTTCACAAATTTTTCTGCGTGTTCACGACTCATGCCGATCCGTGATACGACTTGAATTTGATTTGAATTGCCAACTTTTTGACAGATATCAAGCGTTACACCATCAGGATTCACGTTAATAAAAACTGTATCAGTGTAGAGAATATGTACTTTCTCAGGATTCATCGTTACATTAAATTGTGGTTTATCTTCTTTTGCCATAATATGTTTAATCACCTCCTTGTAAGTATTTTCTTACAGTATGCAGGTAGCGCGAGTCTCGTGTAGTCTTTGTGCTGCTTTTTATTTGTTTTTGGAGTGTTTTTGAAGTCAGAATGATTGGTAAATTTTTCATGCGGTTTATTATAGCGTAATTTAGACTCTTCATGCTATAATACCACTTAGCTAGTACTTCTTAGATGCGTTACCAACAATAATTTTCCAAAAGATTTATTAATGGATTCACTGTATTCTAGGCATTTAGCATATTTTAAAAAAAGGAGGTGAATCATATGAACAATAAACTATTCGTTGGGGGTCTTGCATGGGCGACTACTGATGACTCATTGAGAGAATTTTTCTCAACAGTCGGAACTGTTACTTCAGCAAATGTTATTTCAGATAAATATACTGGAAAATCAAAAGGATTCGGATTTGTAGAATTTTCTACTCCAGAAGAAGCTAAAAAAGCAGCTGAGGAGTTGAATGGTAAAGAGTTAGATGGACGTGCAATTAATGTTTCTGAAGCAAGACCACAACAGCCAAGAGAAAATAATTTCTCAGGTGGCGGAAATTTTAGACGAGACGATAGACGTGGTGGAGGTCGTGATGACCGACGAGGCGGCGGATATTAATTCGTTCTAATAAAAAACCCTCTCAGAAGAAATTCTAGGGGGTTTTTTGATGGCATTAGCGTATCTTGCTTCCATTCGGAACGCTTTCAGATGGATGGAGTAGCGCTATTTTTTCGTCTCCGGTTGCAAGCATCATTCCCTGGCTTTCATATCCTCGTAATTTTCGTGGTTCAAGATTTACGATAATAGGAATCTGTTTACCGATAAGAACTGTTGGATTTGGATAACTTTCTGCAATACCAGCTAGTATCTGTCGGGTTTCTTCTCCGAGATCAATCTGAAGTCTTAGTAATTTATCTGCTTCAGGAATTTTTTCTGCTTCTAGAATAGTTCCGATTCGAATGTCTAGTTTTACGAAGTCATCAATTGTTATCATATATATTATTATATCATTAAGCTTTGGAGAAATGAGTGTTGCAAAGATGCCATTTCTTTTTTACCATAAGATTATGCCTAAAAAGAAATGGTATCGTAAGCGTGAGGACAATCGGTTTTTTGCTATTTTGTTTATTGTCCTTGCATTGGTGCTTATCATAGTGCATTTTGGTATGGGAGGGTCCTAGTGATATATTTAGACTTGATATAGTGTGGGGTTTCTTTTACAGTAAGTATATGAGAGCTGATAATGAACGAAAAAAATTATTACTTATATTACTTCTTATTGGTGGATTTGTAGTTCTTGTTTTCCTTCTTACCCGTACGGTCCCAGCAATTTTATATACAGATAGCCAAATAAAATCAACGCTGGATTATTCTACAGTTCTGATTCCCGAAAGTGAAGTCTCTGTTTCACTCAATAATGGTATAGCTGAATATGAGGACAGTGAGATAGAGGGGACAGTAGAAGTCACCGATCCTTATTTATCAGTAAAGACAAATGAAGGGTATGACTTATTTGCGACGATGACATATACGACAGGAGGCGTTGGAGAATTCGTGACACTCGCAATATTTGAAGAAGAAGATGGTGAGGTAATATTTCGGAATTCATTTCCTATCGGAGATCGGGTAATTGTAAAAGACATCATTGGTCCTGAAAGTCCGCAACAGGGTGCATATCGGGTTATTGTGGAGTATCTAGATCATGAATTCAATCAGTCGCTTACAGAATCTCCTAAAATTCAGAAAAGATTAGAATTGGAAATTGAGGATCATAGCATTACCACGAATTTATCTGAATAATTCTTCTATAATAGAGGGAATAAAACATCTTTACCTATGAAATATAATCTTTTTCGTTCTCCTTTTGGATCTGTTGTGATAAGTGCAGATGAAACTGGTATTACCGGAGTGCATATGGAGAATGATCGATTTTTCTTAGAAATTCCAAAAGATTGGGTGCGAGATGAAAAGAGCTTATTGTTGAAGAAGGCGGAGGTTCAGCTTTTGGAGTATTTTCAGAAGAAAAGAAACAGTTTTAATCTCCCTCTTTCACAAAACGGAACAATATTCCAAAAGCGTGTATGGAGAGTAATTTCAGAAATTCCATACGGAGAAACGATTTCATATAAGGAGATTGCAACTAAGATTGGCCATCCGCTTGCAGTCCGTGCAGTTGGAAGTGCAGTTGGAAAGAATCCAATTTGTATTATGGTCCCTTGTCATAGAGTTTTAAATACCGGTGGGAGAATTGGCGGTTATGTTGCAGGAGTAGGAGTAAAGAAAAGTTTGCTAGAGTTAGAGCAAGAATAAATTTACTATAGTAAGTTTGTCTTTAGAAATATTTCCAGGATCTGATAATTTGTAGTACGTGATATACTGAATCCATGAAGAAGATTGGGTATTCATTTTATTTTCCAGGACAAATTGCTTCTGCACTTGTTGCGTTCATCCTAAATGTTGGTATTCCATATATGACTGGAGATTCTATTAACTGGTTTACTACTATTTTAGTGACTGTTTCTGTTTTCTTTTCTGCGGGATTACGATATTTTCCTAAGAAATAAGTGGCGTATTTTTCAGGATAATATTTATCGGAGCGATATAAATCAAGTTTTTTAATATTTTACTTTATCGACTAGTTTTTATTTGTCACCTTATAAACTTTGCCGTTTGTATTATATGTAATCCATTCTCCAACTTGTTTCCCCATGTCAAAATATCCTGAGCGTTTTAAGGTGCCATTTTTGCGATACCATTCCCAGTAGCCATTGGTTTTTCCATCTACGATTTTCCCTTTTGACCACACAGTCTTTCCATTGGCATGATATTTAATAGTAAAACCGTCAACGATCTCTGATTTTTTGGGCTGGACCATTTTTTTATTGGAAGATTGCATATTTGCAGTATAGCAAAATTTTGAATATAGAATCTGTGCATAGCAGGCGCTGCTAGAGCTTATTTTCTCAATATAGAGTAACCATTTCATCCAGTGTTTCAGCCTGGTTACTGATGATTTCCATCATTTCAAGCTTAAAGTTATTTTGATTGTTTTAACGAATTTGAATCTTTCTTTACTAAAAATATTATGAGAAAGAAGATGCTACTTAGAAGATATAGGAGTGCCAGAATTGAGAAGTTGATTGGGATTCTAAAGAGAATTAAAGCAATTACAACTGAGGTAAATACTAGAGCCATTGTGCTATTAACTTGTAGCTCAGAGCCTCTACCAGGAATTTTACTTACGCTTATTAACCTTATAACTCCATGGTTATAGACATAATCTAAAGGATGCATAGGTAATTTTATTCCAAGAAGTGCTAATGTTGCCGCTGTAAGTAGTATATATGGATTCTTTAAGAATACGCCTAATAATACGATTGCTATGTATATTGGATAACTAAAACGAATTCCATACTGAACACTTTTTTTGTCTGATATTAACTTGCAAGCAATCCATTGTGCCTCTAATCGGACATGTAGTTTTCTCCACAAGCCTTTTAACTTCATAGTTTTAATTCGTTTACTTTGATTTTTTGTATTTCCATATTAGTTAGCACCAGTCCAGTCTTTTGCCATAAGTTCTGCTTGTTCTAATACAATTTTGGTTGCACCTTCCTGTTTGTCTGGTGGATATTTATATTTCACGAGTAATCTTTTAATGTAGATTCTCAGTTTTGCTTGAACGCTTTCTTTTATTGTCCAGTCAATTGATGTGTTCTTGCGAAGCATGTCAACCAGTTCTCGTGCCATTGCCTTGAGTGTTTCATCTCCAAGTTCACGCACTGCACTTTCATTATTTGCCAGCGCATCATAGAAAGCGATTTCTTCAGGTGATAGCCCCATCTCATTGCCAATTTCTCTTTCATGCTGAATTTTCTTTGCCAGTTCCAGAAGTTCTGCTATAACTTGTGCTGCTTCGATTGTTCTGTTTTGGTATTTACGAATCGTTGCCTCTAGCATTTGTGCAAATGAACGAGATTTTACAAGATTTGTCTTTGTCATTGTTCTCAATTCATCATTTAATAGTTTTTTAAGAAGTTCTAATGCAACATTTTTATGCTGCATATTTTTTACTTCACTTAGAAATTCCTCTGAAAATATTGAGATGTCAGGAGACTTAATTCCAGCAGCTGAATATATGTCTATCACAGCATCTGAAGTGACAGCAGAGGAGACTATTTGTCTTATTGCCACATCATAGTCATCATCTGTTGGCCCGCCATCTTGTGGTTCCATTTTCATTATTGCACCACGCACTATCTGATAAAATCCAACCTCATCTCGTATTTCCATTGCCTTGTCATGAGGCACTGCAAGTGAAAATGCTTTTGATAATTCATTCACAGCTCTCAAATATCGTTTCTTACCATCCTCAAGTCCTAGTATAAAGTTTGTCGCAGCAGATATCGCTTGAGTCCTCTCAGAAGCTTTACCATTGAAGTATTTCTGATAGTCAAAGCCATGATACATTCCTCGTACAATCTCATACTTTTCAAGCATTAGTGTAACCGCTTCATCCTGAGGAATTGCGGTTTCTGATCTATCAGATTCGGAATAGTAGGAAAGTGCTTCTTTAAGCTCTGGTGCAATTCCAATGTAGTCAACAATAAGTCCACCTTGCTTGTCCTTATAAACACGATTAACACGAGCAATGGCTTGCATCAGTCCATGTCCTTGCATTGGTTTATCTATGTACATTGTATGAAGCGAAGGCACATCAAAGCCTGTCAGCCACATATCACGGACAATAACCAGATTCAATTCATCATCTGGATCTCTCATTCTTCTTGCCATTGCGTCCAGCTCGTGTTTTGATCTGATATGAGGCTGAAAATTCAGCGGATCAGTTGCACTTCCGGTCATAACTACTTTCAGGAATCCTTTTGTTTCATCATCACTATGCCATTGTGGACGAAGTTTTATGATCTCGTTGTAAAGCTCAACGGCAATACGTCTGCTCATTGCAACTATCATGCCTTTTCCATCCATGACTGAAAGTCTGTTTTCAAAATGATCCACCAGGTCCCGCGCAACCAGTGCTATTCTTTTTTCAGATCCTACCATTGCTTCAAGTCTGGCCCACCTACTCTTTAGTTTTTCTTTCTTTTCAATTTCTTCACCTTCTGTTAACTCTTCAAATTCTGGATCAATTTTTGGTTGCTCTTCTTTTTTAAGCTCAATTCTGGCAAGTCTCGCCTCGTAATAAATCGACACAGTTGCGTGATCCTCAACAGCGCGGGTTATATCGTAGATATCGACATACTCGCCAAATACTGCTCTTGTGTTCCTGTCCGACAGTTCAACAGGTGTGCCTGTAAAACCAATAAATGACGCGTTCGGAAGCGCATCTCTCATGTGTTTTGCAAATCCACTGATAAATTCATACTGACTTCGATGTGCCTCATCGGCAATGACAACAATATTTTTTCTGTCAGATAACATCGGATAGTCCTGCTCCCCATGAACAGGTAAGAATTTTTGTATGGTTGTGAATATTACGCCACCTGAGGCAACTTTTAGAAGCTCTTGTAATTCATTTCTGTCATCTGCTTGTTTTGGTGTTTGTCGTAAGAGATCAGAGCTCTTTGAAAATATTCCAAACAATTGATTATCAAGATCATTTCTGTCAGTCAGTATGACAAGAGTAGGATTGTTAAGTTCTTGAATGATTTTTCCTGCAAAAAATGTCATAGTGAGACTTTTGCCAGAACCTTGAGTGTGCCAGACGACACCAGCACGTCTATCTCCTTCTTCTAGCGTGGCTTTTATAGTACTTTCTACCGCTTTGTTAGTGGCAAAGTATTGATGATAAGCAGCAGCTTTTTTAATTGTCTTTTCGCCATCAGTTTCAAACACGATGAAATTGGAAATAATGTCGAGTAATCGTGACTTATCAAAGATTCCTTTTAACAGAACTTCAAGCTGAGGCAAAGCATTGGAAGCAATATCAATGCCATTGAGTGTTCGCCATCTCGTGAACCATTCAAGATTTGCAGACAAAGTACCAACTCGTGCTTCATTTCCATCACTAATGATTGAAAGTTCGTTATAGGCAAAAAGTGATGGAATATCTTGCTTGTACGTTTGGATTTGATTAAATGCTCCTCTGACAGTTGCTTTTTCGTCTCCTGGATTTTTCAGTTCTATGACTATGACAGGTAATCCATTGACGAATACGACAACATCAGGACGTCTGTTATTGTTATTTTCAATGATGGTGTATTGGTTAACTGCCAGAAAGTCATTCTCGTCAATATTCACAAGGTCCACAAGCTTTACTTTGTCACCAGCGACAGTTCCATCACTTCGCATATACTCTACATCCACGCCATCTCGCAGATATGAATGAAAGATTCTATTATTTAGGATTGCACTTGGAGTGATGAATGGAACCTGCAGAACTTTCTTAAATGCTTCTTCTTTTGCGTCCATAGGAATATCAGAATTGAATTTCTCAATCGCATTCCAAAGTCTTTCCTCTAGTACTACATCAGCATAAGATTTTCGCTCAGGACTCACTCCGTCTGGTGGTGGTGCAATCTCAGGCCCACCAATAACAGAATAGCCTAATTCCTCAAGCCATTCTAAAGTCGCTAATTCTAAATCTGTTTCTGTGTATTTATTCATGTTTATTTATCTGTGCTTTGATTAATTCAAAACAGTCATTGTTGTATAAAACAGGAATAGCGGAGCCTCCACGTTTTGTTCTTTTATATTCTCTTTCTTGTCTTTGACTTCTGAAATTGTATGCAGAATACTTCTCATCACCTTTTAGATTGTGTTTTTTGATAATCTTGTTTAGATCATTTTGTTTGAATTTAGGAACCTCTTTTTTTAACTTGTCTCTAAGATCAGTCCATGTATATGGATATAAGTCTGTCACATTTTTACGTTCTATGATTGCAATAGCAGCATCTTTTGCTTCTTTATCCACTATTATTCTTGGAGCTTTTACTTCAGCGATTCGTTTTGCAGACACGATTTCGGCTTTGATTTCGCACACTAGATAAAATCCTTCATTCTCTACTTGATTGTTCTTTTGCCTTTCAGAAATGTCTAGAATGATATTTTTAATCACACTAGGTTCATTGTCTATTGCAAGTGTCGTAAATGTCTTGAAGTTATAAGCAAAACCTAGTGGCAGAATGTTGAAGTTATAAGTTTTACTAAAATCTAAATTAAACCATTCTTTGACTAATTTATTAAAATTTCTTAAAGATGCAGCACCAAGCGAATATACAAGATAAGACGTAGAGTCGTTATTATAAAAATGTATAGCAGTGTCTCTAATATCAACCAACCTGTCTAGATTTTCTTCGAGAATATTATTTAGTTCGAGTTTCTTAAGTGCACCCATAATATCTACAGTATATGGAGTTTTCGCACGATTCTTTTTAATATATCTTCCTTCATATACATAAATTGCATTTGGATTTTTAGAATCCATTAGTATTTTTGCTTTTAATAATAGCTCCCATGCATTGATAAGTAAGATTACAAATACTTCCTCTCTATACTTAAAATCTGGTTTATTGTAGATTTCAATCGAAGACAATGCTGCAGCGACTGACTTATCAAGTAAATTTTTGTATATTGCTCTCATATTAATTGACTCTTATCCTCCCACTCATAAGTCTTGGTAAAAGTGAATCTCTGATTTCGCTAAGCACATATACCTCTTTTTGGTTTGAAATATACTTTTCCATTAAATTCACGATTAGTTTTTCAAAGCTTTTAAGGATATTATTTCCGGGTAGCAGAATCGAAACACTCTCTAAAATATCTGGACTAATATTTGGCTGAGCACTACCATATGCTTTTTCAACTATTGATTTTTGTATGTCACCGCTTCTTAGTAGGAAATATAAATACCAATGGTAATTTGAATTCTTTAGAAAATACTTTCCGACTCTTTGATTTAAAACTAACTCATAGTCACCTTTTACAAGGATGCCAATTTTTCCTGTTGTATTACCTGACATGGCAATCAAAATATCTCCAGAATTCAAGATGAACTGTCTTGTCCTGTCTTTTACCTCCTCTTCAGAAACAAACTGAATATCCGTTACATCAACATCTGGATCAATAATATTTTTAATTTTGATTACGCCATATTTTCCAGAATCTTTAAAAGAAGAACCTTTAAAAGCAAATCCTGACTTTAGAGTTGCTATTTCTCTTACCCGTGAAGCTTCCCATCCTTTTGGAATCTCGCCTAATTCACTTTCCACCATCTCACCACCACTGGATTTGTACGGTTTGCCATTTTCGTTTGGAAATTCGAAATCCACAAACCATCTTTTGAATAGTGTCTTGCCGATTTCCTCAAGCGTCTTATTCATCCTACGGTTTAATTCAATCTTGTCATCAAGCGAGGAGAGAATTGAGGCGATTTGTTGTTGTTCACCAATTGGTGGATACTTGACCCAAGATTCCTTTATAGCCTCAGTTGTCAAATTCACTTGAACTCCACTTCGTGCTGTAGTTCTTAGCCTTTCGATATAACTTCTGGAATTCAGATAATAGTATAGATATGCACTGTCTACATTTGAGTTAGGACGAATTCTGCCGACGCGTTGGTTAACTAAAAATTTTTCATTATTAATTCTTGCAGAGTGACCTAACAAGTTCATGCTCGACTTCATGTCTGTCATACACATGAGGATATCATCCTTATCGGTTATGTAGCTTGCAAGCTTTCTAGCCAGGCTCTGATCCGCATAATCCTCTTTTCCTGTTATTTTAATTCCACCTCCTATATCAATGTTCCCCATCTTGAAGACTGGCACAGCATTCTCAGATTTCTCAGTGTACGAACGACTACTAAACGCATATCCATTTGAAAAATCGGCTAACTCTTTTAGCTGCCTTAAATTCCAATCCTCTGGAATTTCACCAATTTCTGTTTGCCTGTCCGCCGTAGCTTTAGCGTTGGAGGGTTTGTATTGTGTATCGGATTTCATAGCTTATGACTTAAGCTGTTTAACTTTATGGATTTGGCTCAAAGACTTCATTTGGGAGATGGCAACTTTGTTGAGCTGAAGTAGTCGCTCGCTTTGCTCCAGTCCCAGTTTAATAAGCTCTGCATTGAGTGACTCGAGATTGGTGAGACAAACTAGCTGGGCGGCGTTAGCGTAGTCTCGGACGTTACCTGGCTTTTTGGGGTTGGCGCTTCGCCACTCTTTGGCTGTCATACCAAACAAGGCCTTATTGAGAACATCTGCTTCACTGGCATACAAGGCATTTGCTTGTGACTTAGATATTTTTGGAGGTATAAGAAATTCTTTGACAGCATCGGTGTGAATACGATAGTTGATGGCCGCCAAATTGCGCTTCAGATCCCATCCTAGTTTTTCCCGCTCAATCTCTTCTTCTTTAAGCCGCTGAAATTCCTTGATCAAGAATAGTTTGAACTCTGCACTAATCCAGCTGGCAAATTCAAATGCGATGTCAGTGTGGGCAAAAACACCTCCACCATATCGACCAGGTTTCATAATCAAACCAACAGCCTGAGTTGCTTCTATCCATCGTTTAGGAGTCAAAGAAAAGCTATTTGAACCCGCCTCGTTTTTAAAGGCGTCGAATTCGACGCCTTTAAACTCGGCGTTGTTAATACTCTCCCACAGTCCAAGAAATTCGATAGTGCTTCTATTTCTCAACCAATTTTGGATGATGTAATTCGTTCGCTCACTGTCTTTATACTTAGCAATATCTGTCAATGAAATAAAATCAGCATTTTCCAAAGTGCGAGTGGTAATTTCAATTCCCTTTACAATTATTTGCCTTGATTTTTGTTTCTTCATACCTCAAATCCAACTTTTTTTAAATTCTCTTTAATTTTTTCTTCAAGCTCTTTTGACTCTATGAATTGTGCTGATAATTCGCTGGTCAGTCTTGCCATTTTCTCCTCAAATACTTCGTCATCTTCCATCTCAAAATCCGTGCCAACATATCTACCAGGAGTGAGGACATAGCTGTTCTTCTCTACTTCTTCAATACTTGCGGCTTTACAAAAGCCCTTCACATCTTCGTAATTCCCATCTTTGTTTCGCCAGTTGTGGTAAGTGTCTGAAATCCTTTGTAGTTCTTCATCAGTCAGTTCTCTGTGTCTTCTATCTATCATTGTTCCCATATTGCGAGCATCAATAAAAAGAATTTCGTTATGTCTGTCTCGGAATTTGTGATTATGTCTATCTCGTGAGACAAACCATAGAGAGGCTGGAATACCAGTAGTGTAAAAGAGCTTATCTGGAAGTGCCACGATGCAATCCACAAGTCCTGCTTTTATGATTGCTTCTCTAATGATTCCCTCATTGGAAGTGTTAGAGGATAAAGCACCGTTTGCCATAACGAATCCTGCAATACCAGTAGGTGATAAATGATGGATGAAATGCTGAATCCAGGCATAGTTGGCATTGCCTGTTGGAGGCACACCATATTTCCAGCGGACATCATCGCGGAGTCTCTCACCGCCCCAGTCGCTCATATTAAATGGAGGATTGGCGAGAATAAAATCTGCTTTTAAGTCTTTATGAAGATCATTATGAAAACTGTCTCCTTCAGATTCGCCTAAATTTCCTTCAATTCCACGAATTGCCAGATTCATTTTGGCAAGTCTCCAAGTAGTGGCATTGCTTTCCTGTCCATATACTGCAATGTCACTAACTTTTCCGCCATGTTCTTCCACAAACTTTTCACTTTGGACAAACATCCCACCACTTCCGCAACAAGGATCGTAAACTCTTCCTTGAAATGGCTCTATCATAGTAACAAGGAGTTTTACTACTGAAGCTGGTGTATAGAATTCACCGCCGCCTTTTCCTTCTGCACTAGCAAATCTTCCAATGAAGTATTCATAGACACGTCCAAGAATATCTTTTGACTTTGAGGCTTTGTCTCCAAGTCCAAGTGAGCTGAAAATATCAACTATTTCACCGAGTCTTTGTTTATTAAGATCTGGCCGTGCATAACGTTTAGGAAGAACACCTTTTAGAGTAGGATTCTCTTTTTCAATTGCTATCATTGCGTCATCAATGATTTTGCCTATTTCAGGCTTCTTGGCATTTTCTTTGAGATAATCCCATCTCGCATTCTCCGGTACCCAAAATATATTTCTTGCTTTGTATGCGTCCTTATCCTCCCATTCACCATTAAATGCTTCTGGATCATTTTTGATTGACTGGTACGTTTCTTCAAAAGAGTCGGAGATATATTTGAGGAAAATAAGTCCTAGTACAACATGTTTATATTCAGCAGAATCCATGTGTCCACGAAGTTTGTCCGCAGCAGCCCATAATTTCGCTTCAAAACCTATATTTGCAGAACTGTTTTTTGCCATAATGTTTTTAATTCTCTTTGGTGCTTATTTTTTGTTTCGTGACAAATAAGCTTCAATATCACTCTTGCGGTATCGTCTGTCACCAACACCTTTTCGAGTGCCAACACGAACGGCTTTCAGAATTTCGTTCTTATCCCAGCGCCATAAAGTTTGAACATTTACATTCAAGATCCGTGCTGCCTCTTGGATAGATATCAGCTCTTCAAGCGCTGAATTCATATTAGTTGAGCTTAATTTTACTAAATTGAGGATCAAAACACCAGATAAGATGAGTTTTCATCATTCATGATAAGTTAGGCTATTATTCTTTCCAAAATAAAGATTTTTTAATAACAAAAGACTCAAGTAATACTTATTAGGTACAAATCAAAAAAGACAAGAGAAAGCAAAGAAGGAGATCGAGGACATTGTATTTGCGTTAGAACCGAAAGAATTGGCTGTTATATCAAGCAATTTAGTGTCTTACGAGCCTATCAGTTCTGCTTTGCTGCCGAGCAGGGATTCGAACCCCAATAAACGGATCCAGAATCCGTTGTCCTACCATTAGACGACTCGGCATCGATAGGGTGTAGTAAAGTGTATTTTACAAAATTAGCTTATACAATGCTACTTTGCTCTGAAATACAGTGGAGGATTTTCTGTATGTTCTCAATAATCATTCGAGGGCATATAAAGAAATTCACGCATCTGCTGGTTGTTTTTCGAGTGAATTGTTTGGTTTTTGGAAATTGAGTCTTTCTTTCAGGAGGGTAATAATTCCTGTCTTTTCTTCCTTGTTATTGATAAGTTTTTCAGGCAATATATCAGCTCCAACAAACGGACCTAAGATAATATCTACTTTGTTTTCTGCGACTTTTAAAACCCCATTTGTTATTGTTAATTCTTTTTTCTCTTTCGACTCTTTGTAGAGCGTGATTTTATCCTTGATGAGGGTGATAAAGTTTGTATGAAGAGGTAGAATATCAAATTCTCCATCTTTATTAACTGATGTTAAAGTTTTAATACTACCATCAAATACATTTTCATCAGCGCTGATAATAGTCACTTGGAGTTTATTGCTCGGTATGGATTGAGCTGGAAGTTTTTTTTCGTTGTTATTTTTCGGTTCCATCCGTTCCTTCCTTGGATTTTATTTTCTTTTTTGTTCTCTTATTCTTTAATTTCTTTTTGATTGGTATTTCTTCATTGGGTTTTTCTTCTTGTAAGTCTTTCGTACTTTCATCTTCTTCTACTTCGTCTTCACCTTTTGTAGCATCTTCTTCAGTTTTTGATTCTTCATCAGGTTCTTCTTTTTCGCTTTCTTGTTCAGGGGTTGATTCATCTTTTTTTTCTTCACCTTTTACAGTGCTTTCTCCATCTTCTTCTACTTCGTCTTCACCTTTTTCTTCATTTTCTACAGTGTTCTTTGCGTCTTTCGTACTTTCATCTTCTTCTATTTTATCTTCACTTTTTTCTTCATTTTCCTCATTTTTTTTATCACCTTTGGATTCCGGTTTTTCTTTTGATTGTGTGTTCTTTACAACTTTCACTTCTTCTAAGCTACCAATGTAGAGAAAATCTTCTGGTGCATTCCCATCAAATTTTCCTTCAATAATTTGCTTAACATCCTTCACCGTTACTTCAAGTGGGATATACACCCCTTCTTTACCAGTCTGTGCTTTTGCTACTGCAAAGTATTGGGTCATATAGTTTTTCAAGATCTTTGATCTCCTATAGGTGGTTTGGTCTTCAGCAGAGAGTTCTGATTCTCCTACTAGCGACACAATTCTTTCTAGTGAGGATGCTTTTTTCAATAAATTAGTTGCGAGAATATAAGTCTTATAATGTTCTTCACCTGCAGTATCGATATTGAGAGTGGAGGACGTTGAAGAAATTAGATCAATTGCAGGGAGTCTTCCTTCTTGATATATATCACGAGAAAGTACTACTGAAGCGTCAAGGTGAGTAAAAATTGACTGCACGGCATAGTCAGTAATATCATCTGATGGGACATAGACAGCCTCAATACTCGTAATCGATCCTTTGTTAGTAGAGAAGAGTCGTTCTTGGAGATTCGCCATTTCAGAGGAGATGGTAGACTGGTATCCACCCTCTGAGGGAATGGTGTTCATAAGCGTTGCAAGTTCATATCCAGCTTGTGCGAATCGGAATGCGTTATCAATAAAGAATAAAACGTCTTTTGCCTTTTCATCTCGGAAATATTCTGCTATCGCTGCACCCGCTGTTGCGGTTCTAAAACGAACTGCAGGATTCTCACCCATTGAGCCATAGATTAGAGAGACTTGATCGAGAACGTCACTTGCTTCGAGGGTTTCTAAAAGCTCTTTTCCTTCACGAGAGCGTTCCCCAACACCGGAGAAAACAGAAACGCTTTTGTTTTCATTGAGGACCACAACGTTATGGATGATTTCTGTGAGTAATACGGTCTTCCCAACTCCTGCTCCACCGAATAAACCTACTTTTCCACCTTTCGGGAGAGGAGAGAAGAAATCGAGTGCTTTAATCCCTGTTTCAAGAATTGTATCTGGAATAAGGACTTCTTCAAAAATTTCATTACTTTCTAGAATTGGCCTTAATTTTTTCTTAGAAAGAGGTTTGCCGCCGTCAAGTGCAATTCCGAAAACATCAATAACACGTCCTAATACCTCATCGCCAACTGGGATTTTTAAGGATGTTCCTGTGTTGGTCACTTCTGCTCCCCGATAGATTTTTTGAGTAGAGGAGAGGCAGAGGCAATACACAGAATTTTCGCTTGCTGATTCACTGACTTCAAGCCAAACGTCTTTATCACTTTTTAAGACTAAGACATCATGAAGCTTCGGCATTTCATCAGTCGGAAACTCTACCTCTATTACTTGTCCCTTCATTCCTACGACTTTTGCCATTTTTCTTTATGACCAGAGCAAGATGCCTGACAATCGTTCAATTTGCTTTTTATTTCCGAGCATTTGCTTTGTCCTCCTTTCTTTATTGGTGAGAGATTTTTTTTCATTTTCTATATGACCTATGGCTTCTCCCATCGATCGAATCCGGGAGCCATATCGGGCAAGTTGCGCTTCGCTTACGGTTTGTTTGAAAAGTGATGCAAATACTTGTGTCTCAAAAAATTGGAGTATTTCTCCAATAGAAGGTTCAAAGAGAAATTTTCTCATAGTGTCTGAATCTGGATCTGTCTTCTTACCTTTGTCAGGTTTATTAATCTCTTTGTATAAAATATTTTGTGGATCATCTTCAGTTTTGTATCCTGAGACGTTTGAAACGATCGGTGTTTGTGTCACAATACTTTCAAATTTACCATAGTACACATCGATTTTTTGGTAATTAACCAGTGCTAACACTAATTCTTTGAGGTCTTCAATCTTAACATCGCTATCAGGGATTTCGAAATATTGGGCTTGTTTTTTAATCCCTGAATTTCCATAGAGTTCTTTTCCGACTTTTCCAACGATTATGATATCGTCATTGTTACTCTTTACTGCTTCAATAAAAAATTTGTATACCTTTGAAATAATATCTCCTTGGAGTTTTCCGTTTGAAGATAGGAGAACAGATACTGATTTTCCATTTTTAACAAACGAAGAAAGTTCTTCTGTATTTTTATTCTTTCGTTTCAGAAAATGAGCAATTTTATTTCCATATGATATTTTTACGTCATAAAAAATCTCCGTTAGTTGTTCTAAGAAAGAGCGAGTTTGCAGAACCCCCTTTCTCTCTTTCTGCATCTTCATAACAGAAATTTCTTGCATTGCTTGAACTACCATTCCCATAGTAGAGACTGTTTCGATTGTTTCTCTTAATTCTTTTAGGCTTTGCATAATGAAAGGATTTTCTTTTTGTTTGAGTCTGTAAATTTCTCCAGTTCTTTAATTGTATGAATATTTTCAAAATTTTTTAAGAGGGAAGTTAATTTGCCTTCTTCATAAGCTTTAGTGAGGCATTCAATAATCGATTCAATTTGATCATTGGTGTATTCATTAAAGGTTTTTTGCCAAATTAACACAAATAAAAGTGTTTGAACGGTCTCTGGAATTAATAATTTATATGATTGATTAAAGAGGCGGTAGAACTTATCTCCTGTTTTGAGAATATCTTTCACTTTGTCAGAAAGTTCTGCACCAAAATATGAATAGTTTTGCATTTTTTCATACTCTGCAAGAAATGCAGTAAGGCGCTGGGTGACTTCTCTTCTGAGCGATGATTGGGCCTGTTTTCCGACACGAGTCACAGAGAGTGAAGAGTTGATTGCTGGGCGACGTCCATTATGGAATGCACTACTATCAAAAAGAATATGCCCATCAGTCATTCCCATGACATTCGTTGCGATATATGAGGCCAAATCTCCTTCAACAATTTCGACAATTGGAAGACATGAGATCGCAACAGGTTCTTTTTCAGGTTGTATAAAGTTCCCTGTACGTTCTAGGAGCCTTGCATGAGCATAGAAAATATCTCCGGGATAGGAATCTCGTCCTGGGAAGCGCTTTGCTACTAGAGATAATTCTCGATAGAATTTTGCATGGGTAGAAAGATCATCAAGCACAACCAATACATCTTGCCCGAGGTCCCTAAAATACTCAGCAATTGTCATAGCAGAGTATGGGGTAAGATAGATAAGACTTGGTGAATCTTGGGAGTTGGATGTGACAATGATGACCTTATCCATAATTTTTTCTTCAATAAAGTAGTTGTATAGCCTTTTAATTTCGTGAGTTTTCCTCGCAATTCCAGCGTAGATAACAATAGTGTTGTTGTGCTTAATTTGGTTCACGATTGTGCTGAGGGCAAATGACGTTTTACCTGTTTTACGATCTCCGATTACCAGCTCTTTTTGTCCCATTCCGAGCGGGATGAGGATGTCTACGAGGTTTACTCCAGTAAGAAGAGGCTTGTTTATTGTTGCTCGTACATCAATTTTTCCTGCCTCCACATAAATCTCTCTCCGCTCTTTCGGAGGAGTAAAGTTTTTAATAATCGGATATACCTCTCCGAGAGGATCGATAATTGTGCCGAGAAGATTTTTCCCGACAGGTACAGAGATCATCGTATCAGTTCTTACTATTCGTTCTCCCACTGCTACCGGCTCTTTAGAAAATGTAAGAATTTCAATTTCCTCTCTGTTTGCTGAGAACACTTCACCGAGCTTCCCCGATTCGAAAAGAATTAGCTCGTGGAGTTTCGCCTTTGGGATTCCTGTAGCTTTAACAATGGATGCTTTAAGTTCTTTTACGATACCATACTCACCAGTTTTTTCTAAGAAATGTGCAAAATTTTTCATAAACTTAGGGGTAGTTCAGCGAGCTGTTTTCTTAAGGATTTATCCTTGAATGTCCCTTTTATCCCAATCTGAATTCCTCCTATTATTTTAGGGTTAACGTGTATATTCAGGAGATATTTCTCCTTTGAATTAGCGGTAATCCAACTACCAATCTTTTTAATCTGTTGATGGGTAGGGTCTATTGCGATAGTAAGATCGATTACGGGAATTTGAGAAATTTCTTCTCGAATATTTGTAAGATAGGTCCTCAACTTTTCATGATTATTGAGAGATATTTTTTCGTTTTTGATCGCATCGAGGAGGGCTTCAGTGAATTCATATGAGAATATTTTTTGAATTCTTTGCATATTTTTCTCATTTTTATAAAGACTTGCTATAAACTCTTCTATTTGAGTATTAAGTTTGTCAGCTTGTTTTTTTGTGTAAAGTATTTCTAAGATAGGCAGATATTTATTTTCATTCATGGTCAGAAAAAAGTCCCTCAGCTTTTGCTTCTTCCAGCGAGGCAAGGATCAATTTTTCGTGTTCATCTACTGGAATGCTTTTCCCAAGCAGATCAGTTGCAATTTTTTTAATTAAGTTCTTGATTGACTCATCAGCTTTTTTCATTTCTTTTAACTTGTAGTCTTTAATTTCTTTTTGGGCTTTTTCAAACTCCAGGTCAACTTTATATTTTAGATAATTTTCCAGGGAAATAGTTTGTCTATCAAGAACTTTTTGAAGTTTTGAAATTCCTAATTTACCAGTGGATTCCATTTTGCTAATGGTTTTTTCTGCTTGTTTTTCGTATTTCTTTTCAAGATTTTCGAACTCTGCATCAAATGTTTCTGAAATTTCATTTAATTGTAATGTGAGAATATTGGCGTGTTTTTGAGAGGTTTCTTTAAGAATATCTTGTAGTTTCTTTTCGTTCAGTTCTTTAACTGATTTCGTTTCTTTAATAATCTTAGTGGCTTTTTCTAATGATTCTCGCAAAAGCTTTTCAGAATTTTGATGAACGAGCTCCATAGTCTTTGCGGAGTGTCGGTGGAGTCTATCCTCGATTCTTTTAATCTTTTTTTCCTTTTTTCTCAATTTTTGCCAAAAGGCAAAAAGTGCTATTGCACAGATAATACTTATAATAATAGGCAGAATAATAACCATTTTAAATTCTTAGAATAACGACTGCAATGCCGATTCCCGAGACAACGATGACTACTGTAATGATAACATTTAAGGCGATGCCAAATCCAATTCTTTTAATAGCTAGTGGATTTCTTCCAAGGGCATCCACACCTCGTGCGGCAATTCTCCCAAAAGTAAAAAAGCCAATGATGAATGAGAGAACAATAACTATTCCTGCAACAACATACTTAAAGACTGTTAAGGGCTCTTCGGAAAGTGCTGCAGCTGAAAGATTGGAGATATCAGAGAGCTTTGACTGTACTGTTATTTTAGGATTTTGGTAACGAATGTTGATAGCTACATTGATCGGTCGAACCTCATCTTTGTTTGAGCTTGAGAAATCTTCGGTAGCATTACCGATAATATATCCTGACTTGCTTGCCCTCATTCCGACTCCTCGTATTGAGGATGTTGTGATAGGGTCGCCTTCTTGAATGTCTCCATTTTCAAGCGATACATTTACATATGCGTTACCGGTTGATACAACAGGGAATCTACCACCCTCTTCACCGATATGGATAAGTATGGCGGGATTTTCAGCCACTACTCCTACCATTGCAGGATCGTAAGGTGCGCTACTAAGCATAAAACCGCCAGTTCCTTTCGAGGAGATAATATTTCCAGTTCGTATATCATTTCCATCGATAAGTATTCGATTTGCGATTCCATAAGATACTGCTGCATAGGCATGGGTGGCAAAGACTAGGAAGAGTAAGCCTACCAGTGAGAAACTGAGGAGTGTATGTGAGAGACGCATTTTTAGCTGAGACATAATTTAATTAGTTTATAATCCACCAGTTGAAGAATATTTCTTCTTCTCCTGCTTTTTCTACTTCAACTTTGAAGTATTCTTGATCCTTTTGCTCTGTAACTGCCAGTACTCCTTCATAGAGAGTTTTAGGAGTGATAAATATATTTGATTTTTCTGTGACTGCTTTTGTGTTTATTATTGCAGCAGATTCTCCTTCTGGAATTTTCCCAACTCCTAATGAGGCATTTTCTTCATCTGTCGTTTCAATTTCGATCTTTTGTGCCTTAAGGGTGCCTTTTGTAACAATATCCCCATTTTCATTCAGGGTAATAGCTCCTTTAAAAAATTCTACGTTCTCTTGGCTTTCAGATTGTAGTTGAAGCGGTTTGTCGATTGTGTTTATGCTGTTTTCTGCAGCATTTATAATGATGGAGCCGATTTGGAGCGATTCAGTAAGCGTAATAGTGTCAAGCTGTAATCCTTTAATTTTTGTAAATATTTGAGAGCTGTCAGATGCTATTTCAAATTCTGAATCCAGGATTTGATTCAAAATCTCGTTTTGATCCTCTAATTTGTTGAGTTTTTCCTCGATGAGAGTAACGCGCGACTCAATGCCTGTAGTGCTATTTATGGTTTTTGTTTCGAGATCTTCAAATGCATTTCCAAGCTTTGTTAATGGCAGGATAGGAGTGTTATTTCCTGCAAGATGCGTGTTGTTGTTTGGTATAAGATTGCCTGCTTGATCTATTTTTAGGGTAGAGTACCATCCGGCATTTGCAAAAATCGTAATTGTACCAATTTCAGATTCTGAGTATCCTTCAAGTGCTCGTCCAACTATATATGTTGAGGAAGTTGCTTTTACTGCAACTCCAGGTGTTTCTCCGATCGTCAAAGGGTCGCCAGTTTTAATTTCTCCATTTGCGGTGCTTACTTTTGTTGGGACTCGTCCACTCAGGGCAACCGGATAAATATATTTATGGATAGAGTCTGTTTCTGCTTCTGAGTTTAGCGTCACGCCAGGTTTTGTAGATATAACTCCAAGTAGTGTGCTTGATCCATCCCTTGCTTTTACTATTGCCTGTGAATTTCCATTATCTGCCATACTTACAACATCTCCTGGTTGGAGGGCTTGTGATGATACATAGTTTTCTGCAAGGTCAGCTCCTGTGACTACAGTATTTTCAGTATAGATAGTCCCCGTAGCATTTAAGGCGCAGATACCAGTTTCGGTGACACATAAGCTTCCGGCAATACTTAGCGTATTATTGGCAGATGTAGGAGTCGAGAGGTTAATTCCAACCATTTTTTCTGAAAAATCACCCCAAATCAGTGGGCTTCCGGCAGTATTCGCGATATATAATTGGTCTGAGAACGTGGCTGAACTTGATGCTCCGGCATTGGGTCCTATAAAGATGTTCCCTGATCCTCCTGCCAAATGATACCCGGCGTTATACCCTACTGCGACATTAGAGTCACCGTCTACGTTTGATGCGAGCGCATTTGCTCCAAAAGCACTATTGCTCGCGGCAGTTGAACCGCTGAGCAGAGCATTCGCTCCGAATCCGGCATTATTGATTCCGGATTCGTTCAAACTTCCTACAGAATATCCGACAAATGTATTAAACAATCCGCTTCCTCCTGCTCTCATCTCGAAGGGAGATGCACCACCATCACTGCTCTCCAACACGAAACCTGCATTTGATGGTGTAGGTGGTGGCGGAGGGGGTGGTTCAGGGGTAATCGATGTTGAAGTAACTCGGACATTTGTTATCTCAACCTTGAATTGTCCTCCTGCTAGAGATGAGATACCCAGACTTAGGCTTGCAGCTCCTGAAGGGGTTATCGGCATAGGATTCCCGAAAAAATTAAGCGTACCATACGTACCAGGAGTATCGACACGGTCATCTAGACTAATGATTCTCGACGCATTTGGACCAAGTTGAATATTGATGCTACCTCTGTACTCAAGAGAAACCACTTCAAAGGTTACCGTATATGCGATACCTCCCTGTATGTAGTTTCCCATATATTGATTATCGAGCGTTGCTACTGCGCTAGTTCCGGTTGAAAAATGTAACCCATCAGCGATAGAGAGTCCTGATCCCAAATCCCAATTCCCTGTATTAGATGAAAAGTCGCTATCTGCAGGATTTGAAATTAAATTGTCATCAGGAGGGCCACCACCCCCCGGATCACTTGATGTAGGATAGCTTGAGCTTTCCTTTACTGTTAATATACCCTTTAATGAGCTCGTATTTATGCCAACACCACCTCCAGAAACTTGCATCATATTATATCCACCTGCTTTAACAAGTAGGCTTGATGCTGCCTCAAAAGAAATGTCCTCATTATTAAGTGAAATGAATTTCCCACTTGTTATGATTTGTCCACTTCCAGGACTGAGTACAATGTCTTCATCCGCGTCCAAGACTATATTTTCCCCTGAATCAAGAGTGATGCTATCATCATTGACTGTCCGGATAGTTCCGCTTGAAGTGAGGGATAGCGTTCGTGTCGGAGATTGTCTTAGCCAGATTGTCGGATCACCTGAATTGATATTGGTAATCGTAAACTTAGCATTGTTCACGGTTGATCCGCCTATTGCAAGGTTTTGCGTGGTATCTTTTGCGAATAAGAGAGTGCTTTGCGAATCCCATAAGCTGGCAGAGGGGTCGACCGGACACGAACCACTGCCTGTAACAATCCCTCCGCTCGTTGTGACGCAAGAATACCCTTCAACTGAAACTCCTGATAGTCCTTGATTTTGATAGACACCGCTTGCGAGATTCAAGTTTCCAGCACCGGTTAGCACCATTCTGCTCTGCCCAGAAGCTGACGCAGTAAGGATGTTTTTTAATGAATCAGTTTGATTTATAGATAATGCTGATGACCCTGTATCTCCGGAGATAGAAATGAACCCTGAAGGTGATGTTGTTCCGATACCGATAGCACTTCCTGAGTCATAGATAAGTGAGTTATTGAGAGATTGTCCGTTTGAACCAAATATTGGGAGGTAGTTATCTGTTCCATTGCTGATAACACCACCATCTTCACCGATACAATTACCGCTTGAGTCACAAATGATCCTGTTTCCCCAATAGAGGCTTGAGCCGGGACCTGTGGTTGAAGCTGTTGTGTTTAGGATGTCTCCGGAACCTTCTCCTTCGCCGATTCGAATTGCACCGTGCACATCTAATACTACATCAGCAAGTGGTGATGATGTGCCGACTCCAACACTTGTTCCGTTATCGTAAATAAGCGAAGGGGTTAATATGCCAGGAGTATCATATTTCGGGATAAAATTTGCCGTTCCAAGACCGATTAATCCTCCTCCCGCAGTAGCGCAGTTTCCGGTTGTGAGACAGATTGTGCCGGAGGCATCGGGAAATTGGTAACTTCTATTACCATTAAGCTCTTCCAGAGTAAGGTATGCCACGTTCTCAGAACCGGAACTAAATGTGAGCATATTCTCAGAGGATGCAAGCTTGAGGCTTTCAAATGTGGGAGATGCGACAGTGTCAAGTATTTGTGGGAGTGTTAGGAGAATGTCACCAGTGAGCCCAGTTGGTGAGTATGAGCCATTCACGAGAATATGTCTCACGCCACCAGCAATTTTTGTTACACCGGTATTAGTTATCGTGAGTGAGTAAGGAGCTCGCGTAATAGAGAGCCCATTGCCAGTAGATAGACTTCTCGGTTCGTATTCTCCTGTTAAGCCACTCCCAATAAGAATTTGACCATCTGTTGGGATTTTGTCTGTACCTGTGCCCCCATATGAAGAAGATAGGATTCCTGATACGTGATTGCTGCTTGAGAGGTCGATTGGTCCACTAGTTAGTTTGTATCCCAGTGCTTGGACAATTCCATTGCCTAATGAGGTAAGTTCGATTTCTCCTGATGCGCTAAAATCCGTTACTCCTTTTAAGGAGCCGTTGGCAGTTAAGTCAGCCCCATCAATTAATAGTGATTGAGTTCCTTTTGAAGTTAATATTACGCTCCCGGTACTTGTGCCGCCTACATAGAGATCTGTATCATTGAGAGCCTCGATTCTTCCGTTTGAATTTAGTGAAAGTGATTGTAGCGAATCTGTTGGATTTTCTAGAAGTATCTGTGAGAATTTTACGATTGCACCAGTGTCTATATTTTGTGGTAAGGAGAGTGAATACACACTCCCAACTCTTTCTGCATATATTTGTTTATCAGTACCAACAATATGACTAATCATTCCGGTTCCAACATTACTGGAGATTGTAATGCTTTTTGTTATTGGGTTTGATGATAGTGAAATTCCAGTTCCTGGTATAAAGGTAAGTGAATCATTATTGGAGCTTGCTGTGATGATTGGTCCGTCGGGAACGAGGATATTTTTAAAAATACTCTGATCACCGAGTAGTTCATTTATTTCTTCAAGATTGACTATTGGGATAGTAAGATCTCCGGTTTCTCCATTTACAGAGAGTACTCCAGTATTGCTAATTTCAAGCGTATCATCACCTTCTATGGTAATACCAGGCCCGCCGATCAAAACACTCGTGAGTAATTCTGTATCAATCTGGAGGCCTTCACTAATAAGGCCAAGATCTACGAGTTCCCCTCTATAATAAAGATCACCATTTAGGTTTGTATTTTGTTCAATAGTAACATCTGACTCAAATAATGTGGCAGCAGTGAAGTTGGTAGGTATGCTAAACGTTACACCTCCTGCAGTCTCTGAATCAGTTACTGCAAGAACCTCGCCTAAATTGCCAGGAGTTCTCGGTGGAGGATTTTCTTCTGAATTGTTACCAGAAGTCCATTCAATGGCGAAGATGATTGTGACAGAGCTAAAAAGAAGGGCAATCCCAAGAAGGGCAATTTTAGAATAAAGCTTTATAAAGGAAAATGTTTTCATTTTCCTTGAATAATAATCTGGATCCATTTTTTTATAACTAGACCCTTTTTGTAACTAGAATAAAGGGCAATCCTATCATACAGAATTGTCTTTTGGATATGCAACAGTGATGGATATCCTGATATTTTTATAGTTCTTTGTTGCAGGTGATATGAAAAAATGCCTCTGAGCAATTCATAGAGACTGTATGAACAATTTCGCCTCAAATCTCGTAAAATAGATATTGACATATAGGGGTGTTTTCTATACACTGGGCGCACGAGAAATGCTTGACAGTTAGCAAAGCATTTGTTACACTGCTAATCCATGATACCAAAACGCCCAGATTCTAATTTACAGAATGTACCAGTAATCCCAATTCGAGATGGAATAGTTTTTCCTCATACAGAATCTATCCTTACTTTCGGGAGGCCAAAGAGCCTTGCGGCACTGGAAAATGCATTTACTGGAGAGCGCTTAGTTTGTTTTGTACTCCAGAAGAATCCTCGTCAAAATAATCCAGAATTAACAGATCTTTATGAAGTAGGGACTGTCGCACATATTGAGCGAATGATTCGGAGTGATGGAGAGGTAAACGCACTCGTAAAAGGGATCTCTCGTGCACGAATTGTGAGCTTCAACAAATCATCTGAGTATCTCGAAGCGATTATTGACGAAGTTGATGAACCGTCTGATCAGAGCGATGAGATAACTGCTTTGATGAATCATATTACATCTTTATTCAAGAAGTCATTGAGCTTAGGAAAGCAGGCAGATTTTCTCGTATTTATGAATATTATGTCAGAGATTAGTCCTGCAGAGCTTGCGGATCAAATCGCATCTACACTTGATATTAAAGGGGGCGAACGGCAAGAAATCTTGGAGACGTTTGATGTAAAAGAGCGACTTGAAAAAGTGTCAGAATATCTTTCTCGCGAGGTGAAGGTTTTGGAGCTTGAGCGTAAGATCGCAAATAGAACACAGGAGAAATTAGAGAAATCGACAAAAGATGCGATACTGCGTGAGCGCTTGAAAAGTATTGAAAAAGAATTGGGTGAGAGCGATGAGGCAGGAGAAGTAAAGGAACTTTTAGATAAAATTAGAAAAGCAAAGATGCCTGAAGATGTAGAAGAAAAGGCGAGAAAAGAGTTAAAAAAACTTCAGCAACTTACTCCTTATAATCCTGAATCAGGATATATTAGAAATTATTTGGAAACACTCGTGTCTCTTCCTTGGAGTGAAAAAACGAAAAACAAAACGTCATTGAAAGAAGCAGAGAGAATTCTCGATGAGGGGCATTACGGTTTAAGTAAAGTAAAAGAACGAGTAATTGAATATCTTGCAGTCCATAAGCTTTCAGGAAAAATGAAAGGTCCGATTCTTTGTTTTAACGGGCCTCCTGGAGTCGGAAAGACCTCTATTGGGAAGAGTATTGCAAAAGCTTTGGGGCGGGAGTTTGTGAAGATGTCACTTGGTGGAATTCGAGATGAGGCTGAGATCCGTGGTCATAGGAGAACATATGTGGGTGCAATGCCAGGGAGGATTATTCAGGGAATTAAAGACGCGAAAACAAATAACCCTGTATTCATGCTTGATGAAATTGATAAAGTAGGAGCTGATTATCGTGGAGATCCATCATCTGCGCTTCTTGAAGCGCTTGATCCTGAACAGAATGGTGAGTTTTCAGATCACTACCTTGAGGTTCCGTTTGATTTATCAGATGTAATGTTTGTTACAACCTCTAATATGCTGCACACTATTCCTCCAGCGCTTCGTGATAGATTGGAAATTATAAATTTTGCAGGATATACGAGCGATGAGAAATTTCATATTGCGAAGAAATATTTGGTCAAAAAGCAGCTCGAATCAAATGGCCTGAAGTCTGCAAATGCTGAGATTAGCGATAAGGGGCTTCAGTATATTATCCAGCGTTATACGAGAGAGTCTGGGGTAAGGAGTCTTGAACGAGAGATTGCAAAGGTGTTCCGGAAAATAGCGCGTGGTGTTGCTGAGGGAAAGAAGAAAAAAGTTCTTATTACAGAAAGAAATGTCCGAAAACTACTTGGACCAGAGAAATTTAGTTCAACGCTTGCTGAAAAGAAGAATGAGATCGGAATGTCTACAGGACTTGCATGGACAGAGGTTGGAGGAGAAATCCTATTTATCGAAGTAGCACTTATGCCTGGAAAAGGGCAACTTGTACTTACTGGTCAGTTAGGAGATGTGATGAAGGAGTCTTGTCAGGCAGCAATGACTTATATTAGATCTCGGGCAAATAAATTCGGCCTTGATGAAAATTTCTATAAGGATATTGATGTTCATGTTCATGTACCAGAGGGTGCTGTACCAAAAGATGGACCTTCAGCTGGTGGCGCTATAACTACCGCGATAGTGTCTGCTTTAACAAAGATTCCAGTAAATCGGATGGTAGGGATGACCGGAGAGGTAACGCTCAGAGGGAGAATCTTGGAAATTGGTGGAGTAAAAGAGAAAGTAATTGCAGCGCATCGTGCTGGAATTAAAACGCTAATATTACCAAAGGAAAATAAAAAAGATCTTGAAGATGTTCCAAAAGATGTACTGAAGGATCTCCGGTTCGTATTTGCATCTCACATGGATGAAGTTCTCAAAGAAGCACTCACTAAATCTATTGAAGGGATAAAGCAGATAAGGGGCGAAAAAGAGCCGAAGCTGAAAACTCCCCAGCCGATTGCTGCCGACTAACTTACCCATTTCTTACCTGAGACAAGTATAATGTCTCTATGAATCAGGTAGCGGGATCTGAATTACACAATGGGCAGAGCGTTGTAATCAATACAGGGAAAAAAGAAGATAAATCTCGGGAAGAAAAAGTCCTTTCGTCTCTTGAGGAGCTGAGAAAGGCATCAGATAGAACGCTTTATAAGGCAAAAACGGTTTTCCCTTTTGTACTATTTCCCGATACGGTTATCGTTGATTATCAGAAGATAAGTATTGTTACCAGAGAATTTCTAAATTCTGAGCGTGTTGATGCCATAAACCATGAAGATCTAAAGAATGTTGAAGTGGTTTCTGGACCATTATTTGCGACTTTGTTACTAAAGACAGACCAATTTAACCCTCCGCTGACAGTTTCTTATTTGCATAAAAATGATGCATTGAAGATTAGGAATATATTGAATGGATTGATGACGGCAAATCATGCCAAAGTTCATTTTGAAGATGTAACGAATAAGAAGAAGCTTGTGAAAGAACTTGAGCAGATCGGTAGTGTGGATATTAGCGAGTAGTTTTTTTTAATTCTTTACAATTTTCCTACAGTATTTTATTAATGCTTCTTGTAGCTAAATTAGGATATAGGATTTCCTGCCTTTCACATTCGGAGGTTTTACTCTATAATAGAAACAGTTATGGCAGATACGAAACGAAAAAAAATAGTTACTCCTTTTGGGAGATATTTTCGTGAACTCGAAGAAATTGATAGTGATTTAAAAAGCTCGAAAGAGTTTGGATCAATATTGATTTTATCGTTAGTGGAGGAGATTGGTGAAATGGCCCGAGCATATTTAGCAGAGCATGGACGTAAAAAAACGAATATAGCTGCTCAGAATGATGAAACGTACGAGCAGGAGCTTGGAGATATACTTGTTACTATTATTCGGTTTGCCCGGATAAAAAATATTGATCTGGATAAACGAATTAAATATACTCTTTCTAAAATTAAGAAGCGTAAAGATTCGCCAAAACTCTAATTCTCCTTTCCATAAACGCCTCACATTTCTGCAAGGCGTTTATATATCTGCTTGATTTAGATGAGAGCCCCCTCACGTTTGTGTTCGTGTATGAGATAAGGGAGCGTAACTCCCGCAATTCCACCTCCGAGATGGAGAATCTGATCGATTGTACCTAGTCCGCTGGGTGCGAGACCGAGAAGCGTAGGGTCAAGAAGCCCTACTAAAAACATTCCGAGATATGCTATCCCAAATGTCATTAAGGCGGTTCTAGAAAGTTCAGCAGATTGTAATCCTGCATATACTAGGAATCCTCCTAATGCAATTCGAGAAATATCAAGAACGATATCGATATTCATCTCTCCCATCATCCGTCCTTCTCCACTGATGAGCCCTAATATTCCAAGTAGAAGGACAAATGCCCCGATGGTTGTCGCAAATGCTGTTAATTTCATAGTTTCACCCCCTTCCATTATTTTGTAAGTGTAGCTTTTTCGTATATGGTTTCAGAGAGACTTCAGTGAGGATAGTGTAAGTAGTGCGCAGGGCGGATTTTTATCGTTTCGAATCTTTTTGACTCTGGAAGAGAAGATATAATTGGAGGCAGTAGAGAATTACTGCTCCATATAATGCGTGCGATCGAATAAGTACCGGAAATGCTTGAGGGTCTTTGAGGTTTATTGCTATAAGTAAAAAACTAAGTGCAAGAATGGTAACATATTTCATATTAATTCTGTTTTGCTTTATGTAGAATAGTGTTGCAAGGAGGGGAATTATAGTCCAAACATAATGATGTTGCCATGCTATTGAGTTAAAAATTAAGTTTAATATTATAAGGTTTGATATACACAAAAGCTCTAGGAAAGTGTCGGCATTTTTCTGTTTGAGAATAGCTATAATTGAGGTTGAGAATAAAATAATTCCACTAATAATTAGTATGAATCGGGTCAGAAGTGGATTATCTATAGCCCTGTTTAAAAACGCTGAAAACGACTGGTTATAATAAGCATCTGCCTGGGATCCTATAATTGATGGTAATGTTGTTTCAAAAAAATAGAAAAATGTTGTATGTCCTACATAAAAATAAGAGATCGTATATAGTGCAATAATTGATAATATAATTGAGAAAATAATTTTCCATCGTTTGCTTCTTATTAAGAATGCAATTAGGAGAATTGGGAAGATCTTCAGAGATAGGGCAATGGATAAAAATATCCCAGCTAATTCATCTTTTGTTTTTAAATAAAAGTATAAAAATAAAGTAATTAATAGTAATATGATGTTGTTAATTTGCCCCATTCCGAGAGTAAATTTTACGGGGAAAAAATTTAACAATAAAATAATAAGTACTAACCCAAAAATGTTTAATATGCGAATCTCAAATATTTTGAATAATATTACTATCGAAGCAAAGAAGCATGTTATTGAAAAAAATGTAAACACATTTTCTGAAACACTATATGGAAATAGCGTGAATGGAGTAAAAAAAATTAGAGAAAAGGGAGGATATATGAAGGCCGCAAACATGCTCTCTGTAGTTATGTATGGGTTATCAGTATTTATTAAGTTTACAGTTCCGTAGTAATACGTATTATAGTCAGGATAGAGATCGAGAGTTGCAGAGCGCAGGAAGACAGATAGCGATAATAAAACAGCTCCTAATAATAAAATCTTTATAAAGATTACTCGAGAAGATTTCATAGAAGTAATCATGTACTTTGTTAATTTTAATGAGCTTTATTGTTAATTACAAATAGCCAGTTTATCGGCATAGTATTTTTTTCTATCTATGGTTAATGAGAGTTTTTTTATTTATGTGCGTACATACTTATCCATGTGATCTATGTAGTAGTTGGTGATTTATTATTTTTATTTATTAGAAAAATATATCGACATAAGAAAGTATCAGTATTGCTGAAAAGTTGGACTCTCAAACATATTGGTTTAAAAATGTCTTAAAAATCGTGTTAAGTAACCTGGAGGTTATTTAACCTGGTGTGACCCCACGGGAATTCGAATCCCGGTTTCTTGGATGAGAACCAAGTGTCCTAGGCCTCTAGACGATGGGGCCAAAACCTAAGATTAGTAATGGTGTATTCTAGCGTATTTCAACTTAAGATAGCAAGTAAGTCAACTTTTCTTTTGTGTTTTATTTCGCTATTTCTGATAATTTAGTATAATGATTTTCATGAAGCCATTCCTCCTCTCTGTAGTTATCCCTTCGTATAACGAAATGGCGAATCTTCAAAAGGGAACTCTCACAAAAGTTCTGAGTTATTTATCAGGTCAAAAGTATGACTTCGAGATAATTGTAGTAGATGATGGGAGTACAGATGGAAGTAGGCAATATGTAGGACATTTTATAAAAAAACATAAAAAAATAAAGCTTATTGAGGGAAAGCATAGTGGGAAAGCAGGGGCAGTGACGCAAGGGGTTCTAAAAGCAAAAGGAGATTATGTGTTATTTACAGACATGGATCAGGCAACACCGATTGAGGAAATTGAAAAGTTATTGCCACAGGTGAAGAAGGGGTATGATGTGATTATCGGATCTCGTGAAGGACAGAGGAGAGGTGCACCATTCACTCGAAAAATAATGGCAAAAAGCATGGTAATCTTGCGTTCGGCTATCGTGGGAATCCCTAATATAAAAGATACGCAGTGCGGATTTAAGTTATTTACGAAAGATGCAGCAAAAGATATATTCAAAAAAGTAAACAAGGTCCATAATGGATTCAAAGCGATAAGAGGATCATCTGTCACTGCAGGATTTGATATTGAGCTCTTATATATTGCGGAGAGCAAGGGTTATAAGATCAAAGAAATTCCTGTTACCTGGCTTTATGTTGAAACACGTCGGGTGAGCCCGATAAAAGATTCTATTGAGGGAGTTTTTGAACTATTTCGCATCAAGAAAAATATTCTTTCCGGTGTTTATAATTAATGTATGATACATAAAACCCTTTTCCCCTTGTGGCTCCTTGGGGGAATATTTTTGTTTTTATATTCATTTACGCAAGTTGATCTGTCGCTTACGTTCTCTCAAGCGTCTATTTTTCAGCAAGTCCAAAAATCATTCCAATACATTGGATGGTTTAACCGGCCACTTTCCGCGTATCTTTATATCGGAATAATTTTCTATTTATCTATTTTATTTATCATAACGCTTTTTGCAATTTCAAAAAATAAAATATCTAAAAAATCATTGTGGTGGATTATTATTTTGGTCGCAGTTATTCTTACGCCTTCATATAATGCGTTTTCATATGATTTATTTAATTATATTTTTGATGCGAGGATAGTATCGCATTATGGTCAGAATCCGTATGAGTTTCGTCCTCTAGATTTTGCAACAGATCCCATGCTTTCGTTTATGCGTTCAACACATCGAGTATATCCGTATGGTCCAGTATGGCTTGGGATAACGGCACCGATAACATTTGTTTCCCATGAGATATTTGCGCTTAGCTTTGCACTATTTAAGATCGTAGGAACATTAGCATTTCTCGGGACAGCGTTTTTTATCGGGAAATTGGCTGCTCATTTAAAAATGAAAAATACAAATTTTTCTATTGCGCTTTTCGCATTGAATCCATTGATTTTAATTGAAGGATTAGTTTCTTCTCATAATGAGATCGTAATGATGTTTTTTGCAGTGATGTCTTTTTATTTTTTATTTACAAAAAGACATACATTCTCTCTTATGGGATTTTTTATATCAGTAGGGATAAAATATGCAACTTTTATTTTCCTTCCTATATATATTGCAAAATTATTTATAAAAAAACTTTCTGATAGGAGCTTGATGCAGTTTACGATTGCGTTGGGGATTCTTGCAGTTGTGATTACGTCTGTTGCGTCGGGACAAAATAAAAACCCTGAATTCCAGCCTTGGTATTTGTTGCTTGTTGCACCATTTATTTCATTCTCAGATAACAAATTTATAAAAAGTTTGCTTCTTGCAGTTTCTTTCGTGGTCCTGTTTTCATATGTACCATTTCTCTATAATGGAAGTTGGCCTGTGCAAATCGTTGCGATAAAAAATACCTTGGTCGTGATTGGGATTTTGATAGGAATTATTTTTTACTATTTATATAAGACAAAGATAAAATGAATTTATTTAATAAGATAATGATAAATTTAAGAAAGTATCGTTTTGCGGTAGTTTCTTTTCTCATCATTTCCCTTACATACTTTGTCAGTCGAATTGTAAGTATTATGCAATTGCCGATCTTTACTGATGAGGCGATTTATACTCGATGGTCACAGATTGCATATAACGATGCGAATTGGCGCTTCATATCACTAACTGATGGAAAGCAGCCATTATTTGTGTGGTTGCAGATGGCGTTTATGCATTTTTTTGATGACCCGCTCTTTGCAGGGAGATTAGTTTCTGTGCTTGCTGGATTTGGAGCATTAGTAGGAGTTTTTTTTCTTACCCAGCTTATTTTCAAAAATATAAAAGTTTCATTATTTGCGGCTTTCTTGTATCTTATATATCCATTCGCGCTCATCTATGATCGATTAGCATTGTATGAGTCGCTTCTCGCAATGTTTTTTATATGGGCATTGTATTTTCAAATTTTACTTGTAAAAAAAATGCGACTTGATATCGCGATGATTTTAGGATTTGTATTGGGTGGAGCAGTGCTTACTAAGTCTTCAGGATTTCTATCCATTTATATGATGCCATTTTTATATTTGTTGCTAGATTTTGGAAAAAGGGCTTTTAAGGTAAACGCCTTGAAATTCACTGTCTTTTTGGTAGTTTCTATTATTTTGGCAAATGCAATATATGCAATCCTTAGACTATCACCCTTTTTTCATATTATTGAACAGAAGAATTCTATATTTGTATATCCAGTTTCAGAATGGTTGCGATTTTCGTTGGATATAAAGATTGCTAATTTTATCAGTAACCTCAGGGGAATTTTTGACTGGTTTGTGATCTACTTTAGTGTTCCATTCATTCTGGCAATGTTTTTTTCATTTTCTGTTAAATCGTTGTATAGAGAGAAAATTATTTTACTTTTATGGTTCTTGCTTCCAGTGAGTGCTTTAATATTGTTTGGGAAAACGATTTATCCACGTTATTTATTTTTTATGACACTGCCACTCTTACCGCTTGTTGCAGTTGGCTTTTTGAAACTTGTTGAAGTTGTAAAAAGTAAAATTGCTATTGGATTTATTATAATCGCATTTTTTATGTATCCGATTTATACAAACTATATGATTCTTATCAATTTTCAGGATGCTCCCATCCCAGTCCTTGATCGTGAACAGTTGATAAATGGATGGCCGGCAGGCGGAGGGGTAAAAGAGTCAATAGAATTTTTTGAGAATGAAGCGCGTAATAAGCAGATTATTATCGCAACGCAGGGAACATTTGGTCTTATGCCATATTCTTACGAAATATATTTAAATGAGAATTCAAATATTGAAGTGAGAGGGTATTGGCCTATTGAAGATAATCCTCCACGAGAATTGTTAGATGCTGAAAAAGATGTATATGTGGTATTTTATCAACCTTGCCCGCAGTGTAGGTATCCAGGTGATGCACCAGATACGTGGCCAATAGAAAAGATACGTGAATATAGAAAAGGGGATGGGATAACGACACTTGGATTATACAAGTTTTTGCAGTAGTTATATGGTTAAAAGAAGCACTTTTCTTGCACTTATTATCTTTATTTTTGTAACGGTTTTATTTTTCTATAAAGCGGTTTTTCAGGGTCAAGTCCCGTTTCCAGGCGATTTATTAGTCGGAAATTATGCTCCATATAACTCATATTCGTTTATCGGTTATGCACCTGGGAGCTTTCCACATAAAGCACAAAATATTGATGTAGTGGAGCAGTTGTACCCATGGAAGTTTTTTTCTATCGAGATATTGAAAAGCTTTGAATTCCCACTCTGGAATCCGTATAATTTTTCTGGCACACCGCATATTGCAGCAATTCAGTCAGGAACGTTTTATCCATTTAATATTTTATTTTTTATTCTTCCATTTGTCTTGGCGTGGTCAATATTTATTATTCTTCAGCCTATTTTGGCAGGATTTTTTACTTACTTATTTCTTAGAAAGTTAAAATTACACGTTAGTAGTTGTTTATTTGGCGGGATAGCTTTTGCTTTTTCCTCCTTTTTAGTGGTCTGGATGCAGTATGGAAATATGGTGCATGCGCTTATTTGGCTGCCCTTGATATTATGGCTAATATTGCATTTGTTCGAAAAACCTTCACTTCTCAAATCAGTAATTTTATCAATGCTTTTATCTTTCTGTGTTTTTGCAGGACATTTCCAGATTTCATTATATGTATATGTATTTAGTTTTATCTTTGCTCTGTTTGTGTTAATTGCGTTTTATAAAGGCTTTTTTTTCAGGAGGTTTTTAACAATAGGAAGTATTTATGCTTTCTCACTTTTTCTTTCTGCAATGCAGACCCTTCCATCAATAGAGATATTTCTTGCATCGTCTCGATCTGAATATGTTTTAGAAATTTTAGTGGGGTTTCTTATTCCACAATATCACTCTATTTCTGTATTGTTTCCAGATTTTTTTGGAAGTCCTGTGACGAGAAACTATTGGCCAACAGGCACCTATATAGAACGGGCAATATATTTCGGAATTATCCCGTTCTTCTTCGCATTATATGCAGTTGTGCGAAATAGAAATCGGTATGTATGGTTTTTTATGATAGCAATGCTTGCTGTTTTTCTTATTACGTTCGATACGATTATTACAAAATTTATGTATTCTCTCTATATTCCACCGATAATTGGCACTTCTGTTCCAACACGACTTATATTTGTTTTTGCATTTTCCGGAAGCGTACTGGCAGCATTTGGATTTAATAGGATATTAGAAGAGAGAAGAGTGCGATATTTCCTTATTTCTGCAGGGATTTTAACTTCAATAGTTTTTTCTATATGGTTTTTTGTCTTAGTTTCACCAATTTTATTTATCGAGTATTCATGGTTTCAGGATATAAAAACTTCGCTTCGTAATATGATAATTCCGACTGGAGTATTAGCAATTGCTCTCGTTGCATCATTTATTTATATAAGACTATTAAGAAGACATTCTAGAAATTCCCTTATCGTATTTACGGTTATCATAATTACATTTACTGCTTTTGAACTTTTTATTTTCTTTCAAAAATTTACGCCCTTTTCTCCTCAGGAAGCAGTATATCCGAAGAATTCTATGCTTAGTTTTATTAGGGAAAATCAAGATTTTTATAGGAGTTGGGGATATGGATCAGCAAACATTCCAGCAAATATTCAGACCTATGAGGAGATTTATTCAACGGATGGATATGATCCATTTTATATAAAACGATATGGAGAACTGTTATCTACGACAGGTGATGGAAAAGTTTCTCCAGATATTATGCGAGCAAATGCAAGATTGATCGGAGGGTTTGGAGAAGAAGATTTGAAAAATAATTTTTATCGGCAACGGCTCATGAACCTTCTTGGTGTTAAATATGTCTATCATAAAAAATCTCAGGATAATCATGCTTTTGATAAGACATTTGATGAAAATACCTATGAACTTGTTTGGCATGATCAGGATTTGCAAATTTATGAAAATAAAGATGTATTGCCAAGGGCTTTTATTGTGAATGATTATATTCTTCTGAGAGACGGTAATAAAATTATAGATGCGTTGTACGATGACACAATGGATCTGTCACAGACTATAATTCTCGAAAAAAAACCCAATATAGAGGCGCAAAATAAGAGAAATGACAATATGGTCACTATAAACAAATATAGCGGTAATGAGATCGAGTTAGTAGTAGATTCAGAAAGCTCAGGACTCCTATTTTTATCTGATGCATATTTTCCAGGATGGAGCGCATACGTAAATGACGAAAAGAGGGAAATCTATCGTGCAAATTATTCATTCCGTGCAGTCGAAGTTCCTAAAGGGAAGAGTGTTGTTGTATTCCGGTATGAGCCACAAATGTTTGTCATAGGAATATGGATTTCTGGAATTTCATTTGGATTGGTTTCTATTATAATAATATTTGCGATTTTGAGAAGAAAAATATGAAACAGTTCTTAAAATATATAGTCCCTTATGTAATCCTTATAGTTATTTGTATTCCTGCGCTTTTACCATTTATACATACAGGATTCATTGCTACGGATGACGGTTCTTGGTTGATAATTCGACTTTCTGCTTTTTATGATTCGTTTCGCGATGGACAATTTCCAGTGCGATTCGTGGAAAGAATAAATTTTGGCTATGGATATCCTGTTTCCAATTTTTTATACCCGGGCTATTTATATATAGGTTCGGTGATTCATTTTGTAGGGTTTGGATTTATTGAATCAGTAAAAATATTATTTGGATTATCTATAGTTTTCTCTGCATTTTTTTCCTACATTTGGTTTCGGAGATTGTTTGGAAAAATAGATTCTCTTGTAGGGTCATTTGTATATTTATATACACCATATCATCTTTTTGATATGTATAAGAGGGGATCATTGGGTGAGGCACTTTCTATTTCTGTTTTACCGCTCGCGTTTTATGGAATTGAAAAAGCAAGCACGATCTTGATTGCGCTTTCCGTATTTTCAATTTTATTGTTTCATAACACGCTTGCCGTTTTATTCATCCCTCTTATTCCTCTATATGCGTTCATGAGAAAGTCTTTTTTAAGATCACTTCCCGGGATAATTCTGGGAGGACTTATGTCTTCATTTTTTACGATTCCAGCAATTTTTGAGTTACGATACACAAAGTTTTTAGAAACGTCTATCTCAAATCCATTCGAGTATTTTGCAGACATTCAGTTGATAGGGATCGGTTCTCTAATAATTTTTGTTGGTCTTTTGTTTTTATTGTTTACGATCTATAAGAAGGAGCTTAATAGAGTTCCATATAGCGGATTCGTGATTCTAATGAGTATAATTTTTATTCTTACTTTATTTTTTAGTTCTTCATTCAGCAAATTTATTTGGGAAAACATAAATTCTTCATGGATCCAATTTCCATATCGATTACTGTCTCTTGTAATTATTGCATCCGCTTTTTTTGCAGCATATATAAGTTATATTCTCTTTAATAGAATAAAGATTATCGTGGGAATAGTTATAGTTTTTATAACTATTATTTCTGCATATAGTTATTTCACGGCTATTTCTTATACAGATCACCCGGAAGAGTTTTATACAACAAATGAAGCGACTACTACCATTCATGATGAATACATGCCGAAATGGGTTGAAAGGAATCCTACTAGCAGATATACGAATAAAATTGAAGTAATTTCTGGGAGTGTTGCAGTTTCAAATATCTCAGAAAAGTCTAATCTTATTGAATTTCAGACAGTGGTAGCTGAACCATCTGTTATCCGCGTAAATACGATTTACTATCCGGGATGGAAAGTTTTTGTGGAAGGTGAGAAGCGAGAGATTAATTATGAAAATGAGCGTGGAGTTATAGAGTTCGAACTAGAGCAATACGATGATAGAGTATATATTTCGTTCCAGGAAGATTTTGTGAGAATAATTGCCGATATGATAAGTATCATTGCAGTAATTATCCTGATATATTATATTTCTCGTCCGCTACTAAAATTCTAATGAAAAAAATTACTAGTCTTTTCATAGTTCTTTTTGGAGTATCAGTTTCACTCCCGATACTATTGCCATTACTGCAGGATGGGTTTTTTACTATCCATGATAATACGCAAGTTGAGCGGGTCTTTGAGATGAAAAATGCGCTTTCTGATGGAAGCTTTCCGGTTCGATGGGTAGAGAACCTTGGGTATGGATATGGGTATCCGATATTTAATTTCTACGCACCATTTCCATATTATGTGGGTGGATTTATAAACCTAATTCTTCAAAACTCTCTCCTTGCTACGAAAATAATGTTTGGGATTGGGATTGTCGGATCATTTTTCTCCATGTATTTATTGGCCCGAAGGTTTACCAATAGTTTGGGAGGAATTGTTGCGGGAGTGCTTTATCTGTATTTTCCGTACCACGCTATAAATATTTATGTAAGAGGTGCTGTAGGAGAGTATTTTGCATATATTTTTACGCCCCTTATTTTCTTAGGAATATACGTTCTGTATGAAAAAATCCAGAAAACAAAAAAAATCCCAGTTTTACAGAGTGTATTATTTTCTATCCCAATTGCATTGGTTATAATATCCCACAATTTAACCACTTACATGGTGGGATTATTTTTAATTCCGTACGGAGCTTATTTTTTTATTAGGTCAAATAATAAAAAATATTTTCTTGCCTCTATCCTGAGTGCGCTAGTTCTTTCATTTTTCCTTGCAGCATTTTATCTATTACCAGCAGTTTTAGAATCTCGATATACTGATGTGGCATCACAAATAGGAGGTGGTGCAGACTATCCAGATCATTTTGTATGTTTCTCCCAGTTTTGGAGTAGTGATTGGGGTTTTGGTGGATCCATCCCCGGATGTGTCGACGGCTTGAGTTTTGGATTGGGAAAATTTAATATTTTATTAGTTTTCCTTGCATTTATTTTCTTTTGTGTCAGATTTATTCGAAAACGAAAAATCACGACTGAAATAATCTTTTGGTTGCTCTTACCATTTTCGCTATTTCTTATGACTTCTTATTCTCAATTTATTTGGGACACACTTCCTTATATGGAGTATTTGCAATATCCCTGGAGATTTCTTAATTTTACTGCACTTTTTATTGCAGCTTTACTAGCATTTTTTGTCAAAAATTTTAAGAGCAGAATTCTGAGAATAATAATCTCCCTCTTTATAGTCTCAGGGGTAGTATATCTTAATTATCAGCATTTTAACCCAGTGGATATAGTCAGCAACTCAAATTCATTTTATGAAAATGAAGAGCATATTAGATTTGATACCTCAAAGATATCAGATGAATATATGCCTAAAGGATTTAACAAGCCAGAAGAAATTGAAAATGTACCTGAAAAACTAATGCAAGCAGATTCTGAAGATATATCATTATTACTAATCAATAAGAAGACAGGATATATAGAATTTTCCAAAGATGGTGATCAGGGGAGAATTTACATTAACCAAGCATATTTCCCGTCATGGAGCGCATATGTGGATAATCAAAAGGTGGGGTTTGCACGAACTAATAACGGAATGAGTATTGTGCTTTCTGAGGGGATAAGGAATGTCGTATTTAGATTTGAAATGACACCAATTCAAGCAACTGGAAATGCATTGAGCATTATTGGAGTAATTGTAGTTTTTGTTGTTATAATAGTGAAAAGAAAGGATTTATATGAAAGATAAGATTTCTGAACTCTCTATTTTTTTTCCGTTTTGGAATGAAGAAAAAAATATCCAGAAGGTTGTAGAAGATGCGAGAAAGATTGCAAAAGAAGTTGCGTTAAAATGGGAGATTATTATGGTTGATGATGGATCTTCTGATAGGACGAAGGAAGAAGGGAGAAAATTAGCAAGAAAATATAGGAATGTGAAGTTAGTATCGCATAATCCAAATCGCGGTTACGGGGCAGCTCTTCGTTCTGGACTTCAAAGTTCGCAATATAAATATATAGTTTTTACCGATGGAGATAGGCAATTTGATTTTTCAGAAGTAAATAAATTCATAGAGAAAATAAAAGATGCGGATATTGTCATAGGATATCGAAAAATGAGAAGAGATAGTTTCTTTAGACATGTCCTTATGAATATGTTAAAGGTTTGGGACTGTATCTTTTTTAGATTTTATTTTAAAGATATTGATTGTGGATTTAAGATGTTTAAAAAAACTGCTGTTAAAAAAATAATGCCTCTCCGTTCAGATGGTGCAATGATAACAACAGAGATTCTTGCGAAGGCAAAAGAAAAGAAGCTCAAAATAATAGAGGTTGAGGTAAATCATTATCCAAGAAAATATGGTGTGCAGAGTGGGGCAAATATTCCAGTTATTTTTCGTGCAATCTTAGAGAGTTTTATCTTGTGGTTTGATATCAAAAACAAGAGAATCTAGAAATGTATATACTGAATATATGGAAAATTTTACATTTGAAGCAATCGCAAAAAAGTCTGTCCATGGTGTTATAGCACTCACATCTCGTACATTTTTTATTCAGCTGTTAGGAATTTTCGCAAGCTTTATTTTAACTATCTACCTAGATGAATTTAGCTTTGGAGTTTTTTCTATAGTTTCATCAATTATCATTTTCTTTAGTTATTTCCAAGATGTTGGCCTTGCTGCATCTCTTATTCAAAAGAAGCAGAAACCAACACTTACAGATTATCGTGCAGTTTTTACTGTTCAGCAAATTGTTGTTCTGGTACTTGTTCTGCCAACGTTTATTTTTTCCGGACAAATTGTCTCATTATATGGACTATCTACTAATGGGCAGTGGCTGCTTGTTGCTCTCTTAGTATCCTTTTTTATAAATTCTCTTAGGACAATTCCTACAGTCATGATGGAGCGGAATTTGCAATATGGTAAATTGGTGCTCCCTGAAATTGTTGAGGGGATTCTTTATAATGTAGTGTTGATTTTAGGAGCGGTGTTGGGATGGGGCGTGAATAGTTTTACTGCTGCTGTTCTTGTAAGATCCATTGGAGGATTAATTGCGACTTATTATATCCAACCATGGAAAATCGGTGTTTCTTTAAATAAAGATTCGCTTAGGGAGCTTTTATCTTTCGGAGTACCATTTCAATTGAATAGTATTCTTGCTTTGTTTAAAGATCATTTCTTAACTCTGTATCTTGGTCTTATTCTACCACTCACTCAGTTAGGAATTATCGCATTTGCCCAAAAGTTGGCTTTTTTGCCCCTTCGGCTCGTGATGGATAATATTATAAAGATTACGTTTCCATCATATAGTAGGCTTCAGGATGATAAGCTTGCTCTTAAAATTGCGATAGAAAAATCATTGTTCGTAATTTCCTTTTTTATATTTCCAACTGCTGTAATGATTATCATGTTTAGCCCGTTTCTTATCGAATTTATTCCTCGCTATGAAAAATGGCAGCCGGCAATTCTCTCTATCATGTTTTTTGCATTAAGTACTGTTTTATCTTCAATCTCCACTCCACTAACGAATTTCTTAAATGCTATTGGGAAAGTAAAAATTACATTATACTTTATGATTTTTTGGACAGTTGCGACGTGGATTATTACAATCTTTACCGTACAGAGAATGGGATTTAATGGAGTTGCATTTGCATCATTTATGGTAAGCCTGAGTTCATTTGCAGTATTTTTTATTGCGAAACGATATTTAGAATTTTCTGTTTTTCGGCCCATTTATAAATCATTTATTGCATCAGTTTTTATAGCAGGATTAATTTATGCCCTTTCTTCACATATTGATTCTTTTTTTATTATGATAGGGGTAGGGATTATTAGTGGATTTGTATATTTAGGGGCTATGTTTTTGATTTCCAGGGAAGAGATTCTTACTACACTTAAATTTGCGAAGAAATCATTCGCGAAAGAGTAGTTTTTTTGGATATAATGAGTTTATGAAGAAATTAAGCATTGTCATTTCCGCCTTTAATGAAGAAAATAATATTGAAGATTGTCTAAAATCTGTTCAAAATATCGCCTCAGAAATAATACTGATCGATAACTCCTCAGTTGATGAAACGATTAATATCGCAAAAAAATATACTAATAAAATTTTTTCAAGAAAGAACAATCTAATGTTAAATATTAATAAAAATTTTGGAATTTCAAAAGCAACTAATGAATGGGTCCTACTTCTTGATGCTGATGAGCGCATAACAGAAGATTTAGAGAGAGACATAAGAAAAGTTTTAGAGAATAATGATGTAAGCATAAATGGGTATTTTATGCCGCGTAAGAACATGATTTTTGGAAAATGGATACAACATACCGGGTGGTATCCAGATAAGCAGCTTAGATTATTCCGAAGAAAAAGAGCAAAATTTGCAGAAAAACATATCCATGAAATGATAGAGGTGAGTGGAGAGGTCGGAGAGTTGGAGTCGCCCCTTTATCATCTGAACTATGTAAATGTAAGTCAATTTTTGGATAAAATGATTCGTGTGTATACCATCTCTGAGGCAAACAGTTTAATAAATTCTGGATATAAGATTTCGATCGCAGATGCTATCTTGATGCCTACGAAAGAATTTGTAAAAAGATTTTTTGCAGAAAAAGGATATAAAGATGGAAGTCATGGATTGATGCTTTCACTTCTCATGGCGTTTTATCATTTTGTAGTGTTTCTGAGAGTTTGGGAGGCGAAATCCTACCCGGATTCAAAAGATATATTGAAAGAATTTGAATCTGCGCAAAAAGAATCATTTCGACAGATTAGTTACTGGATGATTACAGAGAAGATTTATTCAGAAAAAAATCCTATTAAAAAGATCCTACAAAAAACTATAAAGAAAATTTCATGATGAGACATATTTCTATTACGATCCTTCATTTTGGAGAAATCTCTATAACTAGTAAATGCCTTGATTCTTTGGAGAAATTAAATCTTCCTAATATAGGACTTACTGTATTAGTTATAAACAACGACCTCCGTGTCAAATTTCCCGAAAATTCACCATATAAAAATTTTAAACTTCACGTCTTGAATAATAAGGAAAACAATGGATTTTCTGGAGGGCATAATCAAGGATTTAGGTTCGCTAGAAGGAATAAGTCTGATTTTCATATAGTTTTAAATAATGATGTATATGTAGATAAGGATATGATTACAGAGCTCCTCGGATGTTTCAAAAGGTGGCCCACTGCTGGATTAGTATCTCCGAAAATTTATTTTGGGAAAGGGGACGAGTTCCATAAGAGCAAATATAAAGAAGAAGAGCTAGGAAGGGTGATATGGTATGCTGGGGGAATTACGGATTGGGATAATTTAATAAATCATCATCGGGGTGTAGATGAGGTAGATCATGGACAGTATGATGATGAGGAAGGTGAGACGGATTTTGCAACAGGTGCGTGTTTCATGATCCCTATGGATTTAGTTCAAAAAGTGAAAGGATTTGATCATAGATATTTTCTATATTATGAAGATGGCGATTTGAACATGCGAATAAAAAGACTTGGAAGGAAGATTATCTTTTGTCCTCAGTCTATTGTTTGGCACAGGAATGCAAAATCTTCAGGGTCTGGTTCTGCTTTGCAAGATTATTATATATCGCGAAACCGGATGCTCTTCGGGCTAACCTATGCTCCACTGAGAACAAAAATTGCACTATTTCGAGAGAGTATAAAAATATTACTCAGGGGACGTAGGTGGCAAAAAAGAGGAATTATAGATTTCTACTTGAGGAATTTTGGTAAAGGAAGTTATTCAATTTAAGTTATATGGTTAGAAAAATATTAAAGTTTTATCCAATCTATATTGTAGTTATTCTTGGAGTATTGCCATTATTTGATTTATTCCATGCAGGATTACCACTTACCCATGATGGAAAAGATCATGTTGTGCGTATCGCAAATTTCTATGCGTCTCTTTCTGAAGGAATTTTAATTCCGAGATGGGCTGAGAATTTAAATTGGGGATATGGACATCCTGTCATGATGTTTTTGTATCCACTCCCCTCGTATTTCGCATCTTTTTTCCACGTTTTAGGATTCTCTTTAATTGACTCGCTCAAAATAGTTTTTGGTGTGTCATTTATTTTTTCTGGACTTGGAATGTACATATGGTTGCGAAAATTGCTTGGGATAGAGGCAGGATTATTGGGGGCAATTTTATATCTTTTTGCACCATATAGGTTTGTTAATGTATATGTTAGGGGAGCCATAGGTGAGCACGTAGCTTTTTTGTTTATTCCCTTTATATTATTTTTTATTACTCAGCTATTTTTAGATACGAGAAGTTCATTAAGGTTTTTGATAGTAAACTTTTTGGGAATTGCATTATTTACTGCAGGTCTTATCCTTTCTCATAATGCACTCAGTATTTTATTCCTTGCATTTGCAGGGATATATGCAGTCATTATATTTTTCTACAATAGAAACATCATGAAGTTTATTACGTTAGGAATTGGGGTATTCTGGGGATTTTTATTATCATCGTTTTTCTGGATCCCGGCACTTATTGAGGGCAAGTATACACTTAGGGATATTGTAACTGGGGATTCTGAGTACGCATTGCGTTTTGTAGAAACTCCTCTCAAGTTCTTTTCTCCTGAATGGAGTTATGGTATAACCGGTCAATTATCTGTTCAGATAGGGATTGTTCATCTCCTTGTTATCGCAATTTCTGTGATTGCTGTTGTGAAACTTACTAAAAAGGAGCCAATGAAAAAGTCGTTGTATATTTTTGCGCTTTTTTCACTTATTTTTTCCTTATTTATGATGCTGAGAGAATCAAACTTTATCTGGAGTTTTGTTTCAACAATTCAAAAATTTCAATTTCCGTGGAGATTTTTGTCGCTTACAGTCCTTGCGAGCTCATTAGTTGGAGCATATGCGATACTGCTTGTTAAAAAAGAAAAAAGAATTTTTGGTCTTATATTAGTTGTGGTTTTTGCCGTTCTCTTTTACGGTTCGTACTGGCGTGCAAATGATTACCTGAATCGTGAGGATTTATTTTTTAAATCAGTTTATGAAGGGACAACAGATACTGGAGAAAGTGCACCTGTCTGGTCTGTGCGATTTATGGAGGAGAGGCCAGATGCACATATAGAGATTCTTCAAGGAGAAGTGTTCATTCAAGAAAAATCTCGTTCATCTGTCCTTCATGAGTATAGTATTATCTCCTCCGACTCAGCGCGAATAAAGGAAAATACGCTGTATTTTCCCGGGTGGAATATTTATATAAATAATAAGAAGCTGAATCCTGATACTGAAATTCAATATCAAGATCCTGCGCATAGAGGCGTCATGACTTTTAATATTGATGAAGGAGAGAGCAATGTTAGAGTTGTTTTTGAAGATACTAAGTTGAGATTTGTATCAAATGTTATTTCCCTAATTTCATTTATCCTTTTAGGACTAATTACACTTATTGTACTTTTTTCTAAACCTCATGCAAGAAAAAATTCTTAAATATTTACCGGTATTGTTTATTGTTGCTATTTGGTTTGTGTTTTCTTCACCATTTTTTCTGAAAGAATTAGTTCCATACCCATCGCTTTTCCAATCAAACTTCTTTTCTCCATGGAGTGCATATTCAGTATATGAAGGACCAGTGAGAAACAATGCAATGCCAGATATTATTACGCAAATTTATCCATGGAGAGAGTTTACAATCAACAGTCTAAAAAATGGAGAGATTCCACTATGGAACCCTTATAATTTTTCAGGTACACCACATCTTGCTAATTTTCAATCGGCACCATTTTTTCCTTTTAATATTTTATTTTTTCTTCCACTCGAATTTATTTTTTCTTGGAGTATCTTAGTTCTACTCCAGCCGTTGTTTGCAGGTGTAGGAATGTATGTATTTATTAGGAGCTTGAAGCTTTCAAGAATAGGAGCTGTTATGGCAGCGATCTCTTTCATGTTCTGTGGATTCCTTACAACGTGGATGGGATATGCGACTCTGGGTTATGCAATTTTGTTTTTACCATTTGCATTATGGGGAGTATATAACTATATAGAAAGTAAAAAAGTTTATTATGGAGTTATTATTGCCCTTTTAATTTTATTGAGTGTATTTGCTGGGCATTTTCAAACTAGTGTATATTTTTTAGGAACATTATTGGGATATATTATTTTTGAATCATTAAGGCATAAGGACAAAAAAGCACTCATATACCTTTTGTGCTGTTTCGCGTTTGGCGTATTGTTGACGCTTCCGCAGGTTTTGCCATCATTAGAGTTTTATGCCAATTCAGTCAGGGAGGGAATTGTAAGACAGATAGAGGTGATTCCATTCATGTATATACCGACATTAGTTGCTCCAGATTTTTTTGGGAATCCAGTTACGAGGAATGATTGGTTTGGACATTATGCAGAATGGAGTGGATATGCTGGAGTTATTCCGCTACTTCTCGCATCCTTTGCGAGCATGTCTCTCTTTAGACGTGATAAGAGAGTTTTATTTTTTATAATTCTTGCGACGATTTCATTACTCCTTGCATTTCAGACACCAATAAATAACCTCATTTTTGTTTTAAAAGTTCCGTTATTTTCTACTAGTGCTGCAAGTAGAATTATTGTATTATTCTCATTTTCAGTTGCAGTTTTGTCAGCATTTGGAATTGATTTTCTTATCAAGAGAGCAAGGTATTTGTCATTAAAAAGAATATTATTGTTTCTGTCAATTTGTTTATTGCTCTTAATAGCTTTGTGGTCAGTTCCATTTTTTAAACTTCTTCCAGACAGTGAAAAGAATCTAATTGCGCAAAGTAATTTAGTATTACCGACGCTTATTATTATTGCATTTTCGGTTTTGATATCTGGGTTATATATTGTTCGGAAAAAGAGAGTTCTCGTATATGTGGTAAGTACTGTTATTCTTTTGGGAGTTTGTGTTGACATGATGAGATTTTCAATGAAATGGATGCCATTTGAACCGGATGAATTTGTATTTAAGGACGTAGGGGTTACACAGTTCTATGAGCAGAGTCAAACTGTGGGGAGATATCTGGGAGAATTTTCTGCAGAGAATTCTGTGTATTATAAATTGCAGACATTAGGAGGATATGACCCGTTGTATTCTGCGCGGTATGGTGAATTTGTGAAATATGTTGAACTGGGACAGAAGGAATCAGGATCACGATCAATTGTAAGATTCCCGTACAATTCTAAATATGTTGATAAAGCTATAAATTATTTAGGAGTGGAATACATCCCACAAAAAAAATCTGATGATAGGATGCCTTGGGCATTTCCAATCCAAAATTATCCCGTAGATAGATTTAGTGTTGTGTATGAAGACAATGCTTATCGCATATTCCGAAATAATCAATCATATCCAAGAGTTTTTGTAGTAGATAGATTTATCATAGAAAACGACGACGAAAAAATGTTAAATATGATGTTCCGCGATGATATAGATTTGAGAAATACTGCAATCCTTGAAAAAGATCCGGGTATTCGTAATAATGCATCTCCAGCTGCAAACGTTAAGATCGTTGATTATAAAAACAATTCAATTGATGTACGCGTAGATTCTCAAAGTAATGCACTTTTAGTACTTACTGATAGTTATTATCCAGGATGGAAGGCGTATATAGATGATTCAGAGGTGGAGATTTTGAGGACAAACTACGCATTCCGGGGTATTATAGTTCCAGAAGGAAGATCTACAGTCAGGTTAGTATATGAGCCGGATACATTTTTGTATGGAATTTATGGAGTAATTGTAGGGATCGGTGGACTTTTAGGTATAGCTGTGTATTATAAAAGATATGAAAGAAAAAATTGATGTAGTTATTCTCACCTATAACGAAGAAGAGGTTATAGAAGATGCGATAAAAAGCGTCAAGAGTTTTGCTGAGAAAATAATAGTAGTGGATTCTGAGTCCAATGATGATACCGGAAGGATAGCAAAAAATAATGGAGCATCAGTGTATATTCACCCTTTCAAAAATTTTTCTGAACAACGCAATTTTGCGTTACAACTCTCTCATTCTTCATGGATCTTTTATTTAGATGCAGATGAGCGTGTCACAGCAGAATTTAAAGATGAGTTGTTGGAGGCTTTAAATGAATCTAATTTTAGTGCTTTCATTGTGAAGCGAAGGACATTTTATTTCGGGAAAGATTGGGGATTTGAAGATGAAGTTCCTAGAATATTTTGGAGGGAGAGTTTTAAGAATTGGACAGGAGTTGTTCATGAGACTCCGCATTTTATGGGAAAATCTGGTAGATTAAAGAATCCTATTTTGCATTATACCCATAGAAATCTTCGCCAAATGCTGCAAAAAACAAATGAATGGTCAGAATATGAAGCGAAACTACGTCATGATGCTCATCATCCACCAATGAAGCCGTGGCGATTTTTGAGGGTTATGGTTTCAGAGTTTTTTAGAAATTATATAAAGCTCAAAGGATATAGGAATGGAACACATGGATTTATAGAATCGGTGTATCAGTCTTACTCTATGTTTATTACGTACGCGAAATTATGGGAGCTGCAGAATAAAAAATAAGTTATTTTTTATTTTTCTTTTTAAACCAGGACTCCATTTCTTTAAAAGTAAGTTTTTTCTTTGAGAAAAAGAATAGATATGTAACGGCTAGGATTAGGGAAAGGTCTTTGAGGGGGAAAGCAAGTACTAATCCAAGCGCTACAAACCAATTTCTTTGTGATTGTTTAGATGCGCGCCAGAGCGCATACGTGTTTGCGAGAATCGATAGGATCGTAACTGCGATACCAAGATACATAAGTGCAGGCGTATTGAGATTCATGTCAGACTATACTGTATCATAGCTTTTTTTGCTAATCAATTGTTGATACAATTGTCATGGATTATTTCGCATGAAAATTGGAATTTATACTCCTTATTTGGATACGATGACCGGTGGAGAATTATATATGCTTTCTATGGCAGAGTTTCTGTCGAAAGAGCATGTTGTTGATATCTTTTGGGATGATAGTAAGATTCTGGAGAAGGCAAAAAAGAGATTTAATCTACATCTGAAAGATGTGCGAATAGTTGAGAATATTTTTTCCTCCAAATATTCTACATTTTTTAGATTTAGAAAAACCTTTCAATATGACAGAATAATTTATTTATCCGATGGGAGCTTGCCCCTCCTCGCACCAAAAAAGCTAATTGTTCACTTCCAGCAACCTATTAAGAGTAATGATGTTTCTCGATTTCAGATTCTTAGAGCAAAAAATATAAGAAAAATAATTTGCAATTCACTGTATACAAAGTCATTTATTGATAGAGTGTATAAGGTGGATAGTGAGATCTTATATCCACCGGTCCAGAAAATTCAGACAGTTGCAAAATCAAAGAAAAACATAATCCTTACTGTAGGTAGGTTTTATCCATATAAAAATAATAGTGATTATAAAAAAATTGGATTTATGATCGACGCATTTAGAGTAATAAAGCGAAAATATCCAAATTGGGAATTTCATGTAGTAGTGAGCGTGAAAGATGAGCACGAAAAAGAGTTTAATGAACATATTGTAAAAAAAGCTAAAGATATAGTTATCATAAAAAATGCAGATTATGGTACGGTGCAGAAAGAATATGGAGAGGCAAAGATCTACTGGCATGCGTCTGGATTTGGTGAGAATATAGAGAAATATCCAGATCGGGCTGAGCATTTTGGGATTTCAACGGTGGAGGCGATGTCTGCAGGATGTGTGCCCATAGTGGTAGGTTTAGGAGGCCAGAGAGAGATTATCACCACTGGAAAAAATGGGTATTTGTGGGATACAGAAGAAGAGCTTGTGCAATATACCCTTGATGTAATTTACGACGAGAAAGAATTAGATAAGCTTTCTTATAATGCTCAGAAAATAACCCAACGATTTAATAAAGAAAAGTTCTGTAAACGTTTGCAGGAAATTATTGCATGAAAGAGTTTATTAAAAAAAATCTACTTTTAATAGTTGGCATAATTTTTGTATTAGTTTTTTTCTACAAATTTTTCCTTTATGGCTTGCTTCCCATCCCTACCGATAATATTGTAGGCGTATATCATCCATATCGAGATTTTTATAGTACTGAATATCCAAGAGGAATTCCATTTCAAAACTTTCTTGTCACAGATCCCATTCGTCAACAGTATTTATGGAAAGAGCTCGCAGTTTATTCATTGAAACAAGGAGAATTGCCATTATGGAATCCGTATAACTTTTCAGGCTATCCACTCCTTGCAAACTTTCAGTCAGCAGTTTTTTATCCACTAAATATTTTACTGCTTGTGGCACCATTTGAATATGGATGGTCTATGCTGATTATTTCCCAAATGCTCCTCTCGTTTATTTTTACGTTTCTTTATATAAAAAATCTTAGATTAAGTAGTGGGGCAGCTTTTGTGGGAGGACTCGCTTTTTCATTTTCTGGATTTGCAATTTCTTGGCTTGAGTGGGGTAATATCTTGAGTACTGCGTTATGGTTGCCATTGATTCTTCTCAGTATTGATAAGATATTTAGTAATAAAAAATATCAGAAATTATATGTTAGGAATTTATGGGGCTGGATATTTTTGATGTCACTTGTTTGTTCTTTTTTTGCAGGACATCTGCAAACATTTTTTTATCTTGCGGTAACTGCTTTTGCTTATATCATGGTGCGGTGGTGGAAAAGTTCGCGAAGTAGTAAGCCTTTATTATTATTTAGCGTTATGCTGTTTGCTTTTATTGTAATAACTGCAATTCAGTGGGTGCCGACATTACAGCTTATTAGTCTGTCTGGACGGGAAATAGATCAGATAAGTTCACAGATTGAGGGATGGTTTATTCCCTGGCAAAATTTAGCGCAATTCATTGCTCCTGATTTTTTCGGAAATCCTGCAACGCTTAACTATTGGGGAGTTTGGAATTATGGTGAATTTATCGGATATGTCGGTATCCTTCCACTTATTCTTGCACTAGGAGCAGTTTTATTGATACGAAGAGAAATAGTTATTTTCTATAAAATACTGTTGTTTTTGAGCTTCCTATTTGCTTTTCCTACCGTTATTTCAAAAATTCCATTTGTTCTAGAAATTCCATTTCTTGCGTCAGCACAGCCTACGAGATTATTATTTCTTATGACGTTTTCGCTGAGTATTTTGTCAGCATTTGGGTTTGATTACTTCCAAAATCATAGAAAAAGAATTTTGCTGCCACTGTTTCTTGTAGGATTATTTCTCGCTGCATTATGGATTATTGTTTTGAAAAATGATATTCTCCCTTCTTATTTCGAGATAGACACAGCAAATCTAGTTGTCTCCAAAAGTAATCTCAGGCTCCCTACTGCAGTTTTTAGTGCAACAGTTCTCTTGTTTTTATTTTTTATCTTTCTTCCAAAAAATCTTTTAAAGAAGAGAGTGTTCTTTGGGGTATTATCCTTAATTATTTTCATATTTCTTCTCGACATATTTCGATTTGCTGACAAATATACAGTGTTCTCAGAGAGAGAATATCTTTATCCTGAGACGAAGACTCTTTCATATTTAGAGGACCAAGAAGGGAATTTTCGTATTATGGGGACTGATTCCCGTGTGTTACCGCCTAATTTTACTATTAATTATCGGTTGCAGAGTGTTGATGGATATGATCCCTTGTATTTATTGCGATACGCTGAGTTGACAGCGGCTATCGGACGGAGTAATCCCGACATAAAACCACCATTTGGATTTAATCGAATTATCACACCTCAAAATTATCATGATGAAATTATAAATATTTTGAATATTGAATACATTCTTTCATTAACAGATATAGAAATTACTGAATATGAAAAAGTTTTTCAAGAACAAGAGACAAGGGTGTATAAAAATAATAGAGCTATTGATAGAGCATTTTTTGCAGGAGAGACGATTGTAGCACATGATAGGCAAGATGCAATCGAAAAGATTTTTGAAAATAAAGATAATTTGGACCTCGTTGCGATTGTTGAAGGGGAGAATGTTCAGAAATTTAATCGCGAATGGTCAACAGGTATTACAAAAGTAATTTCTTACGAACCGAATAGAGTTGAGATAGAGGTTCAAAATGATAAAGATGGTTTTCTCGTATTATCTGATAGCTTTTATCCAACATGGCGTGTTAGTATAGATGGAAAGCCGACAGAAATTATTCGAACAAACTATAATTTCCGTGGTATAGTTGTTCCCAAGAATAGTTCTCAAGTAATATTTACGAACCATCTTTTTTAATGAAACTAGATATTATAATCCCCAACTATAACGGTTCACATCTTCTTAAGAAAAACATCCCTGATATTATCAAAGCGATAAAAGAATACAAGAATATTTCAATTATTGTGGTTGATGACGGATCAAAACCAGAGGATGTTATTACATTACGAAAGACGCTCGATGCAGTAAATATGAGCTCAAAAACTCCAGTTATTCTTATTGAGCGAGAAAAGAATGGAGGATTTTCCTCAGCTGTAAACACCGGGGTAAAAGCAAGTAAGGCAGATTTTGTCTTTCTCCTAAATTCTGATGCAGTTCCTTATAAAGGATTTTTTGAGCCAATCCTAAAGCGATTTGAAGAAAATGAGAACTTATTTGGTGTCGGATGTATGGATATCAGTATTGAAGGAGATAGAAAAATAAAGCGGGGACGAGGTGTAGCGTTTTGGAAAAAGGGAATTCTGAGACACAAAAAAGGAGAGATTAAAAATAGTAGTAATACGTTTTGGATATCTGGGGGAAGTAGTGTGATAAAGAGAGAATTGTACGTAAAATTTAATGGAATGGATGAAATCTATAATCCATTTTATTGGGAGGATATTGATCTGTCATATCGGGTTCAAAAAGCAGGATACGAAATAGCATTTGAAGAGGGAAGTATAGTGGAGCACCGCCATGATGAAGGAGCTATAAAAACACATTTTAAGAAAAATAAAATAACGACGATCGTTTATAGAAATCAATTCATTTTTCATTGGAAAAATATTACTGATGGGAAACTTATGGTTTCACATATTTTTTGGCTTCCATTTCATTTGATAAATGCAGCTATTGGGAGAGATTTTAATTTATTACAGGGATTCTTTCAGGCACTCAAAAAGTTTTCTGAAATTAGAAGAAAAAGAGATCTACAAAAAAAGCTTTATAAAAGACGAGACACAGAAATTATTAAATGAAATTATCTATTTTAATTCCGGTCTATAATGAACAGGAGACTGTAGGGGTGGTTTTGGATTCAGTCCAAAAATTAAATGTGCCAAAAATTACGAAAGAAATTATCGTTATTGATGATGGATCTTCCGATAAGACTCCACAAATTCTTAAAAAAAGAAAAAATATTATACTAATTACTCACAAAAAAAATCAGGGAAAAGGTGCTGCAATCCAATCTGGACTAAGAAAAGCAGCCGGAGAAATTATTCTTATTCAGGATGCGGATCTAGAATATAACCCCAAAGATATCCCAAAGCTTATTCAGCCGATAATTGATAAAGAATATCAAGTAGTATATGGGACTCGTCTTCGCACGAAGCCGGTATTATTTGGAGAGAATAGGACACCACTATTGCTCCATTTTTTTGGGAATAAATTTCTTAGCATTGTTACTTCAGTTCTGTATGGAAAAAAAATAACAGATATGGAAACAGGGTATAAAGCATTTAGTGAAAAAGCTCTAAAAGGAATCACTCTCCATTCTCGATCATTTGACTTGGAGCCAGAAATTACTGCAAAAATATTAAAGAAGGGAATAAAGATCTTGGAGATAGATATCGCGACAAATCCCAGAAATTACGATGAAGGAAAAAAAATACGGCCGGTGAAAGATGGCACGAAAGCGTTATGGACGCTTATAAAATATAGATTTTCTGAGTAAAATGCAAAAGTTTAATATAAAAGTTATAAGATATTTTTTATCAAAACATTATTTTGGGTTAGGGACAGTATCTATAGTGATATTGGCAGGGTTTTTTAGATTTTGGAATTATGGAAATCGATGGGGGCTTGCATATGATCAAGGACAATTTGCTGTAGTTGCTCGATATGCGCTTGAGACAGTGCAATTGCCGTTACTTGGTCCCTTTTCTTCAGGAGGACCATTTCAAACTGGTGGCGAGTGGTACTGGATTGTCATGCTGGGAACAGCACTGTATCCAAAGTTTGTTTTATCTCCTTGGATATTTGTGACTCTTTTAACAATTTTTGCCGTCTTTGTGATGATTATGGTAGGAAAAATATATAACGGAAAAATATTTGGTTTATTACTAGGATTTTTGCTTGCTCTGTCTCCAGTTCAAATTTATCAATCAACAAACCTTACAAACCAAACTCCTATTGTGCTCTTTTCGGCTCTTACAATATTATTTGCTCTTATATTTACAAAAACGGGTAAAAGTAAATTTGTTTTCTTCTTAGCGCTTGTTGTAGGAAGCGCTACTTCAGTCCATATTCAGTCAGTTGCACTCATGCCCTTTATATTTTTTGTAATTGTTTTCTTTAGAAAGAATATATTAAAAAATATTATTCTTATTTCTCTTGGGTTGGGCATTCCGTGGATTCCAGTTCTTATCGCGGATATGCAAAATAATTTTTATAACACTACCAGCATGATTATGTACTTTACGAATAATCAGGCCCAGGTTTCGTATGATGTATTGGGGAGAAGATGGCTCACGTTTATAATTGATTTTATTCCTACATCTTGGGGAAATATTATCGGAGGAAATATAGTATTTGGCTACTTTTTCATAATTACTGCTACTATTTTTGCAGCAAGACGAACTCTGAATAAAAAAATAAAGAAAGAAACTCTTGTTATCTTTCTCAGTATTGGAGTTATGTTTATTATTTTGCGCTATGTTAAGACGCCATTATTTGAGAGCTTTTTTGTGTTTATTCATCCATTTATTATCCTGGTTTCAGGCTGGACCATTTTCCAAATATTAAAATTGAATCGATTTTTGGGAGTGGCAGTTATGTTTATTATTGCAGCTGGGAGTATTTATAGTTTTTGGGGACCAATAAATACTGCAACAAATACTACATATGAGAAAGTTCTTACTATTCAAAAGGTTTTATATGAAAGATATCCTAATGAAACATTTTCTATATATGATTATCAATCAAATAATAGCAGTATTGTTTTGCCGCTCGTTTTGAATTTATATATTGATGACAGAGTGGGGAATGAAGGGAGGAGTATAGGTGTATATAGAAGGACACCAGATCATTACATCCAAATAGAGCAAGAGTCTTTATATGGAGATCAAGGTGCGTTGCAAATTTTTGATATATCTAGTTCAGAGAGTTCACAATTGGAGGATATTGGTTGGAGAAATGATAATCCTGAGACTGTTTACGATGAAACGCAGCATTGGTTTAGGTTTAATACAGAATAACTATTGGAGTTATCGAAGTGATTTACTTATAATAAATAGGTTCAATGAAGAGAATATTCACTAATACAAAGTTTTTACTTGCACTCATTATCGCTAGTGCGATTTTTCTTCGTTTCTATCAAATTGCAAATACCCCACCGGCACTCACCTGGGATGAGGTTGCGTGGGGTTATAACTCGTACTCGCTTGGTCTTGATGGACGAGATGAGTTTGGAGTATTTTTACCATATAAATATCTGGAGTCATTTGGGGACTTCAAGCCACCGCTGTACGCGTATGTAGGTATAATTCCCATAAAAATTTGGGGATTTACAGAATTCGCAACTCGGCTCCCTTCTGCATTCTTTGGTGTTTTGACTGTCATTTTGACGTTTTTTCTGACACGAGAAATATTTTATTCATCAAGCCGCAAAGACTACTACTCGCTTTTCTCCTCCTTTCTTTTGGCAGTTTCTCCTTGGCATTTGAGTCTTTCTCGAGCTGCTTTTGAGGCAAACGTTTCACAGTTTTTTATTGTTGCTGGGATTTATTTTTATCTTATGGCGCTTCGAAGAAACGCATGGGTTTTAATTCTCTCCGCAATTTCGTTTGCATTATCGTTTTACACTTTTAATACTGCCCGAGTTTTTGTGCCGATTATAGTGATAACTTTGAGTCTTATTTTTATAAAAAAGCTGTGGGTGATAAAGAAGCAAACAATAGTCGCAGGGATTATAGGGTTTTCGCTACTTTTACCAATCATTGGATTTCTTTTTTCTCCACAAGCAAGTCTCAGATTTCGCGAAGTAAACATATTTTCTGATCCTGAGATCGTAGAGCTTTCCAATCAGGAAATAGCAAATGATAATAATTCACTACTCAGTAATATTCTTCATAATAGAAGATTGAAGTATGGAATTTCTTTTATCTCGCATTACTTTGATCATTTTAATCCAGATTTCTTGTTTATATCAGGGGATAGTAACCCGAAATTCTCATCTCAGGATGTAGGACAGCTTTATATATGGAGCATTCCGTTTTTGGTCATAGGGACGCTAGTGCTATTTAGAAAACGTGAAGGGAGATGGTTTGTGGTACCATTGTGGTTACTTCTGGGAATAATTCCTGCAGCAACTGCCAGAGAAACACCTCATGCGCTCCGGATTGAGACAACGCTTCCGATGTTTCAAATCCTGGTTGGATATGGAGCAATAACAGCGCTCTTTTATTTCAGGAAAAAGTTTAATCCGATTATTTTCAAATCTATATTTGGAATTATATTAGTCGTGTTATTTCTGAATATTGGATATTATCTCTATGGATATTATGTTCATTATAACCGTGAGCATTCTGATCATTGGCAATATGGATATGGAGAAGCTTTTGAGTATGCTATCGCGCATGAAAATGAGTATGATGCAGTTTACGTGACTGATAAACTGGGTAGACCGTATATTTATTATCTCATGCATGCAGAAATTCCTCCGGAAGAATTCCAGAAAGATTCGACCGTAGAACGTGATCCATTGGGATTTGTAAACATACGACGAGTGGGGAAGTACTACTTTAGAGACTACTTAGATATTGATGAAGAAGGAAAAAATATTTTATATGTCGGAGTGCCACTCGATGTTCCCGATGACGCAACAATTCTTACGACTGCGTATAATTTAGATGGGACACCATCATTAATCGTATATACAAAATAATATGAAAAAATTCATCTTGACTCATAAAATTATATTACTCTTTATTTCTATTTTGTTTTTAGGTTCTGTATTAAGGTCGTGGGATTTGGGAAAGACTCCTCTGTCACCCACCTGGGATGAAGTAGCGCTTGGGTATAATGCATATTCGATCTTTGAAACAGGGAAAGATGAATTTGGGAAAACGCTTCCTGTTGTGATGCGATCATTTGATGATTATAAGCCAGCATTTTACACGTATCTTATTATTCCCAGTTATAAAATCTTTGGACTCAATGAATTTTCTGTACGACTTCCTTCGGCAATCATGGGAATATTGACTCTGGTAAGTGTTTATTTTCTTATAAAAAAACTCTTTAAAAGAGAGAGTATTGCGCTTCTTACCATGCTTCTTCTTGCAATTTCCCCATGGCATATTCAGTTTAGTAGAGTTGCATTTGAGACAAATGTAGGACTTGCTTTGAATGTTTTTGCTGCGACCTTTTTCCTGTATGGGTTAAAAAGACACTGGATGCTCCTACTTGCAGCACTTTTTGCGGGTTTGAGTGTGCATACGTACCAAAGCGACAGAGTATTTACTCCGCTATTTATTCTCGGTATGATTATTATTTTTTGGAAGCAATTTTTTACAGTTCCTCGTAAATTCATCATTTGGTCTTTTATCATTGGTTTTGTTGTTATTTTGCCATTTATTATTACTGTTTTTACAGACAGTAACACCTTGCTTCGCGCGAAGGGTACAAGTGTTTTTAGTAATAATGTTGAGCTCTTGAAGAATAATGCGACAAGAAATGAATTAAATATAGAGACGGGAGATACTCTTGGAAAGATTATTGATAATAGGCGGATAGTATATGCGAAGGCAGTCCTTGATGGATACCTGTCACATTTTAATTCTAATTGGCTCTTAAAGGGGGATATTGCTCGACATCATGCGCCTGAAATGGGGCTTATTTATCTTTGGGAATTCCCCTTTATTCTGATCGGAATTTATCTTTTGATATTCTCAAAATTTGATAAAAAGACAAAGTTTTTTGTATTTTTCTGGTTTCTTCTCGCTCCACTTCCTGCATCTATTACGACAGGAGTTCCTCATGCAGTGCGCACGTTTAATTTCCTCCCAACTTGGCAAATTTTCACTGCATTAGGAATTCTGGGGATGTATAGTTCTGTTTCCAATTTCAAATATAAAGTGTTGCGGATAAGACTTGAATATATTGTTGTTTTGTTGCTTGTTTTGTTTGCCATATTTAATTTTATATATTATCTTAATCAGTATTTCGTACAGCAGAATTATTTTCATGCACGGGACTGGCTGCATGGTCATCGGGAAATGATTAGTGAAATGTTGAAGCGAGAAGAAAATTATTCAAAAGTTCTTATAACCGATAAGGAACCGATGGATAGGGCTAGTATGTTTTTCTTATTTTATAGTCAATATCCACCAGAGGAATATCAAAAAGTAAGTCCTCAATCTGGTGGATTTGCGGTGCATCCAGAGTTTGATAAGTATATATTTAGGCCGATAGATTGGGAAAAAGATAGCACTTTGAAAGATACACTTATTGTAGGTCTCCCCTCAGAGATTCCTCAAAAAGAAGCTATTTATACAGTGTATTATCCAAATGGTGATCCTGCGCTTGTCATGGCAGAACGATAAAAAAACAGTATGAAAAAATTATCAGTGGTGCTTGCGACATTTAATGAAGAAGAGAATATTGAACGATGCTTGAAGTCGGTTCAGGGTTTTGCTGATGAAACAATTATTGTAGATGGGAAATCAAAAGATAGGACTACTGAAATAGCAAAAAATTTTGGCGCAATAGTGATCTCTACTACGAACAAGCCGAACTTTCATATCAATAAGCAAAAAGCAATTGATGCAGCAACGGGAAAATGGATTTTGCAATTAGATGCGGATGAGGTGGTTAGTGAGGGATTAAAAAAGGAAATAGGAAAAATTATAGAGAGAAATCCCGAAGAAAATGGATATTGGATGCCAAGAAAAAATTATTTTCTTGGAAGATTTTTAATGAAAGGAGGCCAATATCCTGATTACACGATACGATTATATAGGAATGGAAAAGGAAAGCTTCCTCAAAAAGATGTGCATGAGCAAGCAGTGGTTGAAGGGAAGGTGGGTTATTTGAAGTATGGACTGCTCCACTATCCATATAGGGACTTTAAGTTTTATGTAGAGAAATGGAATAGATATAATATGTTGTTTGCCAAGCAAATCGAAGATGAGATGAGAGGAAGAAATATCTTTTATAAATTAATTCATGGCTTCGGGTATTTAGTGTTGCGTCCGGCACATTGGCTTCTCACCACCTATATTAGACATAAGGGGTTTTACGATTCTTGGCAAGGGTTCGTTTTTTCAGCTATGTCTGCACTGAGATTTCCAGCATCGTATATAATGTATTTAATCAAAAGATGAGAAATATTTTAGTAACAGGTGGAGCAGGATATATCGGAAGTTTTATGGTTAAGTCTCTTCTAGAGAGAGGAGATAGCGTTGTGGTGTTTGATAATCTACAGAGAGGGCATAGGAATGCAGTTGATCGTCGGGCAGAGTTTGTTGAGGGAGATATTCTGCACGAGAAGGATATTCAAGATATTTTTAAAAAGCATCAATTTGATGCAGTTCTACATTTTGCAGGACTTATATCAGTTGAAGAGTCATCTAAAAAGCCTGAAATGTATTATGAGAATAATGTGGTAGGATCCCAGAAGCTTTTCAGTGCAGCTCTTGAGATTGGGAATGTAAAAAACTTTATTTTTTCATCTACTGCTGCAGTATATGGAAATCCAACTAAAGTTCCAATTCCGGAAGATCATCCGAAAAATCCTACGAGTCCGTATGGGAAGAGTAAGTTAGAAACTGAAAAAAATCTTCAAGATTTGCGAGAAAGGAATAATGAGGTGAATTATGCGATTTTACGGTATTTTAATGCATGCGGCGCAGCAATAAATGGTGAAATTGGAGAGAGTCATGATCCAGAGACGCACATTATTCCTCTTGCGATTCGTGCTGCAATGCAAAATAAAGAGTTTAAGCTATATGGGACTGATTATGATACGAAAGACGGAACGTGTATTCGTGATTATATTCATGTACTTGATCTTGTGGAAGCACATATACTTGCACTTGATAAAATTATGGGAGATGGTGGAGGTTATTGTTATAATGTGGGGACAGGGGAAGGCTTTACGAATAGAGAAGTAGTCGAAATGGTGAGGAGGGTTAGTGATAAGGATATTCAAATCGTAGAAGCGGAGAGGCGAGCAGGGGACTCGAGCGAATTAGTGGCAGATGTTACTAAGATAAAGAAGGAATTAGGATTCAGTCCTCAATATTCAGATCTTTCTACGATTGTTGCTAGTGCATGGAAGTGGCACAATCCTAAATAATGAAAATAGGAATAGATATTTCTCCATTATTTTCTGGTCATAAAGTTCGTGGAGTAGGTTCATATGTTTCCCTCCTCAAAGAAAATATTGAGAAGTTTGATCCTAAAAACTCTTATACTTTTTTTAAAGGTAAAGCGCCAGAGGAGCTTGATGTCGTACATTACCCGTATTTTGATCCTTTTTTCCCGGTAATGCCGTTTCAGAAAAGAACGAAGACTGTAGTGACGGTTCATGATTTAATCCCAATAAAGTTTAAGAAATATTTTCCAAGTGGGATTAAGGGGGCTCTTAGGTGGCAATACAATAAGCGATTATTAAAAAGTGCAGACAGGATTATTGTTGATTCGGTAGCTTCAAAAAATGATGTAATAGATTTGGTGGGCGTTAAAAAAGAATTAATAGACGTAGTATATTTAGGGGTAGATTCAATATATAAAAAGATGAGTGTTTCTGAAAATGATAGAAGTCTAATTTCAGGAAAATATGATTTACCGAAGAATTTTTTCCTTTATGTTGGAGACGTTACGTGGAATAAAAATCTACCGCGGATTATTGAATCCGCTAAAAAGGCAGATGTCCATTTATTATTGGTTGGTAAAGCTTTAGTCGGTAAAAATTTTGAGAGGGATAATCCGTGGAATCGTGACAAAGTAAAGGTGGTCGATTTAATAGAGAGAGATACTAAGATAAGCGCATTGGGATTTGTTTCAGATGAAGACTTGTTGACTCTCTATAACCTTGCTGAAGGGCTTTTAATGCCTTCTTTGTATGAAGGATTTGGCTTGCCTGTTTTGGAGGCGATGAGTACAGGATGCCCGGTGATTACGAGTAGATTAGGAAGCCTGCCAGAAGTGGGTGGAGATGCTGTCTTATATACTGATGCAGAATCAATTGATTCTATTGCGCAAGAGATAGATAATCTTTATTTGAATAAAAAACTTCAGAATGAATTATCTGAAAAAGGACTTGAGCGAGCCAGAAAATTTAGTGTTGAAAGAATGATGAAGAATATTGCACGATGTTATCGTTAGTTCATGAGAAGTAAAATAATTCAACTCATTAAGCACCCATTTATATCGGGGAGCATCATTGTGATGAGTGGGTCATTGGGAGCAAATTTTATTCATTTCTTGTTCAACATTTTCTTGAGTAGAAATTTAGCAGTACAAGATTATGGCTCTGTGGCGAGTCTGATGGCCATAATAACTCTTTTTGGGATATCCTCAAGTGCTATAGCGCCTACTATCGTAAGCTTTACAAGCAGGAGCTTTCAGGAGAACGATTTAGAGAATGTCAGATCTGTATATTTCAAGATCTTTAATTTTTTCCTTTTATTATCTGGGATTATTCTAGTTATTTTCTTAGCATTTAGTAGAATGATTTCTGTTTTTCTTAATATTTCTAATGGAGCAATTCTAGTAGAAATAACAGGAATTACAGTTTTTATTGGGTTTATGAGTATGCTTAATCTTTCGCTTTTTCAGGCGAGATTATCGTTTCGAGTATTTTCTTCACTAAACATATTATCCGCAATTATAAAACTATTTTTAGGGATGGTATTTATTTTTTATGGATTTAGCACAGTAGGAGTAATGTTTGCGATATTGTTGTCATATGTAATCCCCTATTTATTAGGTTTTGGATTTATAAAATTTCTATTCAAAAGAAATGTTTCGAACGTAAGAATTAAATGGAAGGATATCGTGGTATACGCTGCGCCATCTGGGGCAGCACTTGTGGGACTCACTGCCATTAGTTCAATAGACTTATTATTGGTAAAGCATTTATTTGATGCAAATTCTGCGGGTGTGTATGCGGGCTTGTCGCTTTTGGGAAGGGTAGTGTTTTTCTTTACTGCACCTATCACAGTAGTGATGTTTCCTCTCATGTCGAGGAAATACGATAAAAAAGAGAATTATAATAAAGTATTATTATTTGCAATATTAACAGTTGGCGTATCATCATTTGGAATATCGTTATTTTATTTCCTCTTCCCAGAATTCGTTATTAGATTGTTCCTTAAAAATGAAGTTTATCTAAATGCAGTACCATATCTAGGAATGATTGGGATATTTGCTTCTCTTCATTCTCTTAACTCAGCTATGATGTATTATTTCCTTTCTATAAGAAAGACATGGATATATAAGCCGATTGTCGTAGCGGGACTATTACAAGCACTTGGAATATATTTATTCCATGATTCATTAGGATTAGTAATTGGGATATCTATTTTAATGACTGCGTTATTACTCATTTTCCTTTCCTTTTATGCGTTTTTCCTTACTAAAAAATAACTATATATGTTTATTTTAGCCTTTGATATACTATTTTAATGAAAAAGACGAAGCGTTGGAAGCTCTCATTGATCGTTCCGGCATATAAGCAGGAGCGAACTATTCAAAAAGATATTGAGAATATAGAAAAATCATTGAGGAATTACGATTTGGATTATGAGCTTATTGTAGTAGTCGATGGAAAATTAGATAAAACGGCTGATAAGCTCAAGAAGCTCGATCTCAAAAAGATGATTGTTGTGCAACTAGAAAAAAACTATGGTAAAGGATATGCAGTTAGGCGGGGAGTAGAAAGAGCAAATGGTGATATTATAGGTTTTTTGGATGCGGGAATGGATATAGATCCTGCCGGGATCGATATGCTCATAAACCACATGATGTGGTATGATGCAGATGTGATAGTGGGAAGCAAATTGCATCCTGTTTCCCAAGTAGAGTATCCATTTTATAGAAAGGTATTATCATGGGGATATCGGAAATTTACCTACTTACTATTTGGATTTAAAGTTCGAGATACGCAAGTTGGACTAAAATTATTTAAGAAGAATGTAGCAAAAGATGTATTCTCTCGTTCGCTTGTTAAGAAGTTTGCTTTTGATGTTGAGATTTTAGCACTTGCGTATTCTTTAGGATATAAAAAAATTTATGAAGCACCGATTAAGCTAAAATTGGACAAGAGGTCTTCAATAAAAAATTCCAATTTTTGGAGAATTATTTTTATCATGCTTATAGATACATTCGCTGTATTCTATCGTCTAAAGATTAAGAAATATTATAAAAGGAGTAATCAGAAAAATTGGCTTCCTGAATAATGAATATATTGATTTTAAATTGGCGTGACATTAAAAATCCCAAAAGCGGTGGGGCTGAAATACTAACTCATGAATTGGCAAGGAGACTAGTTAGGGATGGGCATTCGGTGACACAATTTAGTGCTCTATTCGAGAATGCAAAGAAAGAAGAGATAGTCGATGGAGTGAGATTTATACGCAATGGTGTGCCGGACGTGAGGCGCTTTTTTTCATCAGTTCATTTTAAAGCATTCCTTTATTATAGAAAAAATAATTCCCAATTCGATCTTATTATTGATGAAGTGCATGGAATTCCTTTCTTTACTCCTCTTTATTCCCGGAGAAAAAAACTTGCACTTATCTGTGAGGTTGCTGGAAATATATGGGATATTTCATTCAAATTCCCATTTAATATTATAGGAAAAACTATAGAAAGAATTTATCATATTTTTTATCAAAACGTAAGGATCGTTACCATTTCTGATTCTTCAAAAAAAGATTTATCAAAGATTGGTTTTAAAAAAGAACAAATTGATGTACTTACATTGGGTTGTGATGTTCCGATAATAAAGAAATTACCTAAGAAAAATGAGGAATGCACTCTTATCTTTGTTAGTAGGATAACAAAATCTAAAGGTATTGAGGATGCAGTAAAATCGATTTCTGAAATTAAGAAAATAATTCCTAATATAAAACTCCTAATTCTTGGTAGAGGAGAAGAAAGATATGTGGAAAAGATCAAAATGATGATTCATGATATGGGGCTAGAGAAAAATATTATGATGCTTGGATTTGTTTCGGAACAAGAAAAACGGAATTATTTAGAGAAATCTCACATTCTCATCGTGCCTTCTCGAAAGGAAGGATGGGGTTTGACAATCCACGAAGCTGGCTCTAGAGGAACTCCTGCCATAGGATACAACGTAGAGGGATTAAGGGATGTGATAGTGGATAATGTGAATGGAATTATTTGCAAAAATAATTCTCATGCTGATATTGCAAAAAATGCATTATTACTATTTTCAAATGAGAAATTATATCGCAAGTTACAGATGGGTGCTATTTCTGAACGAAAAAAATATACATGGGATAGGACATATAGAGAATTCCTCGAAGTGCTAGGTAGTTGATTACTGTGCTCAACTGATATTTTCCTACCTCTATCTAATTTTCCTTTTTAAGATAAAGGCAAATAAGAGTATCACAGCTGTTACTGAGGAGACTATAATGCCAATCGTTAGATATGGTTGACTATATCTCATGATGACGTGATTGTTCCCTCTAGAAACCTTAAATCCCCTAAATCCATCTGAAACATTATAGAATGATGATTTCTTTCCGTTTATCTCTATTTCCCAGCCGTCGTCTAAAATTTCAGAAGATGCAATAATTGCGTCCTTTTTTGATTGTATGGTAAGTACAATTCTGCTCGAGTCGTATGCATTTATCGTGATATCCGTATCCTCAGGATTTTGTTCAGAGTCTATTCCTTCATGATTTGAAACATAGACTACTTGTGGTGGACTTTCAGGTACTCCGCAATTATTTTTCATACAGGAAATTACTCTATATGGTACGAAAAATCGGGGCAAATAATTGACTACTTCATATATATAGTGATTGTTGCCAGAATTGGGTATTCTGTATGGGATACCTGGAGTATAGGACATGAATGTTTCATGAGGATGATCTGATGGAGAGATAGTTTTGATTAGTTTTAGAAGAGAGCTATTTTCATTTTCTTGATCTATTGTTACTAAGTATTTTGTATTGGTAAATTGTAACTCTTGAATTTTTTCAAATCGAGAAGTCTTTTGTGATGCGGGATAGGGGATAGAGTCATAGCCAGATGTGGATGGGACATCCATGAAAGAGGCATTATAGGCAAATTGATTTCGAGCAAAATAATACCTAAATAAATTGTCTTTTGTAGGTTTTTCTGGGATAAGGGAGTTTAATTCATAATAATTCTCATAAGATGTTTCCATGTGAAAATGTGGAATATTGTGATAATAAAAACGGAGTTCAAAGATCAAAATAACAAGTCCTATAAATAGGAATATCTGCTTGTTCGTTTTTCTGAACAAATTAATAAGCAAAAGGCTGAAGAAGAAAAGTATTATTGCTCGAGAAAAACTTACGACAATATCAAAGTTTCCTGATGAGCAAGTGACTCCTCCACTGCAAAGATATGGCATGGTTAATGTTGCGATAAAAGTTAATATAAGAATTTGCCATAAAATAAAGAAAATTTTCTTATCAAGTTTCTTTATGATTAAGGCATGCGCGCCTTGTGATATAAATATAATCCCGGCGAATATTGGCAGAGTAAGTGCTTGCCAATGAGATCTAAATTTATCCAAGAAGGGGAAAACTATTCCTGCAGTTTCTGGGAAATTAATATAACCGCCAATACTTATCATGAGTCCTAGTATGAAGATTATAATGAGCCAAAGATTAAATCTGGAAAACTTGTATGAATAAAAACCGAGTATGAGAAATGGGATAGAAAACACTCCCCAACTTAAGATTTTTCGAGAGAATAGGCTTTGCGGGTCATTGAGTGAAATATAGCTATCAAAAATTTGTGGATTTAGAATTGTTACTATTTTTGTAGGAATATATGCATGATATAGGTGAAATAATGGGTCGTCTATGGTAGAGATTACTCCTCGGAATGATTGATTATAGATGTAGAAATTGGGTAATAAGAAAGCTGCACTAAGCGCTAGTGAATTGAGTAGCGTTAAGCAAATAAGGAAAAAATACCTCAATCCGAAACATAACCCGAGGATAATTTGGGCAAGGAAAAAATAGAAACTATTATATGGGTATCCAAAAGAGAGTAGTACTGCATTTATTAAGACCAGGAATATATAATTTTTAAATGTAGTGCTTTTAATAAATAAGAGGTTTATTGAAATTAGAATTGGGAATAAGGCAATTCCGGGGAGAGTTGAAAGATTCCCGAAATGGCTGGTTGTAAAAAGTGTTAGGCCATATAGCATGCCTCCTAAAAATGAGGGGAAGATTACGAGTCGTAGCTGTTTTCTTAAAAGATAGTATGTCCCGAACATTGAGAGAAAGAGATAGATAATTTGGAGTAGCTCAAAAGATTTTCCGAGAAAATTTAGGTTAATATTTGCGTTAAAAAAGAAATTAATAGTAAGAGTTACTAGTACTGCTGGTGAAAAGATTGCAAGTTCTGATTTAAAAAGCTCTGGAATTCCGAGGAGTATATTTGGTTGCCAGAGGGGGACTTGTCCGTTATGAAGCGATTTCAGTATATAAGCATAGTTGGGAACCCAGTATGCGATAAAGTCTCCATGTCGGAAGCTATCAAAAAATGATTTGCCGAAAAAGAAGATGAGAATTAATGCAAAAAGAATTGCGATAGAGATAAATTCATGTTCTTGAAAAAAATGCCGAATTTTTTTATAAAATTTGCCCATACGTATATCAATAACCTTTCCTATAAATGATTGAGTTTATTATAGAACTTTTATGAATAGCGGTAAACTCTATTTTGAATACTCATTTCATGTGATATTATGATACATAATGAAAAAACATAAACATGATATTATCGAAAAAAAACTTGGCATTCCTGGGGATTACCAGTACACGGCATTAACAGGCAAGAACTTTGTGCAGGCAAATTGGCATGGAAATAAATTAGAAGCTATAAGACAGGTATGCAAACTTAATAAAAAAACTGCAATTCTTGATTTGGGTACAGGTTCAGGGAATTTTGAGATCGAATTTGGAAAAAAAGTAAAACAAATTACCGGTGTTGATTATCACCAAGAGGCGCTTGATTTTCTTTCAATGAAAATAAAACAGAAAAAATTGAAGAATATTAGGCTTATTCGAGAAGATATACGACACCTCAACAGAGTAAAAGATCTCGGGATGTATGACTTAGTGGTTATGATAGATGTTATTGAGCATATTAAAATTGAGGAAGCAGAAAAATTAGTAAAATTTCTCAAAAAAAGCTTGCTCCCTGGAGGACAGGTTTGCATAATAACCCCAAATTATCTGAGTCCATGGATATATATTGAAAAACTTTTGGACAGAGTGACAATCGTTCCACATTTTGAAGGAGAGCAGCATTTGGCAAAGTACCATCATGCTAACCTAAGAAAATTATTTCAAAAAAATGGTTTTTCAGAGAGCCGCGTGAGTTCATTTAATTTACTATCTTTCCTGATTCCTAATAAGAAGATATCTTCATTTCTCTGTAGAGTAGAAATTTCTAGTAATATTCCATTTGGGAATCTCCTTTTGGGAAGCTTTAAAAATGAAAAAGAATAATAAAAAAACTATAGATCTGTGGAAGGAGAATTATGCTCATGACCAGGAAAATCTGTATAAGAATAAATTAATTCAAACGTTGTTTGATTTAGGCCATAGATATATTGCAAGACAGGGAGAGAGTATAACAGGGACTATTTTAGATATTGGATCAGGGATGGGATATCATTTGAAGTTTGAGAAAATCTCAAATGAGAGAAAGTATATTTGTCTTGATAATGATCCAAAAATGCTTCAGAAAATAAGAAACAAGAAAGTAGAGAAAATAGTAGGAAATTGTTCGAATATTCCACTTAAAGATAAATCTGTGGATCTTGTTATTGCGTCCCATATACTGGAGCATTTGCCTACCTTAAAAAATGATTTGAGTGAGATCAGAAGGGTTCTTAAGGATGACGGGAGGCTTATCGTTGTGTTACCTTGCGATCCAGGATTTTTATGGAATACTGCAACCCATATGAGTCCTAGTAGGAGGAGATTGAAAAAAATTGGAATAGATTATGATGAAGTTATGAAGCATGAGCATGTAAATACTTTTGAGAAATGCGTTTCCGAATTAGAAGGGAGTTTTAAAATACAGGATCGACAATATTATCCATTCTTAATTCAGAATCATAATTTTAATTTGATTTGTGGTTTTACATTTACGAAATAAGAGAATTTATGAAAAAGTTAGTCCGTTTTTTCGAGATCGATCTGCAATATTTATCGATTACTACATTGCCTTTTAGTGAGAAGATTAGAAATGTTTTAATTACAGATCTTACTATCTTCCGCAATTTATTTTTTTCGAAATCAAGTTTTCCTCCAATAAATATAAGCGGTAATATGATATCGTACGATACAAGATACGCAACAAAATCCTTTTTAGTTGGAGCCTATGACTTATATAATGAAAGTAAGCGTTTTTCGATCTTCGATAACAATGCCGTGGTCGTAGATATTGGATCAAATATTGGGCAGTATTTATTTGCTTTAAAAACATCGGTGCCACAGGCAAGAGTGTACTCTGTGGAAGCAGACCCGATAATATTTAAATTATTGAAAAAGAATGCGTCAAATCTCAACAAGGTAAAAATTTTTCAAAAAATACTCTCTAATAAATCAGGATCAATGAATTTTTATACGAGTAAAAAATTCTCAACTTGGTCAACGCTCGTTAAGCCAGAAGATGACGATGCATATACTAAGACTAAAGTAGAGGTTGTAGATGGCGACAGTTTATTTGAGGACTTAAAACATGTTGATTTGTTAAAGATAGATGTTGAAGGAGCAGAGTGGGAAGTTTTGATGGGATTGAAAAAAACTTTGAAGAAGTCAAAGTATATTCTTATCGAAATAAGTATCACTCGAGATAGAGTCGATCCCGGTTCTAGCAAGATAGTGCAGTTTTTGCTTAAGAATGGGTTTCATATTCATCATATTGGGAGAATTTTTACGAATGGGGTTGGAATGGACCAGTCTGCCGGAAACTTTCTTTTTAAGAGTAATTCAGAAAAATGAAAATAGAATTTACATTTTTTAACAAGTTTGTATTCTATGCAAGCTATATATACTATAAGGCAGCCTCATTCGTTGAAGTAAAGAGTCCCCGATTTAACTTTTTTTTCTTTGAGTTATTGTATTCAGTGAATAAAATTTTAAGAATTCCAGTAAAAATAAATAAACTTTTTTCGATAAGTTATGTCGAGACGAAATTCGGAAAATTTCATATAAGGCCAGGAACAGAGGATATAATTTGTGCCTCACCTGCATTCGAAAGAAATGACCTCAATAGACTGATTTCCTTAATAGGAAAAAAGGCCAATGAGAAAAAGAGAATTTTATTCTTAGATATTGGGGCAGATTTTGGTAGTTATTCCCTTACTTTGGGTTTATGGTTTAAGAACTATAAGAATTTCGATATTTTTGCATTCGAGCCTACGGATATAAGTTTTGAATTACTGATGAGGAATATACGGGAAAACAAGCTTGAGAAAAAGATTCGAACATTTAATATTGCCTTGGCTGAAAAAAATGATAATTTTAAGATTTATTATGATAACGAGCGACCTGGGTCAAGTTCGATAAAGACAAAAAAAGGAAAAGGAATAGTTGTAAAAGGAAAGACTATGGATTCTCTAGGTATTAGGTATAATTCTTATGATGCGATCTTTGTAAAGATTGACGTGGAGGGATTTGAGGATAATGTGATAAAAGGTAGTAAGAAGCTTTTGGAGACTGAAGCAGAGCTTTATCTTTTTATTGAGGATTTTAAGAATACCCGCTTTATTAAACATCTTTCACAGAACATTATTTTTGATACAAAAATAACTCCATATAATAGTTGGTGGAGAAATAAAGCAGATATTTAGATACATACATAGAATCATATGAGATATGAATAGAGAACCTAGTCTTGATGCCTCTTTTCTAATTCCTACTTTTAACTCTGAGCAATATATTCAGAGGTGCCTTGAGAGTATCTTAAAGCAAACACATTCTAAAAAAAAATATGAAGTGCTTGTACTTGATGGTGGATCTATTGATAAGACAATAGATATAGTTTTTGGATTCGAAAGAAAAATGAACCTAAGGATTATTCATAATGAATTACGGGATGCAGAGAGCGCGAAAACAAAAGGGATGAAGCTTAGTAGAGGCGAGGTGATTATCTTACTTGATAGTGATAATGAGATAGTTCATAGAGAATGGTTAAGTTTAGGAGTAATGATAATGGGAAAACACCCTGAATTATGGGGAATTCATTCTCCTTGGAGTTTTAATAGAGATGATATTTCATTAAATAAATATTTTTCACTTCTTGGAAATTCAGACCCGCTTGCAAAATTACTCGGCTCTACGCCTGAATTGGAGAAGGACTGTAAAAGATATAAGATAGTTAGGATGAGAAAAGGGACACCTATCATCGGTGCAAATGGGTTTTTTTGGAGAAGATCTATTCTCGATCAAGAATTAAAGAAATTCGAAAAGTTTGAAGAGGTTAATTTTGTTTCCCATATAATTGCAGAAGGAATGCAGATGTACGCTATTTTAAGTGAGGATTTTGGTGTAAGGCATTATTATTGTAATTCAGTTTATGGATATTTTATGAAGCGTTTTAAGGTAGCTAATAAATTTATACATAGGAAGAAGAAGCATCAAATCACATGGGTAGATAGAGAGGGGAAAATGAAGCTGCTATTTGCTTTTTTCTACTGTGTTACCATAATAGGTCCATTGATAGAATCGCTGATAAGATCATTCTCTTCAAAAAAAATCCAATGGTTTTTTCACCCGTTGATTTCATTTATAACAGCGATAATATATTTTTATTCTGCGACAAAAATATTAAGAAAATAATTAGCTATTTTATGGATAAGATTCAAAGCTTGCAATCAAATACAGCGGTTCTTTTTTTCAAAGTTGTCCGACACGAATTGGTAAGAGGGAGTTTTTGGTTATCGGTTGGAGCAATTGGATCAAGTTTTATTGCTTTTTTAACAAATCTTTTCCTTGCACGGAACCTATCAATTGCCGAGTATGGAGTATATGCAAGTTTATTGTCATTTTTTACTCTTGCGACAATTCCGGCAAAATCCATAACTACGGTTATCGTAAGGATTGCAGGTGGATATTTTGCGAAGAAGCAGCAGGTTAAGGCAGCATATCTTTATCGAAAGCTTTTGTTTTCAATTATAATCCTTTCTGTTATTGTTTTAGCCTTCTTGCTTTTATTTTCTCGCATACTGACAGAATTTCTTCATATTGGTAACCCCCTCTTTGCATCGCTTATCGCAATTGCAGTTACATTTTCATACTTGGGTTTAGTAAATCAGTCGTATCTCCTCAGCCAGTTACGATTTTCTTTCATTACTTTTGTTTCCATAGTAAGTTCTTTTGTGAGACTTGTTGTAGCGATAGCGCTTGTATATGCAGGCTTTAAAATGTTTGGCCCTATTTTTTCTATTGTAACGGCTTCATTCGTTACATTTATACTTAAAGCCTTTCCTTTAGCGGGATTATTGAGGAGTAAATCAGAGAAACCGATTGAAATCCCGAGAGGAGAAATACTTAAATACGCTTTTCCTTCTGCGATAGCTATCCTTTCTCTTTCGTCATTCATATCTGTAGACATTATTTTAGCAAGACATTTTTTACCATCTCATGAGGCAGGATTGTATGGCGGAATGTCTCTTATTGGAAAAGTTATTGCATACTCGACTACGCCTATTGTTTCTGTTATGTTTCCCATAGTAGTAAAGCGATATGAGGCAAATCAGGAATTTAAAAGAGTGCTATATCTTGCAATTTTTTTGGTTGCAATGCCAGCATCTATTATTACATTTTTTTATTTTCTTTTCCCAGATTTTACTATTCGTTTATTTCTCAACAATTCTGAATATCTTGATAAGGCGTCAATTCTTTGGCTATTTGGATTATTTATATTTACTCACATGGTATTAAATGTGTTTGTAAATTTTTTCCTTTCTATAAAAAAAACAAAAGTATTTATATTTGTAGCAATCTTTGCTTTACTGCAAATAATGTTCATAAGTATTTTTCATGAAAGTATCTTTCAGATACTCATGATTTCGATTTCTTTAATTTTTATTCTTCTTTGTTTACTGTTCATATATTTTCTTCTTAGAATTAAGAGGATTGGGGGATGATATATGTCCGCTTGTTATTGCTGGCTATTTATAGTGTGATCTAATAAAATATTATTTATGAAAAACGGAAAAAAAATTGGATATACGGCGGGTGCATTTGATCTTTTTCATATTGGGCACCTAAATTTATTGAGAAATGCAAAATCTCTTTGTGATGAGCTTATTGTGGGAGTAACAGTTGATGAGCTTTCTCATACTAAGAATAAAAAATTTATTATTCCTTTTCAGGAAAGATTAGAGATTGTTGAGCATATTAAGTTTGTAGATCGAGTAGTTCCCCAAGAAGACCTTGATAAATATAAGGCTTGGGAAAATTTGCGATATGATATTTTATTTTCTGGAGATGATTGGAAAGGAAATTCTCGATGGAAAAAATATGAAGATAAACTCGAGAAAGTTGGAGTTGAGGTTGTGTATTTTCCTTATACTCGGAATACATCCTCTACAAAGATAGCCTCGTTAATAGAGGAGCTTGGAGAAATATAGAAGAAATATGCGAAATTTGCAGTTTATAGTAACAATCCTCCTTTTCCCTTTTGGGATAATTTCTTACTTGATTCCACTCAGAAAGGATATTTGGATTTTCGGTTCATGGAATGGTCAAAGATATAGCGATAACAGTAAGTATTTGTATGAATATTTACATGCGAATAAAGAGTTGTCTGTACGACCAATATGGCTTACAAAAAATAAGAAAATCTATGATTACCTGAACTCACAACATAAAGAGTCATATATGGCTTATTCATTACGAGGGATATACTATAGCATTATTTCAGGTGTTGCCATAATGTCTGTTTCTTGGATCGATTTTCCCTTTACGGCGTTTATTCCAAAAAGGAAGAAATTGGTTCAACTCTGGCATGGAACGCCTTTAAGAAAACACAATTTGAAAAAAATGCCATTTCGAATTAGATTCTTAAAAACATTCTTATTGGCTTATATCGGGAGAGAATATGATTTGGTAACAACAGCAAATAAAAAGAATGCAGACATACATTCTTTAAAGATGCGCTTTAATATACCAAAGGAAAAAATTAAAGTTACTGGCCAGCCGAGAACTGATATTTTTTTTGATAAAAAAAAGTTTGAGGCGATAGAGTTTCCAAAAAAGAATGCAAAAGTAATCTTATATTTACCAACCTGGAGGAAATATAGCCATAATTTATTTGACGAAAAATATAAATTCAATTTCAAAAAGATTAACGATTTTCTAAAAAAGAATAATGCATATTTAATAATTAAAGTTCACAATAATGAATTTAGAAAATATCAAAATGAAATAAAAAAGTATAAGTCTGAAAGTAATATAAAGATGATATTTATTGATGATATTTATCCAATCATGCCTACTGTTGATATGTTGATTGCAGACTTTTCTAGTGTTCATTTTGATTTTATGTTAATTGATAAACCATTGATTTATTTGATTCCAGATTTCGATAAATATAACAAAGCATGTGGTTTTCATTATGATTATTCTTCTATTACACCAGGGCCAAAGGTTGCTGATTGGAATAAGGCGATGGTAGAAATCAAGAAGGTCTTGAAAGGAGAAGATGAGTTTAAGGAAATGAGAAGAAAGGTGTGTAAGGAGTTTAATGAATTTCATGATGGTAAAAACTCTAAGAGGACCTATGATGAAATTAAAAACATTTTGTGATTGATGAAAGTTGTAAATTTTTTTAAGAAAAACTATTTTGTAATTCTGCTTATTTGTGTGGCGGTAGTATCCCATCAGGAATGGTTCAATTTAAATTCTATCCTTACTTCTGGAGATTGGAGATTTTGGCCAACTGAGACGATGAAGGAGTATATTAGCTCATATGGGACATGGATAGGAGATAGGAATATCGGCAAGGCGAACATTCAGATATATTTCAATATTTTCCATTCAATTTGGTCTGTATTTACGAATTGGGGCTTTACAACAGAGCAGATCTCTAAGCTAACAGTGTTTATTCCGGTAGCGATTCTTGGATTTATTTCACCTTATTTTTTAATGAAGAAATTTACGAGTGATAAATTGATCTCTTTCATCTCTGCTCTTTTTTACGGTTCAACTACATACTTTCTTATTCTTCAAAGTAGTCATTTAACCATCGCATTTGTTTATAGTTTGACACCATTTATTTTCTTAGCATTTATACAAGCCCTGGAGAAGAATAGGCTATTGAACTGGATATTTTTCTCCATAATTTATTCTATTGGAATTGGGTATGAGCTTCGGATAATGTATATTGTTACTTTTGTATTATTCTCTTACTTTTTATTTTTTCACAGCTCTGAGCTAAGAAAATATTTAAAAAATATTATTGCTACAGGATTTCTTATATTTTTTCTTAATAGCTATTGGATAGTTGCAACATTGTCTGGAGGAGCATCTGATCGCATTGAGCAGGTTGCGGGGAGAGGATTATTTGGAGATTTTTTAACCGACATTTTACGGTCATTTACGCTATCTCATTGGTCGTGGACTGGTGCTTATAAAAATAGAGAATTCGAGCCTCAATCGATATTATTATATTTCTGGATACTTCCTATTTTTGTTTTTTCACTCTTCCTTATAAAGAAAAATAAATATTTAAAACAAATGGTCTTCTATTTAATGATTCTTCTTGTAGGGATTTTTCTTGTTAAGCAATCCGCGCCTCCGTTTCAGTCATCTTACCAGATTCTCTATGATTATTTTCCTGGATTCAAATTGTTCAGAGAATCTTCAAAAATGTATCTTCTTATTGCACTTGCCTATACTGTACTTCTTGGATATGGTCTGAGTTTGTTAAAGATTAAAAATTATTTACTTTTTAAAATACTAGCGGGAGTTTTTGTAGTATTGGCTTTTGTTAATCTAATTCCTCTTATTAATAAAGACTTTCGAACTCTCTTCATAGCACGAGAACGTCCGATTGAATACAGTAATTATGAAAATTATATTTTATTAGCGGAAGATTCATATAGGACCCTGTGGATCCCGCGCAATTCGCAGTGGTCTTATTATGGTGTTAAGAATCCACGGATGCATATGATTCAGATGAAAGACGGTGGTTGGAAGGAGCTTTTTAAACAAATTGATACTAGTAGGTCTGAGGGTCAAGAAGTTATGGATTTTTTCAATCAGGATTTTACCCAGAGACTGTTAAGTATAAGCTCAGTTCGATTTATTGCAATCCCATTAATGGATCATACAGATTTGGAAAATAAATTATTCCTTAATTCCGGAACAGACAGAGAGTTTTATGTTCAAAGAATAGACAAGATTCCGTATTTGAAAAAGGTAGATATAGGAATTGGAGATATAGATATATATGAGAATCCTGATTATCGACCTCGTGTTTATTATACGAGATCTCCAGAGACAATTTATGAGGGTATAGATTATTTTGAGGTGCAGAATATACGATATACTGCCGCAGAAAAAAGCTTTGAAATAAAGAATATTTCTGGACCAATATACATAAATTATTCTGAAGCATATAGTGATAGTTGGAAATTGAGAGTCGGTCCTAAAGATCTGTTTGCCTCAATTTTTAAATCTGACTATTTTCTTCCTGATAAGAACCATATAAAAAATGATGCTGGTTTAAATACATTTTATCTTAATATTGATGAGGTTTGCGATACGTATGAATGTGATAAGAACCAAGACGGAACTTATAATATAAAAGCTACGGTATATTTTAAATCGCAATCGTTTTTCTATGTGGGTGTAGGAATTACTGTAGTAACTATTGCAGTATTATCATTTACTATAATTTATGTATTGCTTAAAAATAAATATGGAAAAGAATAGTTTTAAAAAAATAATCTTTGGAGTACTCCTTTTTTTTGTATGGATTCTCCTAACTGCTTGGTATGTGGTGATCTATGATCAAAGTTTTTTTATAACTTTTCAAGCTCATCAAGAGGAAAATTTTATAGATTTGAGTCATGACAGGCTCTTAAAAGGAGAGAAAATCTCCGGAGAATTCAAAGCAGAGAGAGATAATTTGGGAATAGTTTCATTAAGGTTTAAAAAATTTCTTCGCATTCCCTATGATCAAGAAGATACATTGATTTTTAGAATTAAGGAAAAAGATTCTTCTCAATGGTATTACGAAAATGAGTATAGGAGTGGATTAACATATGACGTTCCTTTTTTACCTTTTGGTTTTCCGTTAATTCCTGACTCTAAAGGGAAAATATATTATTTTGAACTCGAGTCATTGAGGGGAAATTCCGTAAATGGTGTGGTGTTGAGTGAGAGGGAGCCAATCTTGGTAACCAAGTATGAAGCAGATAGGGGTTTGGTATTTAGTAATCTTAATGAATTGTTCAATTTTTTGAATGAAAAATTTCTTAGAGCACTTTTAACAATTGATATTTTTTATTCATCAGTAATTTTTGCATTACCTTTAGTTTTCTATTTTTTACATTTTACCTCATTTGGAAAAAGGGTAATGGAATATGTGCCGAAATTTATCATTTCAAGGCTCGAAGCTTTTGGTAAGAAATTGTTTGGTAGAAAATATAAACAAACTATAGTAATTCTGTCATCATTCTTTTATCACTGGATGTTAATCATTCTAATAGTTTTACTGTTTTTTGATATATTTTTCCTCCAAATATTAAATGATTTGTTGTACATTTTGGTAATATTTTTATGGATCATAATATTAAAGATCTATCGGAAGGATAGAGTGCAATCTTTCAGATTGGGAATTGTATTATTGATAATTTCTCCAATGGCTCTTGCATTTAGTAATGTTGATGTAGCTGAAAAAGCTGCAGTTTGGGCATTTGCGTTTTTTATTGCAGGCTTAATTCAGGCATTTTTAGAAATAAGAAAGAAGCGGAAATAGTGTCTTTTTGTTTTTATTCCGTATAATAAGTTTAATATGACCATTGGAATTGATATCAGTCAGCTTGCATATAGAAATACTGGTGTAGCAAATTATTTACTGAGATTATTAAAGGAATTAGTTCATCAAGATAATAATACGTATGTTTTATTTTTTTCTTCATTAAGGCGTGATATTGACCTGCAGGAGTTAGGTTTAGATAGGGAGAATGTTATACTCAAAAAATTTAAGCTTCCTCCCGTAATTCTTGATACACTTTGGAATAAGATGCATATAATGCCGATAGAAAATTTTATTGGAAATATTGATCTTTTTCTTACTTCTGATTGGACAGAGCCACCAGTAAAAAAAGCAAAAAAGGCGACTATTATTTATGACATGATAGTGTATAAACATCCGGAAGAAACGAATGAGAGGATTGTTAAAACACAAAAAAGAAAATTGAAGTGGGTAAAAAAGGAATCAGATATTATTTTTTGTATTTCTAAATCTACGAAAAATGATGCGATTCAGATTTTAAACCTTGATAAAAATAAAGTACGGGTAATATATCCCGGAGTTGTATGAAGATAGGAATAAATGGATTTGAGGCTGTTATGCCACGTTTTGGATATGATAAGAACGGATTTCCGAATCGTGTTGGGAGTTCAGAATTTTGTTTTCAGCTTCTCAAGCAATTCGAAAGAACTGACCTTAAAAACGAATACCTTATTTTTCTTCCCGATAAGCCAAGTGCTGATATGCCGGAAGAGACAGATAGGTGGAGATATAAAATTATTCCAAATAGAAAGATGTGGACGATTTTCGGTCTTTCAAAAGAGCTCGTGATGAATCATGGGCTGGATGTGTTTTTTTCTCCCACGCATTATGGCCCTATTTATACGCCATGTCCGCAGGTAATTTCCATCCTAGACGTTTCCTATAAGCATTTTCCAGAAATGTTTCCCAAAAAGGATTTAATAAAATTAAAATTTTGGGGGAGATATTCTATAAATAGCTCTCATAAGATCGTTACAATAAGCGAAAGTTCGAAGAATGATATAATAAATGAATACAAAGTTCCAGCGAGTAAAATTGAGGTTGTGCATCTGGGAATAAAAGATATTTCTCAAGCAAAAATGAATAGAAAAGATCTTGTACAAAAGTATGATTTAGATGATCCATATCTGTTATTCGTTGGAACATTACAGCCTCGAAAAAACATCGCTCGCCTTATAGAAGCTTTTTCAAAAATTGAAAAAAAGGGTGTAGATTTGATTATCGTGGGAAGAAAAGGATGGGATTTCAAGAAAATTCTCGAAGCACCAAAAAAATATCAAGTGAAAAATAGAGTGAGATTTTTGGAATTAGTAACTGATAAGGAATTGCCAGCACTTTATGAAGGAGCAACAGCATTTGTACTGCCAAGCTTGTATGAAGGATTCGGATTGCCTATTTTAGAGGCAATGCGATATGGATGCCCGGTCCTTACGAGTAGTATTTCATCACTTCCTGAAGCTGGTGGAGACGCAGCAGTATACTTTGACCCACAAGATCCAAATGATATTGCGGAAAAAATAAATGCCGTGTTAAAAAGTGAGAAACTGAGAGATGAGATGAGAAAAAAAGGCTATGAGCAGGTGAAGAGGTTTTCCTGGAAAAAAAGTGCAAAAGAAGTAATACAGATTTTTGAATCATTATTATGAACCGGATAGAAAGACGAATAAGAACAATACTTCTGGAATTTAGCAATTTGCTGCTAAAGTTTGTGGGCATTGTTCCTACCCATTTCTTTCGGAGATTTTTTTATAGACTATTTGGTATGAAAATTGGTAAGGGGTCAACACTTCATACCGGTGCAGTTTTTTATAACATAAAGAATATTTCTATAGGTAGCGATACTATAATTGGTGAGAATGTAATTCTGGATGGGAGAGAGAAGATTGTGATAGGAAATCATGTCGACTTTGCGTCAGAAGTAATGATTTATAATTCTCAGCATGACATTAATAGTGATGATTTCCATGCAGTCTCTGCTCCTGTTATTGTTAAGGACTATGTGTTTATAGGGCCTCGGGCAATTATTCTTCCAGGAGTGACTGTCGGAAAGGGCTCAGTGGTTGCAGCGGGTGCGGTCGTTACGAAGGATGTAGCAGATTTTACAATAGTTGCGGGTGTGCCTGCAAAAGTGATCGGAGAGCGAAAAAATAAAAACCCAAAATATAAATTAGGACGAGCAGCATGGTTCCGCTAGAAGGTATGCCAAAAATTTCCCTCATAATTCTTACCTATAATTCATCGCGATATATCTCCGATCTTCTAACTGGACTTATGAACAGATTCGATAAAGAACTAGTAAATAAAGCCCTGGAGATTTTAGTTGCGGATAATGCTTCTCAGGATGAGACAGTAAAACTTGCAAAAAAATTTAAAAAAATTCAGGTAATAGAAAACGGGGGGAATTATGGATTTGCAAAAGGAAATAATTTAGCAGTTAAAAAAGCTACAGGAGAATATTTATTATTTATAAATCCAGACGCGAAATTTATCGATGGAGATATTTTTGAGCTTTTGAAATCATTCAAAGATGAAAAAGTGGGGATTGTGGGAGGAGAGATTATGAATTGGCAAAAAGAAAAAGAATTATCGTGTGGTAAATTTTATAAATTTTTTAGTACAACATTACTTACGCTTGGATTGGAAGAATTTTTTCGTGTGCGATTTTCTCCGGAAAAGGAACAGTTTGTAGATTTTGTGAGTGGGGGATTTTTAATGATTCGAAGAGAGGTTTTTGAGAAGCTTAACGGATTTGATGAAAATTATTTCATGTACATTGAGGATTCAGATCTATGTTTTCGCGCAAAAAAAATAGGATATAAAACAAAATTTTCCCCTAAAGCAACTATTCAGCACATGGGGCAAGGGAGTTCCAATAGGACATTTGCAATCATAAATATTTATAAAGGATTAGTATATTTTAATAAAAAGCATTCAAATTATTTAGAATACTTGTTTGTGAGATTTGCCCTAAAAACTAAGGCATTATTGCTTGTAATACTGGGAAAAATAATGAATAATAGATACCTGGTGGATACCTATTCTGTGGCTATGAAATTATGAAAAAATATTTTTCTTGGATCTTGGAACATGCCCTCTTTATCGTAACGCTTTTTCTCCTTGCATTTATCCCCTTGTATCCAAAAATCCCATTAGTTGATATTCAGAATACATGGGTATATATTCGTGCTGAGGATTTTGTTGTTTTTTTAGTTTTGATATTATGGACGATTTATCTTATTCGAAATAAGATAACATTGAGAACTCCCCTTACTCTTCCGATATTCGGATTCTGGATAGTAGGTGCTGTAGCAACGATTCATGGAATAATACTCCTTTTCCCAAATCTCGCAAATGTATTTCCGAACGTTGCATTCCTGAGTTTTCTCAGAAATATTGAGTATATTAGTGTATTTTTTGTGGCATTTTCAGCCATGCGTGATAAAAAATTCCTAAAAATTATTATTTTTGTTCTTGTGCTAACACTTCTTGCGATTATTTTCTATGGGTTTGGTCAGAGATTTTTAGGTTTTCCCGCCTTTCTTACCATGAATGAGGAGTTTGCTAAAGGAGTTCCGATCCAGCTCTCAGAGCTTTCTCGTGTCCCCTCAACTTTTGCGGGACATTATGATTTGGCTGCATATCTCGTTTTGATAATTCCCATTGTAGTGAGTCTTATTTTTGGATTTAAAAATTGGTTTATAAAAATATTTTTAGGTATTACAACCATATTAGGGTTTGTGTTGCTTTTTATGACAGTTTCACGAGTTTCATTCTTTGTCCTCATTTTGTCACTTCTTATTGTCCTTTTCTTCCAGAAGAGAAAATTAGTTTTGTTTTCTGTGCCAGTTCTCGTAATTTTGGGATTTGCATTTCTTATTTTACGACCTACGACACTTCTAGAACGATTTAGCGATACAGTGAATGAGGTAAATGTGCTTGTTAATGCAGAAACTGGACAAGCAATAGCACATGTTGAATATGTAAGCCCTGATTATTTTAATGAGAAGATTATCGCACAGCAAGATATTGGTACTACTCAGGAGTTGAGCGATGTTCTAAATGGAGTATTGCAAGACGATACTGCCGCTACTCCTTCTGCTTTTTTACCTGCGAGACTTTTCCCTCAAAAAATCCCACTTGTTATCGATAGAAATGTTTCGACTGGGGAGGAGCTTATTCAAGGAACTGGATATATAAATCTTTCACTTTCACCAGTTGATAAAAAACTAGGGAACTTTTTCTATGAAATTACTGATGAGAAAAACTCTAACATCTCTGCAGATGTTCTTATACTACATGGAGACTTTTTGGTAAAACGGGCAGCAGCATATGATCTCTCGTTTACGACTAGGTTTCAAGGGGGATGGCCGAATGCTTTGGAATCATTTGAGAGAAATGTGTTTTTAGGGAGCGGATATGGAACGGTGACACTGGCTGTGGATAATAATTATCTCAGAATACTGGGGGAAATCGGCATATTAGGACTTCTGTCCTATGCAGGAATATTTGTAACACTTGGGATTTATATTGTGAGAGTTCTTCCGAAGACCGATTCAAGCCTTCTTAAAAGCTTCGTGATTGGGTATGCTGCAGGAGTTATAGGGATTGCCTTGAACGCAACACTTATCGATGTATTTGCAGCCTCAAAAGTCGCATTTGTATTGTGGCTTTTGACTGGAGTAGTGGTTGGGTTACTCTCTTTGTATCAAGTAAGAGAGTTAGATTTTAAAGCAGAGTTGAGAAACTTTACACTATCGCCTGTTGCGATAATTTTGTATATTTTTATTCTTACATTCGTTATTTATATTCCAATACTTAATAATTATTTTATTGGGGATGATTTTACGTGGTTTCGGTGGGCGGTAGATTGCACGTATGGAGGACTACAGTCCTGCCCAAATATTTTTGAACGAATAGCAGACTATTTTACATCAGCTAATGGATTTTTCTATAGACCTGGCACAAAAACATTCTTCCTTGTCGGATATTCAGTGTTTTGGTTAAATCAAGTAGTTTTTCATTTAATATCCATAATGCTCCACGCAATTGTCGTTGCGTTATTTTTTCTACTTTCTCGGAAAGTTTTGAAGAGTAATTTGCTTGCAGCACTTGGGGGCATTCTTTTTATTGTGATGAGCGGATATGCAGAAGTGGTGTTCTGGATATCCGGAATTGGACACCTTTTTAATGCAGTATTTGTAATGTTTTCGATACTGCTTTTTTCTGCATGGAACAACTCAAGAAAAGTTTATTATCTACTCGGTAGCATTGTTTCTATATTCTTAGCTACATTTTTCCATGAATTAGGAGTAGTGGCGCCTCTCCTTATTATTATATATTCCTTATTTGTGACAAAGCGATTTACTATAAAAAGATTGCATAAGAAAATAGATATATTTGTATTGTTTATTCCTGTCGTGCTGTATCTTTTGATGCGTTATATGGCAAAAAGTCATTGGAGTGGAGGAGATTATAGCTACGATATTTTGATGCTACCGTTTAATGTAGTGGGAAATATTTTTGGTTATGTGATGATAGTAATTTTAGGGCCCATGTCTTTGTCCTTCTACCAGGTTATTCGTACCACTCTGAGAGAAAATATTTTTGTTGCAGGAATCTTGGCTGTGATTTTCATAGGTATCTTGTTCATTCTCTACCAGTATTTGTGGAAGAAGATTAAGCAAGATGATATTAAGATAATCCTTTTTGGAATTGCATTTTTTATTATCTCCCTACTTCCATTTATCGCTTTGGGAAACATAGCCTCTCGATATAGTTATCTTGCTTCCATTGGAATTGTAATTATTATGGTGTTTATTCTTGGTAAATTATTGAGAATTCTGATGAGGTATGGTGCAGGGATCGCCTATGGCGGGATGCTTGTTCTGCTTTCTATCTTTACGCTATTTCATATTATCCAGATTCAGCAGCTCCATGGGGATTGGAAAACAGCGGGGGATAAAGTTGAGCAATTCCTTATCTCCATGGATTCACTTTATAGAGATTCTTGGGCAAGTGCTGAGACAGAATTGCATTTTGTAAATGTACCGATAAAGCACAATGATGCTTGGGTGTTTCCAGTAGGTGTTGAAGATGCGCTATGGCTTACATTCCAGAATGATGATTTGAAAGTGGTGAATCATCAAAGTATTGATGATGCAGTGGATTTAGTTGGGCTGTTTCCACATAAATCTATTTTAGTTTTTGAAGAAAATGGTCATATAGAAGAGATAAGAGTTTTTAAAAGTATTTATACAGGAGACATAGAATACGAGTTTGTAAATACAGAAAGAGAATAGTTTAAAGCATTTTATTACATGAAAAAAAAGACCCTCATTTTTCTTATCATAATTTTCCTTTTCGGATTTATAGTACGGATTTATAAAATCCATGAGCCGATTGCTGATTGGCATTCATTCCGCCAATCAGATACTGCTGCGGTTTCGAAAATTTATGCAAGAGAGGGAATTGATATGTTGTATCCTAAATATTACGATATTTCAAATGTCCAATCAGGGTTAGATAATCCAAGCGGGTACCGATTTGTAGAATTTCCACTATATAATGTCTTTCACGCATTATTATCAAATACTTTCTCATTTTTTTCATTTGAAATATGGGGAAGGCTCATAAATATTTTTGCATCGCTTGCGAGCGCATTCGCGATATATTTATTAGTAAGAAAGTACGCAAATGAAATTTCTGCAAGATTTTCTCTAATAGCATTTTTATTTCTTCCGTTTTCTATTTTTTATAGTAGATCAATCCTTCCGGATGTTATGATGACGACAAGCATTCTTACGGGGACGTATTTTTTCGATAAATATCTTGAAAAGAGAAGAAATACTAGGGTGACAATTTTGTTTTATATTCTGGCTTTATTTTTTGTAGCACTCGCATTTCTTCTCAAGCCATTTTCTTTGTTTTTTACGTTTCCTCTTGTGTATCTTGCGTGGAAAAAATATAGTATCAAGATATTTTTTAGCATTCCGCTTTGGATTTTTGCAGTCTCTGCAGTTGCTCCATTAATATGGTGGCGATATTGGATTTCTCAATTCCCTGAAGGGATTCCTGTATCTGCATGGCTTTTTAATGGGAATGGTATCAGGCTTCGTCCGGCATTTTTCCGATGGATTTTGTATGAAAGGATTACTAAATTAATTCTCGGCTTTAGTGGAATAATATTTTTATTGGGAAGTTTCTGGTCGTTGAAAAAGAAGAATATATTTTTTTTCCTTTCATTTGCATTTTCGAGCATGGTTTATTTAATAATTATCGCAACTGGAAATGTTCAGCATGATTATTATCAAATTGCAATAATTCCGACGATTTCGATATTTGTAGGACTTGGTGCTTATGAGATATATAAATTTATTGCAAAAAGGACATTTTCAATTTTCGGATTCATGGTAGTTGGAATTTTGTTTTTAACTGCCTTTCTTTTTTCTTGGAATCAAGTGAAGGATTATTTTAATATAAATGATAGGAATATGGTTGAAGCGGGGAGGCGAGCTGACGAGATTTTGCCACAGAATGCTTTAGTGATTGCCCCTTATGATGGAAGTAGCACACTGCTCAATATGGTTTCTCGGAGAGGATGGCCAGTATTCCAAAGTTCTGTAGAAGATCTGATAAAAAAAGGTGCAGATTATTTAATAATAGCAAGTCCTACCGAGAATGATAGAATGGGATTTGGTAGACAATATGAAATATTAGAGAGTAGTGATGCATATTTGATACTAAGGCTACAATGATCAAGATTTTATTTGTAACATATGATTTTCCGTTTCCGCCAAATTCTGGAGGAAAAAGTAGAGCTTATAATCTCATGAAGTATGCGAAGACGAAAGGTGTACAGATTTATCTCTTGTCATTTATGAGAGCTAGTTTTGATAAAAAATGGAAAAGAGAGCTATATGATATCGGAGTTTCAGAAGTAGGGGTTCATAAGAGGAAGAAATTAAAGTCCATATCTACTATCTCTAAAAATATCCTTTCAAAGGACTCTATTTTTAAAACTCTTTATCATGATGATGGTTTTAAGAAAAAATTATTAAATATGATAGAGGTGCATAATATAGACGTTGTCCATTTTGAATCAAGTTATACTGGATATTATCTGAAGTATGTAAAAACGGGAAAAATTAAAACAATTCTTGGAACAGAAAATATTGAACACCTTTTATATCAGGACTTTCTTAAGACTACAAATTTTATACAAAAATCTATATTGCAATTTCAGATTGATCGATTTAAAAGAGAGGAGGAATTGATGATGAAGTTGGCAGACCTAAGTCTTGCGGTAACTAAAGATGAGGCGCGATATATAGAGAGAATTTCAGGTAAAAAATGCGAAGTTGTAGAAAATGGAATTAGCGTAAAAGATTTAAGCTATTCTTTCCAAGAGCGCACTATCGATAATCTCATATTCGTTGGAAATTTTTCATACATGCCAAATCGAGGCGCGATTCAATATTTTATTCGTGATGTAATGCCGAAATTACCCGAAAATATAACTTTAACGATTATTGGAAAAAACGTTTCAAAGTACGTGGAGCCGAGTGGGAGAATTAGAGTAAAAGATTTTGTATCGGATTTATCTGTAGAGTATAAGAATTCTGATGCGCTGATTTTCCCCGTTAAAATAGGTGGAGGAACGAATTTTAAAGTTCTTGAAGCCATGGCTTTGGGGGTGCCGGTTGTAGGATTTGCTGATAAAATAGAAAGCATAGGAGCTCGAAAGAATAAGGAATTTTTTCCTGTAGAAAATGCCTTGGATTTTGTACGACAGATCGAGACTATTCAGAATAAGAGAGAAATAGTAAAAGAGGTGACGATGAGTGCAAGAAAACTAGTGGAGGAGAATTATTCTTGGGAGGAGATTGGGAGAAAGCTCAATACTATTTGGAAAAATTATAAATGAAGAAAATTGACTTATCGATAATAATCGTAACATTTAAATCAGAAAATTTGATAGAAAAATGTTTGGATTCTGTGTATGAAAATGCAGGCGATGTTAGTCTTGAAGTGATTATCTCCGATAATAGCCCAAATCAAAATACGAAGGATGTAATTGAGAAAATTCAGAGTAAATACAAAAACTTTGCTTTTGTTAAGAATAAGAAAAATGAGGGATTTTCTCGCGGCAATAATATTGGAATTAAAAAAGCAGTCGGTGAATATGTGCTTTTTCTAAATCCTGATGTGATTCTTAAAAAAAATACTTTGAGAGGGATGCTTGATTTTATAAAGGAGCATTCAAACGCAGGAGCTGTCACTTGTCGGGTAAATCTCATGAATGGACAACTTGATGATTCGTGCCACCGAGGATTCCCTACTCCATGGAATGCATTTTGTCATTTCACGAAGCTTTCAAAACTATTTCCCAAGATAAAACTTTTTTCAGGATACAATTTAACATATATGGATTTTTCTAAAACTCACGAGATTGATGCTTTGGCTGGGTCTTTTATGTTGATGCCATTTTCATTAGGTAGAAAATTAAATTGGTGGGATGAAGATTACTTTTTTTATGGTGAAGACATTGATTTTTGCTACCGGATTAAAAAAACAGGTTTTAAGATTTATTTTGTTCCTAAATATGAGGCTCTTCATTATAAAGGGGCTTCGAGTGGTATCAAAAAAATATCCAAAAATATCAGCACTGCTGATAAAAAGACGAAGCTTTGGGTTACTAATCAGCGCTTTAAGGCGATGGAGATTTTTTATGACAAACATTATAAGAAAAAATATCCGAGTATATTAAGATCGGCCATATTACTCGGAATTAATTCTCGAAAAAATATAGAAAGGATGCGTATCTTTTTAAGTTAAATGAGAATAGGAATAGACGCTCGTTTGTATTATGAGAGCGGTGTTGGGAGATATATAAAAAATACACTCGAGCAGTTAGATGAACGCTGCCGTACTGAGAAAATAGATCACAAATTTTTTATCTTCTTGTCTTCTAAAGGGTTTCAGCAGATACATTTTAATAGTAATAACCTTATAAAGGTGGAAGCCGATATTTCATGGCATTCCCTCCAGGAGCAATTTTTATTTGCAAAGCTTTTGAATTCATATAATCTTGATCTTATGCATTTCACCTATTTCTCACTCCCTATTTTTTATAGAAAGAAATTTGTGGTAACAATTCATGATTTAATTATCAATCATGTGAATACGGGAAAAGCAACTACACTTCCGAAACCATTATATTATCTCAAGCGTTTTGTATATCATAAGGTGATCCGTTATGCAGTTAAAAATTCAATTTATATTATTTCTCCTTCTGATGCGACAAGAGATGAGGTAGTTTCCTATTATAAAATAAAAAAGGAAAAAATAATCGTAATTCCAGAAGGGGTAGACCCTGAGGTCAAAAAAATAAAAAAACCACAGATAAAAATTCCTATGCCGTATATTTTATATGTTGGGAATGCGTATCCTCATAAAAATTTAAATCGTCTCGTTGAATCTTATGTCAGTATTGAAAATACTATTAAGCAAGAGTTATTACTTGTGGGAAGAAGTGATTATTTTTATAAAAGACTACATAATAAGATTCGCAACCATAAAAAGATCCATATTTTGCATGGGATTTCTGATAATGAATTGGCCTATCTTTATAAAAAAGCAGATTTTCTTATAGCACCATCTCTCATGGAGGGTTTTGGATTAACACCGCTTGAGGCCATGGGAAATGGTTGCTTACCTGTAGTATCTCGCATTGACGCTTTTTATCAAGTATGTAGGAATGCTGCATTGTATTTTAATCCTAAAGATATTCAAGATATCTCTCTTGTTCTTTCAAATGCGGCAAATCTTTCTACTCAAGAGAAGTCTAAGTATAAAAAGCGTTTTCGCGATCGGCTAGAGTTATTTTCCTGGAAAAAATCAATAGAGAGGACTTTGTCAGTTTATGAACGTTGCAATAGTATATGATCGAGTAAATAAATGGGGGGGAGCTGAGCGAGTTCTTCTGGCGCTTCATGAAATGTTTCCAGGCGCGCCACTTTACACGTCTCTTTATTCTCCACAAAAAGCGAAATGGGCACGTAAATTTGAAGTAAGAACATCATTTCTCCAACGCCTCAAATTTCTTCGTGATAAACATGAATTACTGGGGCTTTTTATGCCAATTGCGTTTGAATCATTTGATTTTTCTGAGTTTGACTTGGTGATTTCCGTAACGAGCGAATCGGCAAAAGGGATTATTACTCCTCCCCAGGTAAAACATATTTGTATTTGTCTTACGCCCACTCGATATTTATGGAGTGAGTATGGGCAGTATTTTAAGAATCCGATATTTCGATTTATTACATCGCCACTAGTTTGGTATTTAAAAAAATGGGAACTTGTTGCGATACAAAGACCTGATTATATAATAGCAATTTCCCAAAATATTCAAAGAAAAATAGGTAAATTTTATGGTAAGAAGAGTGATGTAATATATCCTCCAGCAAGTTCAATTCTTCAAGAAGAAAACATCATAGAGCCACAGAATAAGGATTATTTATTAGTGGTCTCTCGACTTGTCCCCTATAAAAAAATTGACATAGTGGTGAAGGCTGCAAATGAATTGAACTTGCCATTGGTTGTAGTAGGGAAGGGAATTGAAGAACAGTATTTGAGAGAAATAGCCGGCAAAACAGTGCAATTTAAAAGATCAGTTCGAGATGATGTGTTGCGGGGATATTTAAAGAATGCGAAAGTGCTTATTTATCCATCCGAGGAGGATTTTGGGATTGGGATGGTGGAGGCGCAGCTCCATGGAACTCCTGTTATCGCATTTCGGAAAGGAGCTGCTAGTGAGATAGTAGTTCCTGGTGAGACCGGTGAGTTATTTGAGCAGCAGACAGCGGGTTCACTTATCGCTGTGTTGAAAAAATTCAACGCAACTTCGTATAATAGAGATAGATGTAGAAAAAACGGTATGCGTTTTTCAAATCAGGTTTTTAAGAGTGCACTTACTCGTTACATACGGAAAGTGATATAATCAAAAAATATGAAAGTAGTCTTTTTTGCAGGAGGAGTCGGAACGCGATTGTGGCCCGTTTCTCGCAAAAGCACCCCGAAACAATTCGAAAAAATTGTAGGTGATAAGTCTACTTTGCAGCTTGGGATTGATCGAGTTAGAGATATTGTAGATTCGCAGGATATTTATATTTCTACAGGAAAAAGTTACAGTAAGGTTATTTACAATCAGCTCCCTGAGGTACCAAAGCAAAATATTATTCTAGAACCGTGTGCTCGTGATGTAGGGGCAGCTGTTGGAATGGTTGCGGCAATTTTGTCTCGTGTTTCTCCGGACGAACCATTCGTTATATTATGGAGTGATCACTTAGTGAAAGAGACTGAAAAATTCCAAAAAATCTTACTTGCTGCAAAAGAAATATTGGAAAAAGACTCTGAAAAGATCGTTTTTATCGGTCAAAATTCTCGGTTCCCGAGTGAAAACCTTGGATGGATTGAAAGTGGTGATAAGGTACAAGACATAGATGGGCTCGAGGTTTTCCGTTTTAAAAGTCTCCATTATAGACCAGATAAAGAGACTGCAGAACGCTTCCATGATAGTAAGAATCATTCATGGAATCCTGGGTATTTTGTAACGACTGGAAGACACTTATTTAGTCTTTATGAGAAGCATGCTCCTGAGATGGCAAAAAAGTTAAAGTTGATTGCGAGTCATTGGGGTAAAGATAGTTTTCAGGAGGTTATTGATAGAGAGTACCCATTGTTCGAGAAAATATCCTTTGATAATTTAATCCTTGAAAAACTTGAAGAAAGTGATGGATACGTGATAGGGGCAGAGCTTGGATGGAGTGATATTGGAGCATGGGAAGCATTAAAAGAAGCACTTTCAGATAGTGAAGACGAGAGTATTACGAAAGGAAAGGTGCTTTTGCATGATGTGCGGGATAGTATTGCGTATAACTATACCGATAAAATGATTGTGGGGATTGATCTTGATGGAATGATAATCGTTAACACGAATGATGTTATTATGATCTGTCCAAAAAATTCTGTTCCAAAGATAAAAAAGCTCGTAGAGTCATTGGAGGGGACAGAATACGAACATCTCACATAGGGTTATGATTTCAGCCTATTTATATTTTCAAGCACAGTATTTTATTTACTAGATTATGTTTTACGATATCTCAAAACGAATTTTCGATATTTTTTTTGCCATAACTCTTCTTATATTATTTTCTCCTATATTATTGGTTACCGTTATTGCAATAAAACTAAACTCTCCGGGGCCAGTATTTGCAGATACGCCACCACGAGTAGGGAAAAATGGAAAGACATTTCGGATGTATAAGTTTCGTTCTATGGTCCAGAATGCACATGATATTTTGACTACTGATCCTACATACAAAAAGCTTTTTGAAGAATATAAGAAGAGTGGATACAAACTTCGAAATGATCCTCGGATAACAAGTGTAGGGAGATTTATTCGAAAGTATTCAATTGACGAGATGCCACAGTTTCTGAATGTTATCAGTGGTGATATGAGTATAGTGGGACCTCGTGCATATTACGGCGATGAATTACGAGATCAGCAAAAAAAATTCCCTCATACAAAAAATGCGGTTAAGATTGTGCTTTCAGTAAAGCCTGGGATTACTGGCGTGTGGCAAGTTACCGGGCGTAGTGATATTAATTTTGATAAACGGATTCAGCTTGATGCGAACTATGCAAAACGACGATCTATATGGTATGATTTCTATCTGATACTACGTACTCCATTTGCTATGCTTTCCGGTAAGGGCGCATTGTAGCTTGCTTGCATGTAAAAAAGTTTTTATGATTAAATGAATACTTATATGGATAATAACGGGTTTAAAAAGATAGAATTAAATAATGCGAAATCCCAAAAGGATATAATAGAAGAAAGGGAGCAGGAGATGGGAAAACGAAAAAGAAAATTTTCATTAAAATCTCGGAAAGCAAAAATTATTTCAGCAATTCTTGTATTTGTTATATTGCTGGGTATCTATACTACGATAAGCGCGATAGGGATTTATAAACAAGGGCAGATTGTTGAGGAGAAAGCTCGTCTTGCGATGGATGCTATTAAGCAGCAAAATATCCAAGAAGCCCGAAATCAGCTTGGAGAAACACACAAAGAGGTCAAATCACTCTCTTCAAAAGTAAATGGGGTATTTTATCTTGGGTTTATCCCATTTTTAGGAGGTTATTATAATGATCTCAATCATATGGTAAAAGCTGCAGATCACGGTGTTCAGGCGGGAATTATCACTACAGAAACGCTAATCCCTTATGCAGATGTGTTAGGACTTCAGGGTGATGGAAAATTCTCTGGCGGAACTGCACAGGATAGAATTCGTCTTGCAGTACAAACTATGGGGAAGGTTGTACCAGAAATTGACAAAATTGAAGAACAGATAGTCTTTGCAAAAAAAGAAATGGATGAGGTGAATCCGAAACACTATCCTGAGATCGGGAAGATGAAAGAACTGCGTGTAATGCTCATAGATCTCAAAAGTGGAGTTGATAGTGCAGTTTTTGCAGTAAACGAAGGCAAGCCGCTTATTAAAGCACTCCCCGGATTATTAGGAGAATCTGAACCGCAAAGATATCTAGTATTATTTCAGAATGACGCAGAGTTGCGTGCTACCGGGGGATTTCTCACGTTCTATTCTATATTTAAAGTCGATGAAGGTGTAATAGAGGTAGAGGATTCCTCAGATATTTACGAGCTTGATGAGAGCATCTCTTCACATCCTGCACCCCCTCCGATTGTTCGAAAATACCTTGAGGTTAATAGGTTGTATATTCGGGATAGTAACTTATCACCAGATTTTAAAGAGTCTATGGATAGTTTTCTCTCACAGTATGAGAATTCTGGAAAGGAGCAGGATATTAATGGAATTATTGCAATTGATACAGAGGTGCTTGTCAATATGATTAGAATTTTGGGTGAAGTAAGTGCTTCAGGGCTTACGTTCAATGCGGAAACAGATCCTCGATGTGACTGCCCGCAGGTTGTGTATGAGCTTGAGGATCAAATTTCTCGTCCGGTAAATTATATCCGTACGAATAGAAAAGGTTTAATTTCAGAACTCATGCTTGCGATTATGAATAAGGCACTATCTTCATCACCAGGTCAGTATTGGGGGCCACTATTCCAACAATTCGTGATTGATGCACAGGAAAAACATATTCTGTTCTACGTATTTAATGAAGATGCTCAAAAAGGACTTGAGGCGCTGAATTGGGCGGGAAGAATCCGGATGTTTGATGGGGACTATTTGCATATTAATGATGTAAACCTAGGTGGAGCAAAGTCGAATCTGTTTATTTCTCAGAGCGTAGAAATGGATTACACTATTGAGGATGATGGGCAAATCAAGAAAAAAATTACTATCGAATATCGAAATCCACGACCACATTCTGATTGTGATCTGGAGAGTGGTGCGCTATGTTTGAATGCAACATTAGGTAATTTCCAGCGAGTATATGTGCCTAAAGGTGCAAAGCTTGCCAATGTAAAAGGTTCTCAAGTAGATGTTGAGACGAAAGAAGAGTTAGGAAAGACGTATTTTGAATCATTCTTAACTGTCCCACCGCTTGGAAAAGCCGAGATTTCTTATGAATATATTCTTCCATTTAAATTACATGAAGATTCAGTTCTTCCTGTTATGTTGCAAAAACAGCCGGGGGTTGAGCTGATAAAATACGAGATTAGCGTAAATGGAGAAAAAGTTGAAGAATTTGATTTGCGGGGAGACAAGATTTTAGAACTTGAGGTGTGATATGCAATTCATTCGTGATGATGGTTTTATAATAAAGCGGAGAAATTTTGGAGAAGCAGATAGGATTCTTACGATTTTTTCTAAGCAAAATGGAAAAATAACCGTCCTTGCAAAAGGAGTCCGAAAAATTACGAGCCGCCGTGGAGCACTTCTGGAGCCTTTTAATCATGTAAAATTCCACACCGTTCAATCCTATACTCGAAGAGTGCTTACTGAGGTGGAGTTAATTCGTTCATTTGATGAATATAAAAATAATCTTGAGCCTTATCAGAAGATTCTAATTGCCTGCGAATTGCTCGATGCGCTCTGTGGGGAAGATCAGCTACTCTCAAGTCTATATGAAAAAGTGCTATTATTTGCTTATAGGGACAAAAGTGAAAAGTCACTACATGATTTTAAGATGGATTTATTAGTAAATCTTGGATATTGGAATAATGATAAAAAATTTATTGATGATAACCACTCATATAGCTATATTGAGAGTATAATTGAGCGAAAATTAAAGTCGCGATCATTTTCGTTTTAGGAGAAAAGGTACGGTTTTTTTAAATTCTGATATACTACGGATTAAATGGGGAACAATTCAATGCAAAAAATTACTGCTCTTGCAAAGCGTCGTGGGTTTATTTATCCAGGTTCTGAAATCTATGGAGGGCTTGCAAATACCTATGATTATGGACCAGTAGGTATAGAGTTATTGCGTAATATAAAAAATCTATGGTGGGAATTTTTCGTTCATAGAAGAGATGATATTGTGGGAATTGAGTCAAGTCTAATTTCTCATCAGGAAATCTGGAAAGCTTCAGGACACACTGCAGGATTTGCGGATGCGCTTATTGATTGTAGGAATTGTAAACTGCGAATGCGTGCTGATCATTTAATTGAAGATAGTTTGGAAGGAAAAAATGTAGAAGGGTTATCTACGGAGGAATTTGATCAAATTATTCAGGAAAATTCTATTACATGTCCGAATTGCGGTAAGGTGGAATGGACAAAAGTTCGAAAGTTCAATCTGTTATTTCCAGTAAATTTAGGAATTGTTGAAGGGGATCAGTCACTTGCGTATCTCCGGGGAGAGACTGCTCAGGGGATGTTTGTAAATTTTAAAAATGTTCTCGATTCTACTCGGGTAAAATTGCCATTTGGTATTGCACAGCTTGGAAAAAGTTTTCGGAATGAAATAACACCAGGAAATTCTGTGTTTCGAACGCTTGAATTTGAACAAGGAGAAATAGAATTTTTCTTTGATCCAGAAGTATCTGATTGGGAAAGATTGTTTGAGGATTGGAAAAAGGAGATGTGGAAATTTGCGACCATAGAACTGGGAATTGATGAGAAAAATCTTCGTTGGCGCGTACATAGTGATGAAGAGCGATCTTTTTATAGCAAGCGAACTGAGGATTTAGAGTACAATTTTCCATTTGGATTTAAGGAGCTTTGGGGGCTTGCGTACAGGACTGATTATGATCTGTCCCAGCATGAGAAAGGTTCTGGGAAAGAGTTGAGAAGTGTCGATTCCAGTAATGGTAAAAAAATCCTTCCACATGTTATTGAGCCTGCTGTAGGGATCAATCGATTATTTCTTATGGTGCTTGCTGATTCTTATAGAGAAGAGGACGGAAGAGTTTATTTATCTATAGATCCGAAGCTTGCTCCATATAAAGCGGCGGTGTTCCCACTTTTGGGGAATAAGCCTGAACTTATCGGTAAGGCACGGGAGATTTATGAAATATTACGGAAAGAATTTTTAGCGGTGTTTGATGATCGAGGAAATATCGGAAAGCGGTATCTTTATCAGGATGAAATCGGTACACCGTTTTGTGTGACAGTAGATTTTGAGAGTTTGGAGGATGAGAAGGTTACCGTAAGGCATAGGGACACTATGGAGCAAGAGCGTGTGTCGATATCAGAACTATTATCTTATATTCGAAATAAGGTGTAATTGTTGACAAGGTTTTTCAAATCTGCATAGAATAAGATATCGATGAAAAATAAAAAGCTTTTTATCATTGGTGGAATGCTCCTCCTTCTCATGTTATTTGTTAGTGGTGTTTTATTATTTTTGAATAATTCTTTTCCTGAAGAGGATAAAGATAGGAATTCCTTTGACGAGAATCTGATTGAAATGTCTCCAGAGGATGTAGGCCTCACATTGTCTAGTCAGCAGAATAATCAACAGCTCGTTATAGAAATGACAAATCTTGATGAAATAGAATCGTTTGAGTATGAACTTGAGTATGATGCGATAGAAAATGGAGAAGTAGTTACTCAGGGGACATTTGGATCTGGCCCGAATCCCGATGAGGAAGGTAAATCTGAGATACGACGGACTATTGATCTCGGAACGTGTTCTGCAGTGTGCCGATATCACGAAGGTGTAGAAGAGATCCTTTTTACACTTCGAGTCGATTTAAGAAATGGTGAAGCTGGAATTATAGAAACTACTCATACGCTCGAATAAATCCTCATATTTAGTGCTTTACTTTAGTTATTTATCCTACATATAGTGGGTTGACTTTTCACGGAAACTGATTCAAAATGGTGAAAGGTGGTGAAAATTGGTGAATTTGCTTGGTCAATATGAAGTATCAGTAGGCGAAAAGGGGAGAGTTGCGCTTCCTAAAAAAGTTCGCGAAGCGCTTGGAGAATCGGTAATTGTGACATACGGATTTGAGAAATCACTTATTGTAGTATCTGAGGCGAATTGGGCAAAGCTGATATCTGAGTTGAAGAACTCATCGCTCTTTTTAACAAATGCTCGAGACACGAAACGTTTTCTATTTGGAGGGGCAACGTCTGTATCAGTTGATAAGCAAGGGAGATTTATTTTGCCTGACTATCTGATACGGTATGCAGAAATCTCTGAAGACGTTGTTTTTTTGGGATTATCATCATATGCAGAGATTTGGGATAAAAAACGTTGGGAGAAGCACACAAAAGAATTAAGTCAGGAAATAGAGACGGTAGCAGAATCACTTATTAAAAAAATTGAAGAATAGTTCATATCATACACCAGTTCTTTTACAAGAAACAATTGACGCCTTGCAAGTAGCAGAGGGGGAGAAATATATTGATGGGACTCTCGGGGGGGGAGGACATGCGGAAATAATTTTAGAAAAAAAAGGGATAGTGCTTGGAATAGATCAGGACGAAGAAGCGCTTACGGAATCACAAAAAAGATTCGATGAGAATGATCAAATAAGAATTGTAAAAGGAAATTTTCGCGACATAAAGCAAATTGCAGAAAAGTTTAATTTTATAGATAGTGATGGAATTTTATTCGACCTAGGGACATCGGTCCATCAGTTAAAAAATGAGTTAAGAGGTTTTAGTTTTATGACACATAGCAAGCTCGACATGCGAATGGATAAAAATACAGCACTTACTGCAGAGGAAATAGTAAATTCTTGGCCGAAAGCAGAACTTGTTGAAATATTTGAAAAGTATGGAGAAGAACCTGAATCAGGTGCAATTGTTGATGAAATCGTAAAACGTAGAAAGAGACAGAAAATTGAATATACAGATGAATTAGCAGAGATGGTGAAGAGCATAAAGAGAAAAGGAGAGGGGAAGGTCCATCCTGCGACCCGAGTCTTTCAAGCAATTCGAATAGTAGTGAATGATGAGATGAATGTACTAAGAGAAGGTTTGGGTGGGGGGTTGGACGTTTTACGATCAGGAGGACGGATGGTAATTATTAGCTTTCATTCGCTAGAGGATAGGATTGTAAAATCAACATTTAGCGAATTTGAGGCAAGAGGATTGGGAAAGGTGATCATAAAGAAACCTATTCGTGCAAGTTTTTCTGAAATTAAAAAAAATAAAAAAGCAAGAAGTGCGAAGTTGAGAATATTTGAAAAAAAATAAATATGAAAAAAATATATCTAATAGCATCGATTTTAATACTAGTAATTCTAGGTGTAGAGGTTTTATATCTTGCGCAGTCAAATAATTTAGCTACTGAAAGTGTGCGAGCAGAAGAGTTAATGGAGAAAATCACCGCACTAGAAGAAAAAAATCAAATATTGGAGTCAGAAGTTCTCTCATATTCTTCACTTCAAGTTGTGGCGTCAAGAGCTGCAGATTTAGGCTTCGAGAAGCCAGAGGAATTTATTATGCTCAAAGACTCAGATTCTATTGCATTAAAGCATGAATGAAGCAGGTTAAGCCCACAGGAAGATTTTCCATAATTATTGTTTGTTTACTTGTTTTCTATACGATTCTTATTGGCCGTCTTTTTTATTGGCAAGTTGTACGAGCTGAAGAATTGAAAGAAATCCGAGATAATCAAAGTACAGAGTCGCTTACTCTTCAGCCAGAGCGTGGAACGATTCTTTTTCAAGACATGTTTCCAATGGCGACAAATAATATTAATTATTTAACATACGCAAACCCCAAGCTGATCCCTGATATTTTGGAATATTCAGATAAGCTTGCTGATGTGCTTGAGTATGACGCAGCATCTATTTCTGCACGGCTTAATTTAGACCTGTATTGGGTAAGACTTGGTGTATTTGATCACAAGAAAAAAGAAAAAATTGAGAGATTGCATTTAGATGGAATTGGGTTTCAGGTAGAAACAAGTCGGTATTATCCTGAAGCTTCAATGGCAGCGCATCTTGTAGGATTTGTGGGGAGGGATAGTGATGGGAATGATCAAGGGTATTTAGGTATTGAGGGATTTTATGATAGGCAGTTGGGCGGGAAAGCGGGAAAGCGGTATGTGGTAAAAGACGCGTTAGGGAATCCGATCGTAACTGATATTCGTGAAGAGCGAAAAGTGGATGGAAGATCGCTTCTCACGACAATTGATCGGACTGTGCAGTATATTGCAGATAAGGCACTTAAACAAGGAGTCCAAAGGTATGAAGCGCAAGGGGGTAGTGTAGTTATTATGGAGCCGTCTACAGGGAAAATTCTTGGAATGAGCTCTATCCCGAATTTTGACCCACAGACGTACTATGAATTTAGTGGAGATTCATATCAAAACCCTGTTATTTCGAAGTTATATGAACCAGGATCCACTTTTAAAGTACTTGTTATGGCAGCAGCTATCAATGAGGGATTGGTTGAGGCAGATACCCGTTGTGATATTTGTTCAGGTTCTATAGAGCTTGGTGGGTTTACAATAAAAACTTGGAATGATCAATATCATCCAAATACTACCATGACTGAAGTAATCCAGAATTCTGATAATACAGGGATGGTGTTCGTAGGGCAAAAGTTGGGTGTGGAGCGGATGTATGATTATATGGAGCAGTTTGGATTTGGACAAACTACCGGGATAGATTTGCAGGCAGAAGTCTCTGGTTCTCTCCGGCGCCAATCTGAATGGCTGCCGATAGATCTTGCGACGGCGAGTTTTGGACAAGGGATATCAGTAACTCCTATTCAGCTTCTCACAGCTGTTTCTTCCATTGCAAATGAGGGTTATTTAATGAAGCCGTATGTAGTCGAGAAGATTTTTGAAGATAATGGGAGTGAAATAAAAATAAAGAGTGAGCAGAAAAGAAAGGTTTTATCAAATAGTGCTGCAGAGGTTATGAAATGGATTATGGTAAATGCAGTAGAGTCAGGAGATTCGAAATGGGTAAATCTTGATCCGATAACAGTTGCGGGAAAAACAGGGACAGCTCAAATTCCAGTAGCAGGTCATTATGACCCTACACAGACTATTGCGTCATTCGTAGGATTTTTTCCGGCAGAAACCCCAAAAATTTCCATGCTTGTGCTCGTTAATCGGCCAAAGACTTCTATTTACGGATCTGAAACCGCTGCACCAATCTTTTTCAATATAGCACGTGATTTAGTTCAATACTATAATATTCAGCCTGAATAGGGTATAATTTTTTTTATGAATCAAATAATCCTTGCATTTACTGTGGGAGCGATAGTAGGAGGAGTTTTTAGCTTCTTTAAACTTCCGCTTCCAGCACCACCTACTATTGCTGGGATTATGGGGATTTTAGGCTTATTCTGTGGATATATGATTATTTCACATTTCATTAAGTGATGAATTTATTCTTGCGCCTTGTTCGGGAGGTAAAAAATATTGCGCACCTTGTACTTGCATTCGTTGCTATAAAAAAATATGGCAACCCATCAAAGAGACTTCATATAATAGGAGTAACAGGAACGGATGGAAAAACTACCACAGCAAATTATATCTATCAACTTTTGCAGTTTTCTGGAAAGAGAGTGGCACTTATTTCGACTGTTGGCGTTTTTTTGAATGGGGAACGAGAAGCTTTGGGGTTTCATGTAACGACTCCCTCCCCATTTGTTATCAATAAGTATTTGAAAGAAGCATTGAGAAAAAATATAGAGTATGTAATTTTGGAGGTGTCCTCACATGCACTTGATCAGCATAGAGTATCTGGAATAAATTTTGAAATTGGGGTAATGACAAATCTTACTCGGGAACATCTTGATTATCATAAAAGTATGGAGCGATATTTGTCAGCAAAACTTAAGCTCTTGAAATCAGCAAAAAAAGCAATTCTTAATATTAATGATTATTATTATAAAAAGGTCGTAAAAGTAATTGGAACTGAGAAAGTAAAAACATATTCTTTATTAAATACGGTAAGTGATCTTGCGTATGGTTCGATTCAGAACAGAACATTTGATAAACTTGCGTCATTTAATAAAAATAATATTATGGCTGCGATTCTTACATTGGATGAGTTAGGAATTTCTCGAGATAAGTATTTTAGTAAAGTATCAGAGCTTTCATTGCCTGAGGGACGACTTCAATATCTTCAAAAATCACCATTTCAAGTAATTATTGATTTTGCACATACCCCGAATGCTTTTATGGTATTACTCCCTGAATTTTCTGGTACAGCAGGCCGGATCATTCATGTATTTGGGAGTGCAGGGGAGAGGGATAGAAAAAAACGTTCAGATATGGGATATGCTTCATCACGATTTGCTGATGTGATTATTTTGACATCTGAAGATCCGCGTAGCGAAAAAGTATCAGAAATAAATCATGCTATAAAAAAAGGAATTGCACAGATATTTAAAAGGGTGAGTGTAGAAGAGTTTAAGAATATTGATGGAAAATTTGTATTAGAAATAGAAGATAGAAGAAAAGCCATAGAGTTTGCATTAAAAATTGCGAAAAAAAATGATGTAGTTTTAATAACTGGTAAGGGTCCAGAAGAGTCTATGAATATGGGGAGTGGTGAAGTATTGTGGAGCGATATAAAAGTAACGAAGGAATTATTATAATATGGAGAAAGTAGATTGGAAAAAAATTGAGAGAATATTTTTTGTTGGCATAAAGGGGGTTGGAATGATGCCGTTGTCTCTCATCGCGAAAGAGGCAGGATATACCATAGCGGGATCTGATATTCCGGAAGAGTTTATTACTGATGAAGTATTAAGAAAAAATAATATCCGAATCTTTTCGGATTTTAAAGAAGAGCGAATTGAAGATTTTTTCCAAGGTATACCTTCTGAAAAAAGTCTCTTGATAACAACGGGTGCGCATCGTGGGTATGATAATCCCCAAGTGAAAAAGGCACAAGCTTTGAATATTCAAGTCTTGAATCAGGGACAAGCTCTGGGAATTTTTATCTCTGGTGAACCATTTGGAAGAAAATTACAAGGAATAACTGTTACCGGCTCGCATGGGAAGACTACTATTTCTGCCATGATGGCATCAGCATTTTATAGGCTCAATCAAGACCCAAGCTTTGCTGTGGGGACGAGTAGTATTTTCCCTATAGGAGACTCTGGGCATTTAGGGAACGGTGAATATTTTATTGCAGAAGGGGATGAATATGTAGGAGAGCCGAAGTATGATAGGGTTCCAAAGATTTTATATCAAAAGCCGAAATTTGCAGTAATTAACAATATAGACTTTGATCATCCGGATATTTATGAGAATATCGAGGATGTAAAAAATGTTATGACACGATTTGTAAATGGGATGCAGAAAAGCGGGATTGTTTTTCTAAATTCAGATGACAAGAATCTTAATGATATTCGAAATAATTTTCGTGAGGATATAGAAATAATTACATACGGTGAGAAAGATGCTGATTATGTAATCTCAGATGTTTTAGAGAATATCGGGAATATTCATTTTGAAGTTTCTACAAGAAATAGAAATATGGGGGACTTTGTACTCAATGTGCCTGGTCGTCACAACGCAAAAAATGCGCTTGCGGTTGTAGCACTTCTTGATACATTAGAAATTTCTGATGAAGATAAAAAACAGGCAGTTTCTTTTTATAAAGGGTGTAGAAGAAGGATGGAGCTAGTAGGGATGACTGAGACTGGTGCCCAAGTATTGGATGACTATGGGCATCATCCTACAGAAATTATCTCAACGCTGAATGCGCTAAAAAAGTTCTACAATAAAAAAATAATCTGTGTATTTCAGTCGCATACTTATTCAAGGACAAAAGAATTTCTTAAAGAATTTTCAGAATCATTTGGTGAGGCGGAAGAACTGGTGCTTATTCCTGTTTTTAAATCACAGAGAGATACAGAGCACGATATAATCTCATATGGTGAATTTTCAGAATCATTTAGAAAAAATCTAAAAAAAGTGTATACTGCAAAAGATATTTCTGATGCAGTAGAGTATTTGAAGCATAAAAAATATAATGATGAATATATAATTCTTACTATTGGTGCAGGAGATGTATACAAAGTAGGTTATGAATTGAAAATAGAATGAAAAAATATATTATTAAAGGAGGGAAAAAGCTTTCTGGTACAGTAAAAATTTCCGGATCTAAAAACGTCGTTTTAAAAGCTATTGTTGCTGCTTGTATGACGAATGAAACAGTCACTTTGGAGAATGTTCCACAGATTTCTGATGTTCACTATATGCTCGAGATGGTAAAGGATTTTGGTGGAGAGATTATTCAAACCCAAAATACTTTAAAGATTACAGTGCCCGAAATAAAAGATATTCGTTTGCCGCTTGAGACTGCTGCTAAGATGCGTGCATCATCTCTCTTTTTTGCACCATTTTTGTTACGGAATGGAAGTGCCGAGATTCCAAATCCTGGAGGAGATAGGATTGGTGCGCGAAGAATAGATATGCATATTGACGGTCTTTCAAAAATGGGGGTTAGTATTACAACTCGCGATGATGGTTATTTTTATGCATCAGGAGATAACATTATCGGCGCTGATTATGCATTTAAAAAGAATACTCATACAGGAACTGAGCAGATGATATTAGGGGCGGTTATGGCAAAAGGAGAAACTATCCTTTCAAATTGCGCGTTAGAGCCGGAGGTTGATGAATTGATAGAGCTCCTTAATTTGATGGGGGGAAATGTAAAAAGAGAAAATGGAAGAACCATCAGAATACAAGGAGTAGAAAAACTTCATGGTGCAAAATATACTATAAAGGCGGATAGAAATGAGGCAGTGACATTTGCAATCGCATCAGCATTATTGGGTGGAAGTGTATGGCTTACGGATGTCGATTCATATTTATTGCGGGAGTTTATCGATGAATTTAGGAAAGCAGGGGGAGATGTGGAAGAAAATGAAAATCATGATTTACGATTTTTCATCACTGGAAAGATTCTCCCTACAAATATTACAACAGAAATTTATCCGGGATTTATGACAGATTGGCAAGGTCCATGGTGCGTTCTCATGACGCAAGCAGAAGGAGAATCAATAATTCATGAAACTATTTATGAAGACAGGTTTCAATACGTTTATGAACTCAAGAAAATGGGTGCAGCTATTGAGCTTTTTAATCCAAAAGTAGAGAACCCTGAAGAATTTTATAATTTTAATTATGAAGATTGTACTTCGGAAACTCGCCATGCCATTAAAATTATTGGGAAAGTAGAGTTGACGAATGCAGTTTTGGAGATGCATGATTTAAGAGCAGGAGCTACGGTGGTTCTGGCATCACTTTTAGCAAAAGGGGAATCAGTAATTTATGGAATTGATCAGATTGAGCGAGGATATGAGCGATTTGATGAGCGCTTAAAAAATCTTGGTGCAGATATAGAATATATAAATGAATAGTAATATGAAAAAAATTGGAGCGATTGTTTTAGCAGCGGGGAGAGGATCTCGGATGAAGTCGGTGGATGTAAATAAAGTAGCGCTTTCGGTAAATGATAGGCCACTTATTTTACGTACGATAGATATTTTAGAACAGTCTGGAATTGAAGAAATTGTAGTGGTTGTAGGTTTTGCAAAGGAGTCTGTGATGCGTCTTTTACCAACCCACATCAAAACTGCCGTCCAGGAGAATCAGCTAGGAACTGGAGATGCAGAGAGGGTGGGACTTGAGGAGATTTCTGAAGATATCTCAGATGTTCTCAGTGTTTCGGGAGATGATTCGTTTCTCTATACTCCTGAAATTATTCAGAAAATGGTGAGTATTCACCATGATACAAATGCAGCGATGACATTTGCGACAGTAAATCTTGAAGATCCGAAAGGGTACGGAAGAATTATTCGAGACAAAAACAAGAAAATCGTAAAGATTGTGGAGGAGCTGAATGCTACCGATGAGGAGCGAAAGATCACAGAGATAAATGCAGGGTGCTATTTGTTTAATAAAAAATTCCTTGCAGAGAATATTTTAAGAATAAAAAAGAATGAATTAAAAGAAGAATATTATTTGACAGATATTTTAGAAATATTTATTGCAGAAAGGTATCCAATCAGCTCAGTTACAATTCCAATAGAGAATTGGTGTGGGATAAATACGCCAGACGAATTACAGTTTGCGCAAAAAACTCTCCAAGAATATGAAAAATAGTGAACTATTTGATTATAAGAATTTGTCTCATCGGGACTTTTTTGATAATTACGTGTACCCATGGGAGGTAGTGAAAAATATACGCAAGTATCTTTCTGCACAAAAAGGTAAAAATATTGTAGGTGAGGGAACGGTTATCGATTCTTCGGTAAAAATTGAGGGGAGGGTTATTATCGGTAAGAATTGTAGAATCTCTGACAATGTTCTTTTGCGAGATGGAGTAATTATTGGAGATAATGTAAGAATTGGGCACGCTGTTGAGGTAAAAAATAGTGTAATTTTAAACAATTCTGCAATTGCTCATTTTAATTATATTGGGGATAGCGTGGTTGGATCTCATATAAATATTGGTGGAGGTGTGATAACGGCCAATTTGCGACTTGATAGGGAAATAATAAAAATTACTGCCGGTGATGAGCATTTTGATACGGAGCTCGAAAAATTTGGTGCTGCAATTGGGGATGGTTCTAGTATTGGGGTAAATGCTGTATTAAATCCCGGGGTTATTTTGGGGAAGGGAAGTATTGTGTATCCGCTCACTTCTGTAGTAGGAGTATTTTCCCCTAATTCGATAATTAAATAATTTTTTTACCCTCGTTTTTATTGGCCTGTGCATCTTTAGATGATATAATTACAGTGCAGGTATGGAAAAAGTATTCGGGTTTGCGATCTTGTCTCTATTCATAACGGCGATTCTTATTGTTCCGTTTATTGACTTCCTGTATAAAATAAAGTTCCTGCGCCGTAAACAGAAAACGAAAAATCTTTTTAACGAACCAGCAAAAGTATTTGATAAGTTCAGTGAGAAAAAAATTGGCACACCGGTAGGCGGAGGATTATTAATTATTTTCGTTGTGACAATTCTTTCACTTTGGGCATTTGGATTATTTAGAGTGGAAGTGAGATTTTGGGAATTATTTGTCCTACTCTTTACATTTATTGGATTTGGACTTTTGGGACTATATGATGATTTTAAGAAAATGTTTGATGTTGGGGATAAGTCTAACGCATTTTTTGGACTACGATTTCGAGCGAAATTTATAGTGCAGTGCATAATTGCATTGATTACAGGATTCGTGATGTATCATTTTGGATATGATTTTGTGTATATTCATTGGTTTGGAGAGGTGCATTTGGGAATGTTTTTCATTCTCTTTGCTGCATTCGTAATCGTTGCTTTTGTAAATGCGTTCAATATAACTGATGGGCTCGATGGTTTGTCGTCAGGAGTTTATCTGATCTGTCTTAGCGCATTTTTGGTTATCTCAAGTGCTCTTCTGGATACATTTTTGGCAATTTATATTGCAATCCTTATGGGTTCTGTTGGTGCGTTTCTTTACTTTAACGTTTTTCCTGCGCGCATTTGGCTTGGAGATGTGGGATCGTTGTCTCTTGGAGCGTCTCTTGCTGTCATTGGGCTTTTGACTGGAAAAACAGCAGCACTCGCGTTTATCGGCGGTGTATTTGTTCTCGAAGTTGCATCATCACTTATACAGATATTATCGAGGAAATTTTTGGGACGAAAGATTTTACCAATTGCTCCTCTTCATTTATACTTTTTAAAGAAGGGTTGGGAGGAACCCAAGATTGTAATGCGCGCATGGCTTCTTGCGTTCGCTTTTGCCTTTTTGGGTTTATATCTTGCCTTTATATAGAAAGTATCAATGAATAAATTATCTGCTCTTATATTTGTGCTTACCATTATTCTTTCGCTTATTGGATTATTTATTCTTTATGAGAGCTCTTCGTATACAGCACTCCTTAATTTAAACGATAGGTTTTATTTTATAAAAAATCAGGCATTATATTTACCAATCGGGATTGTGGGAGCACTTATTGTAAGTCGAATTCCAGTTAAGAAGCTATACGTATTTGCACTTCCGACATTGCTTATTACATTTATACTTCTTATAGCTGTTTTTCTTCCGGGAATTGGGTTGGAGTTGAAAGGTTCACGCCGATGGATAAATTTGGGATTTACTGTATTTCAGCCATCAGAACTTCTTAAAATTTCTTTGACATTATATCTTGCTGCCTGGCTTTCATCCAAGGAAAAGGGAAGACTTGTCGCATTTCTGATACTCCTCGGAGTTTTTGGCGGATTGGTAATTCTTCAACCAGATTTAGATACTGCGTTTATTGTTGCTATTACTGCTATTTCAGTCTATTTTTTATCAGGAGCACGAATAAAAGAGATGGTTTTTATGGGAGCTTTAATGGCGATTGGAGTTGCGCTTTTGATTGTAGTGGCTCCTTATAGACTTGAACGATTTTCATCATTTACACAGTTTTCTATAGAAAATCCTACTGATGAAACGTATCATTTACGGCAAATAGTGCTTGGAGTTGGTGCAGGGGGGCTGTTTGGGGTAGGCCCTGGAAATTCTATCCAGAAATATGCATATTTACCGGAAAACACTACTGATTCTATATTTGCGATTTATGCGGAGGAGACAGGATTTGTAGGATCAGTATTTTTAGTTGGACTTTATGTGTCGCATGTTTTATTAGGATTTTATATTGCAATACGTTCGAAAGATATGTTTGGGACTCTTCTCGCATCAGGCATATCTATCTTTTTGTCAATCCAGGCCTTGATAAATCTATCATCACAGGCTATCATTATGCCTCTGGCTGGAATTCCATTACCATTTATTTCATATGGGGGAAGTTCGTTGATCATTAATTTTTTAGCAATAGGACTTTTAATGAACGTAGCAAATCAGCTTAATAAAAAATGAAAGTAGTTATAACGGGAAGCCATTTTTCGCCTGCATATGCGGTGATAAAAAAAAGCGATTGGGAAGTGGTAGTTGTTGGAAGAAAGTATGCACTTCATAATTCAAAAAAACCATCATACGAATACAAAATCTGTGAGGAAAATAAAATTCCCTTTCAAGCAATAAAGGTCCCTCGATTTTCTCGAGTCTCACCATTTCGGTCAATCCTTTCTTCATTTAGTTTGATGAAGTCTATAAAGGTAGCAAGAAAAATTCTTAGAAAAACAAATCCTGATGTAGTCATCTCATTTGGAGGATATATTGCTTTGCCAGTAGTTATAGCGGCATATATTATGAAAAAACCTGTTATTATCCATGAGCAGACGCTTGGTGCAGGGTTTTCGAATAAAATTTCTGCACGATTTGCTAAAAGGGTTCTTATATCATTTAGCTTTTCGAGGAAACATTTTCCTAAGAAGAAAACATATCTTACTGGTAATCCTATTCGGGAAGAAATCTTGAATAAAGAGGCCATAAAACCTGTTATAAAAACTGAAAAGAAAATAATTTATGTGACAGGAGGAAGTACTGGGTCTATGGCGATAAATGATTTACTGGGAAAAATTATTCCTTCACTTTCAGAATATTTTATTATTCATCAACATGGAATTTCAGATAAGAATACATTTCAGCATTTATCAAATTATCTTGCAAAACCTTATTTTTCTCCTACGGAAGTCGCATGGATTATGCAGAACGCTTCCCTCATCATTTCTCGGTCAGGAATAAATACAGTAACAGAAGCTCTTTATTTGGGGACTCCTGCAATTTTTATTCCGCTCCCGTATGGTCAGAAAAATGAACAACTTAAAAATGCGCGGTATGCTGAGAAGCATGGGAGAGCAAAATATTTTATTCAAGAAAAAGTTACGGGTCGTGAGATGATATCTGCTATCCGTGATATGATGAGAAAGGGACGCTTGAAGAAGATTGATCCAAAAATGAAGCGGCACGAGAATGCTGCCGAACATATAGTTTATGAAGCTGAAAAACTTTATCAGAGAGCCAAAGAAAGGGCAAGTAAAAGGTAGAAAGACTTTCCATACCAAAAACAAATTCAATAAAAAATCTTCGAGGGTAGATGAGCGCGAAAAAACAAAAAAGAATAAGCGATCAGTTGTAATAATAATTTTGGGGACAAGTATTTTCGTGATAGCTGTAATACTTTCTGGGCTTGCCTATTTTTATAATTCTTTTGTTCTTCCAAGGGTTGATAGAGGAGAGATTTTGTTACCGGGTGAGCAGTTCGTGATTGAAATGGACAAAGCAAGAAACACACTAGAGGGGCAGGGTATCTCGATAAAAAGTTTTGGATATTCATCAGAGTCTGGCGCGCTAACATTGGTGATAGACGATAATCAAGCGGTATATTTTTCTGATACGGCAAACTTCTCTGAGCAAGTAAATCTTCTTATAGAAATCAGGAATAACCTCAGGAGTCAAGACCGAAATGCAAAAATAATAGACCTCAGATATAATAGGCCTATTGTAAAATTTTAGTACATATTGTAGGCTTAAATGAGTATGAAGACTCCTGATGTAGTTGTTGGTGTGGATATAGGCTCATCCAAGATAGCAACTGTTATCGGACAACTTGAAGATGATTCTATAAATATCCTTGGTGTATCAGAAATCCCCTCGAAAGGAATTAAAAAAGGTCAGATTGTAAATTTAGATGAAGCAGCAAATGTCATCAATGCTGCGCTTGATAGTGCAGAGCGGATGGCTGGCCTTTCTGCTGAGCGTGCATTTGTTTCTATTAGTGGCGTAAATATCGAAGGTGCAAATTCGAAAGGAGTTGTTGCAGTTTCTCAGTCTGGAGGAGAGATTACTGAATATGATGTTGAGCGTGTATTAGAGGCAGCAGGTGCTGTGTCACTTCCTTCCACACGAGAAATTATTCACGTAGTCCCAAAAACCTTTACTGTAGATGGAGAAGGTGGAATAAAAGATCCAGTTGGAATGTCAGGAGTCCGCTTGGAAGTGGATACTCATATTATTACTGCAAATAACGCGACAATCAGAAATATTGAGAGAATTCTTACTCAGGAGGCAGGGGTTGAAGTTCAGGCATTGATATTTTCAGGTCTCGCATCATCACTTGCAACACTCTCAGATACAGAAAGGGAGCTCGGAGTGATTCTTGCAGACATTGGAGCAGGGGTTACGAATATCGCAGTATATGTAGATGGGTCACTCAGTTATACTAGTGTAATTCCTATCGGTGCGCGTCATATTACGAACGATTTAGCAATAGGTCTCAGAATTTCTCTCGAGAGTGCTGAAAAGGTAAAGATTTTCCTGTCTGAGCATAGAAGGAAGAAGGGAGAAGTCGCAAAGAAAGAAGATGATGAGCTTGACTTAGAGCATCTTCATATTTCAGAGGATGTGAGAAAGGTTTCTAGAAAAACGCTTACTGAAGGAATTATCCGCCCTCGGCTTAATGAGCTCTTTACGATGATTGCTATAGAGATTAAAAAGAGCGGATTTGCGACACAGACTCCTGCAGGGTTAGTAGTGACTGGGGGAGGAGCAAAGACAGTCGGTGTAGAAGATGCTGCAAAAAGAATGCTTTCTATGCCAGTTCGGGTTGGTTTCCCAGCAAATATCACAGGGCTTATTGATGATGTAGAAACGCCGACATTTTCAACTGCCGTAGGACTTCTCCGAGCATCAGAGAATTATAGAGCGGGAGAGCCATCGTTTTCAATGGGAAGTATATTTACTGGGTTTAACCTGAATTTTTTGAGTAGCGATTCAATGAAGAAGATAAAAAAACTCTTGAACAGATTTCTTCCTCTCTAATTTATTCCTACATTGAAATGCTGTTTTTTTTGTGTTAGGATTATCTACTAAACATAACTATGTTAATTCGTCCTCAGGCCTCAACATTCGCAAAAATTAGAGTAGTTGGCATTGGTGGTGGAGGGGGAAACTCAATAGACTCCATGATTTCAGGAGGAGAAATACAAGGCGTAGATTTTGTAGCCCTAAACACAGATGCTCAAGCGCTCCTAAGAAATAAAGCCACGACAAAACTCCAGATTGGTGAAGGTTTAACCCGTGGTTTAGGATCGGGAGGAAATCCTGATATCGGACGTGCTGCTGCAGAGGAGAGCGTGGAGAAGGTAAAGCAACTCTTGGAAGGGTCAGATATGGTGTTTCTTACTGCTGGTATGGGTGGCGGAACTGGGACGGGTGCGACCTCTATTGTAGCCCAGGCCGCAAAAGAAGCAGGGGCACTTACTATCGCTGTAGTTACGAAGCCTTTTACTTTTGAGGGTGCTCGGAGGAAGGTTTCTGCCGAAGAAGGGATTGAGGAATTAAAAGATAAAGTAGATACGCTTATTACTATTCCGAACCAGAGAATTCTTGAGGCAGTAGACAAGAAGCTTTCTCTTATCGAAGCATTTAAGGTAGCAGATTCAGTGCTTGGGCATGGCGTGAAGGGGATCTCAGATATTATCACTGTACCAGGACTTATTAATGTAGACTTTGCAGATGTGAAGGCAATTATGAATGAGGCAGGGAGTGCGTTGATGGGAATCGGTGTAGGTGTGGGAGAGAACCGAGCGCAGCTTGCTGCACGTCAAGCAACATCCTCACCACTTTTAGAGGTTTCTATGGATGGTGCGCGGGGTGTTTTGTTTAATATTACCGGAGGTTCTGACATGACGATGCAAGAAGTAGAAGATGCGTCCCGAGTTATTGCAAAATCTGCAGATCCAGATGCGAATATTATTTTTGGAGCTGCGATTAATGAAGAGCTGAAGGATGAAATTCGTATTACGCTGATCGCAACTGGGTTTGATGAGTCACGGGTGAGACTTCAGCAGATGGTCGAGGATACGGTAGAAAGGCATGTACAAGAAGAATCACAAGAGAAAAATAGTCCTTTTGTGAATAATAATCGGGAAAAGGAACGACAGAAGGAAGAAGATGATGATATCTTTGAAATCCCTGCATTTCTCCGGCAGAAGAATTGATTTTCACTTCATTAGTTAAAACCGTTAGTTTATAATTTCAGAGGATGAGCGATATTCCTTTTAGAGTAATTAAATCAAAAAGAAGATCCATGGCAATCCAGGTCCTTCGTGATGGTAGTGTTGAAGTTAAAGCTCCGAATTATATTCCTAAGTTTCTCATTACTTCATTTGTGAATAGTAAGAAGGATTGGATCAATAAAAGGGTAAACTATGTTTTGAAAAACAAGATAGAAGAAAAGAAGTTCCAGGATGGCGAAAAGTTTTTCTATTTAGGTGAAACATACTTTTTGAAACTTGGGGACTATACTGAGGTTAAGATTCATGGACAGAATTTCTTGTTTCCAATAGCGCTTGCTTCTAGAGGGAAGATAGTTATGGAAAAGTGGTATATAAAGCAAGCGAAAGAAGTAATTAGAGATCAGGTAGATTATTGTGCGAAAAAGATGAATGTTACTTATAAAAGTATTTCCTTTTCGGATACGAAATCTAAATGGGGCTCTTGCACGCACGATAATAGATTGCAATTTAATTGGCGATTAGTTCTGGCGCCAATGATAGTTCTGAGATATGTCGTAATACATGAACTTGCTCATACGCAAAACAAGAATCATTCAAGTGATTTTTGGAGAATGGTAAAAAATCATAATCCTTCTTATAAGCAACAGATCAAGTGGCTAAAAATTCATGGTGAAAACCTTCATATTTAAATAAGACTGTAAGGGAGAATGGGAGGGGTTATATTTTTCCTTGGGAGCGCATTCTTCGTGCTTCTGCTGCGTCAAGTATTAATTTTCTTATTCTGATATTTTGTGGCGTTATTTCTACGAGTTCGTCGTCTGCAATATATTCTAACGCTTCTTCAAGTCCCATTGTTTTGGGCGTTTTAAAGTATTCAGAAACTCCCTCACCTTTAGAACGCATATTTGTAAGGTGTTTGGTTTTGCAGACATTTACACTGATGTCATCATTTCGACTATTTTGTCCTACTACTTGCCCTTTGTAAACAGAAGTGCTGGGGCCAATAAACAAATTACCTCTGTCTTGGATATTTGTAAGTCCGTACATATTTGCCATGCCTGTCTCGTGTGCTACGAGCGATCCCTGTTCGCGCTCGTGTGTATAGCCACTATCTGGACCATATTCATGAAAAAGCGTATTGATGATTCCCAGGCCTTTTGTATCCGTAACAAATTCGCCCCGATAGCCAAAGAGTCCTTTTGAAGATATGATAAAGTCAAGAGATGTAATGCCATTTTCAGCTCGCATGTCTTTTAGCTCTGCATGTCTTGTTCCCATTTTTTGTATTACAGATCCTGCGTATTCATCGGGCACCTCTATAAATACTTGTTCATATGGAGTCATTTTGCGTCCATCAATTTCTTTGTCAATTACTTGAGGACGTCCAACTTGAAATTCATATCCTTCTCGTCTCATTCTTTCGATTAGGATTGCTAAGTGTAGTTCTCCACGTCCAGACACAATCCAACCTCCTCGCGAATCACTCTCTACGCGAAGTGCCATATCTGTCTCCGTTTCTTTGTAGAGCCGTTCTTCGATTTGTCGTGAGGTTTTAAATTCTCCCTCTTTTCCAGCAAATGGAGAATTATTTATCATGAATCGAGCGCGGATTGTGGGTTCTTCTATTTTCAGTAATGGGAGTGCTTCTGGAGAATTCGCGTCTGCGACAGTTTCTCCAATTACCGGATTTGTGATCCCCGCAATGGCAACAATATCCCCAGCTTGTGCTTCCGGTATCTCAGCCTTCCCAAGTCCTGCAAACGTCATAAGAGAAGAGATCTTTGCCTTTTTAATTTCTCCTTCTCGGGTTATATGGGATACTTCTTGACCAGTTCTAATTTTTCCGTTATATATTCTTCCTGTTGCAATTCTTCCTTTATGTGTATCAGAAGAAAGAGTCGTGATGAGCATTTGTAGCGGTTTTTCTGAATCTCCAGTTGGAGGAGGGATTTCTTTTAGAATTGTTTCAAATACTGGGGTAATATCTGTCATTTCATCTATTGATTCAGTGAGTCCAGCCTTTCCATTTTTTGCTGATGCATAAATAATAGGGAAGTCTGCAGTTTTATCATCTGCTCCGAGTTCTAGAAATAAATCAAGAGTTTTATCCAGCACATGGTTAATTCTTGCATCTGGTTTATCTATTTTATTTACAACAACAATTATCTTGTGCTTCATCTCAAGTGCTTTTTTTAAAACAAATCTTGTTTGAGGCATTGGTCCCTCTTTCGCATCAACCAATAGTAAACAGCCATCGGCCATTTTCAGGACACGCTCAACTTCTCCTCCAAAGTCTGCGTGGCCAGGAGTATCAATAATATTAATCTTGACCCCCTCTTCATTTGGTGAAGTAGGATTATTCCATATGACTGAAGCATTTTTGGAAAAAATTGTAATTCCTCGCTCACGCTCAAGCTCATTATTGTCCATTATCAATGTTTCCGCTGTGTCTTTGTGCATCTCAGTTTTTGACTGTGTGAGAAGTGCATCAACGAGCGTTGTCTTTCCATGGTCAACGTGAGCTATGATTGCGATATTCCGTATATTGTTCATAAAAAAAACCGCCTATCGTGCGGTCTATATTATTATAACAGAATCCTATAGAAAATGTAAAAAGAATTTGTGTTTGAACTTAAAGCATTACTTCACTATAATATCTTCATATGTTTAAGCCTATAGATCCAAAAATAACGTTCCCCGAAATAGAGGAAAAAATAATCAACTACTGGAAGAAAAATAAGATTTTTGAAAAGTCTGTTGACCGTGATTATGAAGGTCGTAAATGGACTTTTCTGGATGGTCCACCTTTTGTGACGGGTATGCCTCATTATGGAAGTTTACTGTCCTCACTTCCAAAGGATGTTTTCGGGAGATATTGGACGATGAAGGGATATAGAGTGCGTCGTGTTTGGGGTTGGGATGGTCATGGATTGCCAATAGAGAATAAGGTGGAGAATAAGCTTAATGTAAAGCGGAAGAAAGATATCGAAAATATTGTAGGGGTCGATACATTTATTGAAGAATGTAGGAAATACGTAGAAGAAATATCTGATGAATGGGAGTGGTATGTGGAGCATATAGGACGCTGGGTAGATTTTAAAAACGCATACAAGACGTGGGATACGGATTATATGGAGTCAGTTATGTGGGTTTTTAAAAGTCTGTATGAAAAGGGGCATATTTACAAAGGGCTCCGAATAGGGCTTTATTGCCCACACTGTTCAACTCCAATTTCAAATTTTGAAGTTGCGATGGATGCTGAGAATTACAAAGAGATTTCAGATTTTGCAACTACATATAAATATAAATTAGAAAATGAAGAAAATACATTTATCCTCGCGTGGTCTACAACGCCATGGAATAAAATAGTAACTCCAGTCTTAGCGATAAACCCAAAACTTACCTATGTAAAAGTAAAACAAGATAATGAGCTGTATGTTCTTGCGGAAACCACTACAAAGATTCTTGGAGATGAAAGTACCTATGAAGTGGTTGAAGAATTTACGGGTGAAGCGTTGCTAGGTAAAAAATTTGAGCCACATTATGATTATTATAAAAAGAAGGCAGAGGATTCTGAGAAGCTATTTGAAATAGTTGGAGGGGATTTTGTAAGTGCTGAAGAGGGAACAGGAGTGGTGACGATTGCAGCTTATGGAGAGGAAGATCTTAAGCTCATGAGAGAACAGGATATCCATATAGAATTGCATCTTGATGAAGAGGGGGTAGTGAAGGATGAAGTCCCAGTTTTTTCTGGTATGTATTATTTGAAGGCAAGCAAAGCAGTCAATGAAGATCTTAAAAAGCGCAATCTTGTTTATAGGGATGAACAAAAGGTTCACAGTGTGCCACTTTGTTGGAGATGTCACACTCGACTCTACTATGCACCACTAGATGCCTGGTTTGTGAATGTTCAGAGTCTTAAAGAGAGGCTCAAGAAAACGAATGAAGACATTAATTGGTATCCAAAGCATTTTAAGCATGGACGTTTTTTGAAAAGTTTGGAGAATGCGCCAGACTGGAATATTTCTCGCAACAGATATTGGGGGAGCCCTGTTCCGGTATGGGAGTGTTCTTGCGGGAATAGAATAGTGACCGGATCTATAGTTGAAATCGAAGAATTAAGTGGAAAAAGAGTAAAAGATTTGCACAAACCAGAAATTGACGAAATAGAACTTATGTGCAACAAATGTGGTCAATATGCAAAAAGAGTACCAGAAGTACTCGATAGTTGGATTGAGGCTGGTAGCGCATCTTTTGCAGAGCGGCACTTTCCTTTTTCGGGTGAAAATCTTAATGATTTCTTTCCTCCGGATTTTATAGCAGAATATACGGGACAAATTCGTGCATGGTTTTATGTGCTCCATGTGATAGGAGGAGCGTTGTATGATTCAAAGGCATTCAAAAATGTACTGGTTGAAGGTGTGGTTTTAGGAAGCGATGGCCGCAAAATGAGTAAAAACTTCGGAAATTATCCAGACCCAAAGAAAATGTTACAAAAATATGGCGGGGATGCATTGCGATTGTATCTTTTGGGGAGTAATGTAATGCACGGTGAGGATATAAGAATTTCAGAAGATGATTATCGTGATCAAGTACGTGGAAGTATGCTTATTTTGTGGAATGTTTATAACTTTTTTATTTCAAACGCGATTCTTCAAAATTGGCAACACGGTGAGGATATAAAATCCTCAAATATTTTAGATGTGTGGATTTTGAGCAGATGCGAACAATTGAGGAATTCGGTAACCGTTGCATTTGATGTATATGATACGGTTATTGCTATTCAGGAAATTAAAGCTTTTATTTCAGATTTTTCGACGTGGTATATACGTCGCAGTAGGGAGAGGCTGTACAGTGAAGAAAAAGCCGATATAGCAGCATTCTTTGCGACTACGCATGATGTTCTTGTGAAGTTGTCCAAATTAATTTCTCCCATCATGCCGTTCTTATCAGAAGAAATGTATAGAAATTTAACAAATAGGGAGTCTGTACACCTTACATCTTGGCCTGCGGAGAATAAGAGATCAATCGATGAAGCGCTGGAAAGTGAGATGGAGATTGCACGACAGGTTGTAGAAGTTGCACATTTTGAGCGCAGAAAAGCACAGATTAAGATTCGGCAACCGCTTGCGAGTCTCGAATTGACGCTTGATGGTACATTGACCTCAGAAATTCAAGAGATAATAGGCTCTGAAGTAAACGTAAAAAAGCTTAATATAAAAAAGGGCAATGCATTAAAGGTGGTGCTTGATACTGAAATTACGGAAGAACTGAGGGACGAAGGAAAGGCTCGAGAAATAATCAGAAATATTCAGCAGACACGAAAAAAACTTGGTACTCATAGGGAAGAATTTATTGATGTGTATATCCAATCTTTTCCTCAGAGGTTTGAAAATGAGATAAAAAAGCGTGCGCTTGTCCGAGATATTATTATTTCCGATGAATTCAAGATAGCACGTATCGATGAGCAATAATAGTCTATTGAGCTTTTTTGGGAGAATTGATTTACTGATATTAATTCCGGCATTATTTTTAGTACTGATCAGTCTTTCAACACTTCTCTCTATAAGTCCTGCATATTTTAGACAGCAAATAGTAGCTTTAGTGTTGGGGCTCGTTGGATTCTTGATTTTTACTCGTATTGATTTAAGCCTTTTATCTTACCTTTCAAAATTTCTTTATGGAGGTATGCTTTTTTTATTAGTGCTGGTTCTATTGTTTGGGGTAACGGTAAATGCGGCAAAAAGTTGGTTTGATATTTTTGGTATGAGTATTCAGGCCTCGGAGATTATCAAACCATTTTTTCTCATTGTTCTTGCGACGTTTTTGACTCAAAAAATCGGAAAGAGAATATATCGTTTTTTAGGAGCATTACTTATCACATTTCCAGTTTTTTTTCTTATCTATCAGCAGCCTGATTTGGGGACGGGGATTGTATATATTGCTGCTTCTTTAATGGTAATATTTCTTGCCGGTTTCCCATTGCGATATATTTTACTTACTGTGGTAGGTACCAGTATCATAATTCCAATACTGTTCTTTTTTTTGCAGGATTATCAAAAGCAGCGAATCCTCACATTTTTTGATGTTACGAGTGATCCTACTGGTGCTTCATATAACGCTATCCAATCACTTATTTCTATCGGGAGTGGTGGTTTTTTCGGGAAAGGATTTGGGCAAGGGACACAGTCTTTGTTGCGATTTCTGCCTGAACAGCAGACAGATTTTATTTTCGCAACGATTTCTGAAGATTTAGGCTTTATAGGCTCATTTATCGTACTGTGCTTATTTGGAATTTTGCTATATCGAATATATAAAGTAGCAATCTCAACGGAGAGTGCATATCAATATCTTGTATGCATGGGAGTATTTGCGATATTCTTCTTTCAGATACTATTTAACGTTGGGATGAATCTAGGACTTATGCCGATTATTGGGATTACATTGCCATTTGTTTCATTAGGAGGAAGCTCATTATTAGCAAGTTTTATTGCGCTCGGAATGATTTCTGGAATTTCAAAAGACAATAAAAAGCATCAATCTATGGAAATAGCGTAATTTTTTTGCTACAATATGTGACTATGAGTTACGCAGTTATTAAATCTGGAGGAAAACAGCATACTGTTCGTGCAAATGAAAGCTTTATTACAGACAAGCTTTCAGGGAAAGCGGGAGATAAAATTACCTTTGATGAGGTTCTTTTGTATGTTGATGGAGATAATGCAAAGCTGGGTATGCCATTTGTATCTGGTGTAACGGTCGAAGGTAGGATAGTTGAACAGACTCGCGGAGAAAAGATTCGTGTAGCAAAATTTAAGGCAAAATCTCGATATCGAAAGGTGCGAGGATTTCGTGCAGAATTGACTGAGGTTATGATAGAATCTATTAAGGCAAATAAGAAAGGGGAAAAATAAATGGCACATACAAAATCACAAGGAGCAGTCAAGGGAAACCGCGATTCGATTGCAAAGAGGCTTGGAGTTAAGATATATGGCGGCTCTCGAGTAGCTGCGGGAAATATTATCATTCGACAGAGGGGAACAAAATTTGGGTCAGGTGCTGGAACTTCTTTGGGGAGCGATTACACGATTTTTGCATTGAGAGATGGAATTGTAAATTTCATAACGCGACGTGGTAAAAAAATAGTGGAGGTAATATAAAATGGCAGAAACGAAAGTAGTAGATCTGGAACTTACAATGCTTCAGCCTAACCCTCTTCAGCCACGAGGCCTCATATCTCCAGAGTCTCTTACAGATTTAGTAAATTCTATTCGCGAACAAGGAATACTTGAGCCTATTGTGGTAGCTGATACTCCTGCTGGTTATCAGATTATTGCTGGAGAGAGGCGTTGGAGAGCTGCAAAGATCTTGGGATTAGAGTTCGTTCCGGTTATTGTAAAGCAGACCACTCCTCAACAAATGCTTGAGATGTCTATTGTAGAGAATGTTCAGCGTGAGGATTTAAATCCTATTGAGCGGGCACAGGCGTATAAGCGACTTATTGATGAATTTAATTTATCAGTTACTGAAGTGGCAAAACGAGTGGGTAAGAGTCTTCCATATATTTCTAACAGTATTCGGCTTTTAACGCTTCCTGACGCAATAAAAGATGCTTTGGCTGCCGGAGTTATCTCTGAGGGACACGTAAGGCCACTTATCTCAATCGGCGATCCCAAGCTCATGCTTCAGGCGTTTAGAAAGATACTCGTAGAGGGGATTAGTGTGAGAGGTGCTGAGGATGTTGCTCGACAAGTAAAAGCTGAGGTTCAGAAGAAAGAGCCTCAAAAAAGAGCCGATAGAATCTATATCCCAGAACAAGAAGAGATGGCAAAAACCTTGAGCCAAAGGCATGGGTGGAATGTGAAGTTTGATCAGTCCGGCGTGAATGGAAGAATTACTATCGTAATTAAGGGTGATCAAGGGAAAACAACTGAAGAATTGAAGAGGATTTATGAAAGATTAATTAGCTAGGGAATAATCTCTGCGTGATCTACAGCTCTAAAACTTCCGATCGGCCAGTATACAAAGAATGATCTGCCAATAACTTCATCTTCAGATACAAATCCCCATTCTCGAGAGTCAGAACTATTTGAACGATTATCTCCCATTACAAAATAATTCCCCTCAGGAACTGTTATTTGTGCTCCTTCATTTAAAAAGCTTCCTCCAGCGGTAATATAATTTGATGGTAAGTAGTTTTCATTGAGCATTTTTCCGTTTAAATATACTTCTCCATTGCTGACAGATACTGTATCGCCGTGAATTCCGATAATTCGTTTAATAAAATCTTTATCGTTTTCAGTGGGAGCGTGAAATACTATAACATCACCGCGATCGTATGTGGAGATCCTTTTCGAAATGAGGTCTGTAAGGACATATTCGCCGTTATCAAAATTTGGATACATGGAGAGGCCGTTTACCTGGTATGGACGAAATAGAAATGCATAGACTACAACAAAAATTGCCCCAGCTATAACCAGTGTTTGGATGAGATCAAAGAGAATATAGTAGATTTTTCGGACCACAAACATATCTGTATATTCTCTCGTTTCAGATGGTGTTTGTCAATAACGCATAGTAAAGCACAGGGTTATTTGATAGAATTGATTATAGCGTATAGATAGACATACTATGAATTAGTTTGATAGTTCTTAATAGTCACTGATCTTAGGATTGAGTTAGCAGTTAATTGATTGGAGTGATAATATAGTATAAAAAGTGATTTGTGTTGATTTATCAATCTAAATTGAAATATCCAGTAATTAAGTGGCGAGTATCTTACTATATCAAACAGTATAAAACAACCATTTTTAATTTATGAAAAAATCTCCGAGAAAGAAGAAAATACTGTTTCTTGCAAGATTGTTCTTTCCTCATATCGGCGGTGTTGAGAAGCACCTTTTCAAAGTATCGGAAAAACTTCAACAGCTTGATTACGAAGTTACGATCATTACGGAACAGTATGATAAGTCTCTCCCACTCCGAGAGGATCGATATGGACTTTCCATAATTCGGATACCTACTTCTTCAGGGGAAAGAATGAAAAAATTTCAGATCTGGAAATGGATGATAAGAAACAGAAGTTTTATTAGCAAATTCGATATTATCCACGTCCATGACGTATTTTACTGGTTATATCCATTACTTATAGGATTAGATAGGAAGAATATCTTTATGACATTCCATGGATATGAGGGTTATCCAATCACACTTCGTCAAAAATTGCATCGAAAAATTGCCGAAAAATTATCTCGGAGGAATATCTGTGTTGGAGATTTTATGAGGAAATGGTACGGGACAAATCCTGATATAGTGATATATGGTGCAGCAGAGGAGAATACTTCGGAAGCAAATAGAATAAAGAAGTATTCAGCATTATTTTTTGGGCGCCTGGATGATCAGACCGGTATTGAAGAGTATTATGCTGCTTTTCAGAGAATTAGAAAAAAATATAAGAATTTCGTATTTCAGGTGATAGGTGAGGGTAAATATAAGAAAAAGTTAGACGGAGTGCGGGTTAAGCCATTTGATAAAGAAGTGGATAAAAAAATTACTCAATTCCAGTTTGTATTTGTATCACGGTACCTTTCTATGCTTGAGGCTATGCTGAACAGGAGAGTCATTATTGCAGTATATGATAATCCAGTGAAGCGAGACTATCTCTACGATTCACCTTTTGCAAAGCATATTGAAATCTGTAAAAGCTCTGATGAAGTGTATCAGAAAGTAGATTTTTACATCAATAATCCCCAAGAAGAAAAGAAAAAAATAGAAGCTGCATATAGATGGGCAAAAAAGCAAACTTGGGAAAAGGTAGCACAAGACTATAGAAATTTATGGAGCGTATGAAAGTTGGATTTATCGCAACAGTTCTTAATGAAGAGAAGACTATTGTACAGTTTCTGGATTCCTTACGAAACCAGACCCTTATCCCGGCAAAAGTCATAATAGTAGATGGAGGATCGAAGGATAGAACACTCGATCTTATTAGATCTCATAATATACATACAAAAACCCAAGTCCAGGTTTTTCAAAAAAGAGGGAATATTTCTACTGGGAGAAACTTTGCTCTCAGAAAAATAGATACAGATATTATTGCAATATCAGACGCTGGGTGTGTTTTAGAGAGAAATTGGGTGAAAAATATTATTGAACCATTCCAGAAAAAAAATATTGAGATAGTTGCAGGGTTTTATAAGGGACATTTTGAGAATAACTTTCAGAAAAATTTAATTCCTTTTGTATTAGTAATGCCCGATAGGGTGCGCGATGATTTTCTTCCGGCAGCCCGTTCCATGGCAATACGAAAAAAAATTCTTAAAGATGTTGGGTATTTTTCAGAAAAGCTACCCTATTCAGAGGATTATGAATTTGCAAGACGGCTTGTGAATCACAACAAAAAAATATTTTTTGCAAAAGAAGCAATAGTTTCCTGGGCACCAAGGAGTAATTTACGGGATACATTTCTGATGTTTTATAGATATGCGTATGGAGATGTGCTTGCTGGAACTATTCGGCCTAAAGTCATAGCTCTTTTCGTAAGATATTTTATTATATTTTGTTTGATTATTTGGGTTCTAACCAAATCTGTATTACTTTCAGGCGTTCTTGTTGCTGCATTTTTTATTTTTTATTCTTTATGGGCAATTTCAAAAAATTATAAATATGTTAGAAATATATCTGCAGTTTTCTATTTGCCATTATTTCAATTCATTTCTGATATAGCAGTTATAAATGGTACAATTTTAGGAGGAATAAAGAATTTATGGGCTACACAAGAGCAACGATAAAAGGCATCTCATGGATTGCCGGAATTCGAGGCATAACACGAATTATCTCAATAGCGCGGACTGCCATTCTCGCACGTATTCTTACTCCAAGTGACTTTGGGTTTTTTGCAATTGCGTCACTTGTTCTTACGCTTGTGGAACTTCTTACGGAAACTGGAATAAATGTTGTCTTAACTCAGAAGAAGGAGGAGATTAATAAATATATTGATACTGCTTGGGTAGTATCAATTCTTCGTGGAGTCTTGATAAGTATGGCCATTTTTATAGCTGCGCCTTTTATTGCCTCCTTTTTTAATGCAGCGGGAGCGAAGAATTTATTGCTTCTTATTAGCATCGTGCCATTAGTAAGAGGATTTATAAATCCGTCGGTTGTGAAATTCACAAAAGATTTGCAGTTTAATAAAGAATTTTTTTACCGGGTATCAATTTTTAGTATTGAGTACATGGTGTCTATTGTGTGGGCGATTTTTTCTCCGTCTGCAGAGAGCCTTGTGATGGGGCTTATTGCAGGTGCTATGATTGAAGTGTTTCTTTCATTTATTCTTGCAAGACCATTTCCGAAAATTTCATTTGAGAAGAAAAAGTTTTTCGAGATTATTCATGTAGGGAAATGGCTTACTTCTGCAGGTTTGTTGAATTTTGGGTTTGTGAATGGGGACGATATTGTAGTTGGGAGAGTGCTTGGTGCTACTTCACTGGGATTATACGATATTGCGTATAGATTTTCGATGCTTCCTATTACTGAGGTTTCAGATGTTATTGGGAAAGTGACATTTCCTGTATATGTAAAAATTGCAGAAGACAAAAATCGATTATGGAAGGCGTTTCTTAAATCATTTTTTGTTATTGCTGGAGTTTCAATATGTATTGCAAGTGTTCTCATACTATTTCCTGAGCTCATTATTAAAGTGGCGCTTGGGGATCAGTGGGCAAGCGCTGCACCGATCTTACAGATTCTTGCAATTGTCGGGATGTTTCGTGCCATAATTTTTTCCTTGATGACCCCACTTTATGCTTTGGGACTTCAGAAAAAAATGACAATTATTACAGCCGTTAGTTTTATTGGGATGATTAGTGTGATTGTCCCCTTGGTATATTATTTCGGTGTTTTGGGAGCGGCATATGCATCTTTGTTTGGAACGATTATCACTCTGCCATATGTGGTGTATCTCGGAAAGACAATTTTTAAAGTGTAGGTGTTAAGGGGTTCTATCTATGAAAAAGTACTTTTCTATCCATCGTTTAGTTTTTTACTTTGCTCTGATTTTTTTTGTAATTTTTTATCTATATGGCATTTCTTCTAATATGGTTTTCTTTGGAGATCAGGCATGGTTTTATATTTCGGCGAGGGATTTAATCTTAGGTAGAGAATTTCCATTGTTGGGTATTACATCTAGCCATACTTGGATTCATCAGGGGCCAGTGTGGACATATATGTTGGTTCCGGGATTTTTAATCTCCAATTTCCACCCTTTATCAGGAGTGTATTTATCAGTTGTTTTTGGAATTTTAAGTCTCATTCTTGTATATAAAATTGGGAAAGATTTTTTTTCGCAAAGGTTTGCCATAATCTTTTTCCTTTTATATGCATTTTCTCCACTTGTAGTGTTTCACGTACGGCTTTCCTACCACACATCTCCTATCCCATTTGTTGTATTGGGATTGTTCTATGCAGCAGGCAAGTGGGTGCAGGGAAATGTGATATATTTTCCCTTAACGCTTTTCGCATTAAGTCTTTTATATAATTTCGAATTGGCAACGGTTATATTCGTTCCCATAATTTTGTTTCTTCTTCTGTATGGGTTTTTTAAAAGAGAGAAGTTTGTGAGTGGGCTTAGGAGTAAAAAAATAATATTTTTTTCAATTCTTGCAGTTTTTATTCCTATGCTTCCTATTCTTATTCACGATGTGCAAAATGGCTTTCCTCAAACAGTGGTATTTGCTGGGTGGTTTGGGTATAAATTGTTGCAATTTATTGGCATTTTAGAAAAAAATAGCGTTGATAATAGTTCTTTTCAGGAGGGAGTTATTTTTTTCTTTCAAAAATATAAAGAACTACTCTCTGTTCCTTATCAATATATTAGTGTGACGGTTTTTCTTGCAAGTGTACTATTTTCGATATATAAAGTTTTTACAACAAAGAACTTTATTTCACCTCTTGGGATAATTCTTTCATGTACATGCTTAGGCTTACTAGCTTATTTTCTGTCTGGAGTCCCATCAGAGGCATATCTTGTCATGCTGTTTCCAGGGTTGATATTTTGTATTTCTCTTTTAATTTATGGCTTAAGGAGAAATATTATAATAGGTTTTGTTCTATTTATTTTAATTATTCTCAATGTATATTACATTATTTCTACAAATTATCTAACAAAAGGGAAAGTGACAATTTCGAAAAAAATAGCTGTTACTGAAAAGATTTTTCAAAATACAAATGGAAAGAAAGTGGAATTGTTTTATAAAGGCCCTGGTCAAGAGTTTAAAAGTTCTGTGATGCCATATGAATATTTATTGTGGTGGAGAGCTGGGATAGAAAGCGATCCTGATGGAAAAAGGTGGATTATCAAAGAATTGAGAGATACTGTTGTGGTAGAAGAGTTTTATCGGTAATATTAGAGCATATGAAATTATCTGCAGTAGTTATTGTTAAAAATGAAGAAAAAGATATAGAAGACTGCTTAAAATCTTTATTATTTTGTGATGAGATAGTTATCATTGATGATGATTCTATAGATAAAACTACAAAAATAGCAAAAAAATATAACGCAAGAATTTACCGGAAAACGTTAGCTTCTTTTTCAGATCAGAGAAATTACGGGCTTGAGAAAGCATTACATGATTGGGTTTTATTTATAGATGCCGATGAGAGAGTAGGAGGGGATTTGCGAGAAGAAATTAAAAATGCTATTTGGAAGGAGTATGATGGGTACTTCATAAAACGAAATGATTTTTTTATTGGGAAAGAGCTTAAGTATGGGGATTTAAAAAATGTATGGCTGATGCGCCTCGCTAATAAAAAAATGGGGAAGTGGGAGGGTAGAGTTCACGAAGTTTGGAAGATAAAAGGAAAAACTGGGAAGTTGAAAAATTCTATTATGCATAATTCGCATACTAATCTTAAAGAGTTTATTCAGAAGATAGACCTCTATTCTACATTGCGCGCTCATGAGTTAAGAGAAGAAAAAATACCATCGAGTTTGCTCTCAATACTTCTTTATCCATTATCCAAGTTTGCTAAGTTGTATATCTTGAAGCTCGGATTTTTGGATGGGATCCATGGATTTGTTCATGCAGTTTTTATGAGCATGTATTCCTTTTTAGTTCGTGCAAAGCTATATCTTCCCAATGAAAATTAAAGTTATGCCTTTTTTTAGTTCTGGTATCCGGTCTGTTATGTGTGGTAGATTATTGTTTTATATTTTTGTATGAAGAGAATATCAAATACTCTATTTTTTCTAGTTGTGGCGCTTATGTTTTTGTCTTCGTTTGGAGTGTTGCTAAGATTTTCGCCAGTAGAGAATGTGTATATTTATCCTCACGATATTGTTGTTGGAATAATAGCTCTTTTGGGAGTAATTTATTTTTTCTTCTCGAAAAAGAAGAAGAATTTTCAAAAGATTTTTTCTATCGTTATTATTTTTAATATTGTCTCTCTGCTTTCATTATTCTTAAATTTTTCTCTTCAAAGAAGTGAGCTGATAACGTCGTTTTCGTACCTCTTAAGGTTTGATGCGTATGTAGCACTTTTATTGCTTGCACTTATTCCATTTTCAAAATCTCAAATGAGAATCCAAAGAGGGCTTTTTATCGGAATAACAATCTTTATTGTGATATTTGGTTTTTTTCAATATTTTTTCTATAACAATTTACGCAATCTATACTATCTTGGTTGGGATGAGCATTTATATAGGTTATTTTCAGTATTTCTTGACCCGAATTTTGCCGGTTTATTCTTTGCGCTTTTTCTCCTTGTGCTCTTAGGGCATTTTATTTTTGAGTTTGGATATAATAAATATTTGTATGGTGGAGTATTTGCATTGACTTTTGCAGCTCTGCTTCTTACTTATTCAAGAACAGCACTTATCTCGTTTTTTTGCGGTGCAGTATTTTTACTTTTGATAAAAAGGAAATATGCTATTTTAGGATGTGGAGTTTTTGTAATGATAGTAGGAATCCTTTTAGTCTCTGATTTTTCAATTGAAGGAATGAACCCACTAAGGATTGCGTCGAGTGAGGCAAGAGTTCGATCATTTCAGGAATCCTTTTCTATTTTTCAGAATAATCCTATACTAGGCGTTGGGTTTAATGCATATCGATATGCACAAATAGATGCAGGATTCCGAAGTGAACATGCTCAATTTCCGAGTAATGCCGATGCAGGAACTGATAATAGCTTGCTTTTTGTTTTAGCGACAACTGGCGTAGTGGGATTTATAGTGTATGTGTTATTTTGGATTCAAATAATAAAACTTGGTGTTACTTCTCGCAAAAAGGTATCTTTTATAGCAATTATTCTTACTTTTTTTATAGGGAGTCAATTTATTAATGCGTTATTTTTTACACCACTTTTATTGTGGGTATTTTTATATACAGTTTTTTTTGTAGTTAGAGACTAGTCTTCGTAGGTAACTTTTATCTCTTTCGTGTTTTTGATTCCAGCTTGATTTACTGATTCTATTTTTAAAATGTTCTCTCCTTCATCGAGCTCTAAGAGATAAGAGAATTCACCGTTTTTTTTGACAACTGCACGGAAGCCATTTATAGTAACAGAGTTATTCTCTTCAGTCTTACCGCTTATGGTAATTCGTCGATCTGCTTTTTTAAAGGTAGAACCATCCGAAGGGTGTGTGATTTCGAGTCCTGGTTTTTCTGATGTGAGGATAATTTCATGATCATCTGAAAGATTACTTTCTCTATCATCAGTTTGGTATTTTACATTGAGTATATTGCTACCACTTTTAAGATTTACTTTTCGGAATGTGAAGTTGCCGTTGGATCCTAAATTCGTTTTGTTTACTTCGCTATTGTTAACATAGAGGATGACGCGACCATCTTCATAGGGCGAATTTCCATGAATGGTAATTTCTGCGCTTGAGGTAGCATCGGGGATGTTTATTAAATCTGGAGCGGCAAGAAACTCCTCACTAATATCTTCGACAGTTATATTTTCTTCATCTCCTCGTATTCCAAATACTAAATTACCGAATAGGTTGAGAAAAAATCCTGCAAATTGAATCAGAACTGCGATAACTATAATTGTCCCAATCCCAAATATAAGAAATTGTTTTTTACTTTGCTTTTCGGCGTAACGGGTAAGTCTGGATGATCGCTTCTTTCGTGCCATAGGCTCACTGTCTTCGTTTTATTTTATCAGCAACTTTTAGTTCCATAATAGCCTTTTGTAGTTGTTTTTCCGCCATTATAAAATCTATTTCACTATCTCGTCTTTTCATTCTGTCTTCAGCACGTTTTTTTGCATCTTGCGCTTGTGCTACCTGGATATTTTCTGCCTTTACTGCGTGGTCTGAAAGAATTGTAATACTGTTATTTTTTATCTCTACAAACCCACCTACAGTGGCGATGATTTGTTCTTTTATGCCTTTTTGTATAGAAATAATTCCCTCAGTCATTTTTGTAAAAAGAGCTATATGGTGAGGGAGAATGGTAATCTCACCCTTTTCAGTAGGAAGAGATACTTGATTTACAGAATCATTGTAAATTGTGCCTTCAGGAGAGACGACGCTTAGGTTCATACGCTATTTTTTCTTTGATAGATCACTAATGCTACCTATCATATAGAAGTCTTGTTCAGAAGTCTTATCATGCCTTCCTTCTATAATTTCTTTAAATCCCTTCACGGTATCTTGGATTGAAACATATTTTCCGGGGTTTCCGGTAAAAATTTCCGCTACGAACATTGGTTGTGTTAAAAATCTTTGAATCTTTCTCGCACGAGCAACGGTTATTTTATCTTCGTCAGATAGCTCGTCAATTCCGAGGATTGCAATAATGTCTTGCAAATCTTTGTAACGCTGCAGTATTCTTTTAATTTCTGAGGCGACTTCATAGTGCTCACGACCTACAATATTGGGGTCAAGAAGTCTGGAAGAGGAGGTAAGAGGGTCAACTGCTGGATACAGTCCTTGCTCTGCAATTGATCTCTCAAGAGTAATGGTTGCATCTAAATGTCCAAAAATGGTTGCAGGTGCAGGATCTGTATAGTCATCAGCCGGTACATATACTGCTTGAACGGAAGTAATAGATCCAGTTTTTGTGGAGGTGATTCGCTCCTGGAGAGATCCTATATCAGCAGCAAGTGTTGGCTGATATCCTACAGCAGATGGTACGCGCCCGAGAAGTGCTGATACTTCTGATCCAGCTTGAGCAAATCGGAAAATGTTATCAATAAAAAGCAGCACATCTTCACGTTTCTTGTCTCGGAAATACTCTGCCATAGTAAGTGCGGTTAATCCGACTCTCAGTCTATTCCCCGGCGGTTCGTTCATTTGCCCAAATACCATTACAGTTTTATCCATAACATTTGCTTCTTTCATTTCGAGCCATAAATCAGTCCCCTCTCGAGTTCGTTCTCCGACACCTGCAAAAACAGAATGGCCTTTATGAACCATTGCGATATTTCGGATGAGCTCTTTTACGATAACTGTTTTTCCGACTCCAGCTCCTCCAAAAATTCCGATCTTTCCACCTTTTGTAAATGGTGCAATAAGATCAATGACTTTGATACCAGTCTCTAGCATTTCAGGCTTTGTCTGTTGTTCTGAAAGAGGGGGTGCGCTTTTGTGAATAGAGTCGGGGTTTATCTTATTCGTGTCAAGTGCTTTTCCGCCATCAATTGTTTCTCCCAAAACGTTAAATATTCTTCCTAGAGTTGCATCACCGGTAGGGACCTGAATTGGCGTATGTGTCCTGGTTACCTTCGTTCCTCTGGAGAGTCCTTCTGTAGAACCCATAGCAATCGTTCTTACTTCTCCATTTCCGAGTCCAAATTCTGTTTCAAGAACCAGTTTTTTCCCATCTGGGAGCTCTACATCGAGTGCTTCGTAGACCTCTGGCACTTCATCTTGAAAAACCACATCGATAACAGGTCCTTGAATTTTTGTAATTATTCCTTGTATTTTATTGTTTGGCATATAATTTAGTATTGACTGTTTGTTAAATCTAGAATTTCATTCGTAATTCTTTCCTGGCGGGACTTATTATAGGAAAGTGTAAGGTAGTCAGCAATATCAAATGCATTATTTTTTGCATTCTGCATAGCCATCATTCGGGCAGCTTGCTCTGATGTAAACGCTTGAATGAGCGCATTATATATTTGTGTCTCTATATATTGTGGAAGTAGATCTTTCAAAAAACTCTCTGCATCTGGCTCAAATATAGCATCAGTGCTGTCTGTTTGAGGAGTATCCAGTTTTAGGTCTGTGAGATTTAAGGGAAGAAGCTTTGCTGCTAATGGCTTTTGTGTAAGTATGGATTCAAATTCAGCAAATAAAATCTGTACCTCTGAGATTTCCTTTTTTAAGACTAACTCATCAATCATTTTTTTTACCTGTACAATGAGGGTATAGTCGGGAAGGGTGGAGCCGAGTGGAAAGCTTGCGTAAAGCGTTCCTTTTAGTTTTCCGCCAAATAATTCTGCCTTTTTCCCGAGGGTAATATAGAGATTGTTCTGACTATCTACTTCTATCATTTTTTTATAAAGATTAGTATTCAGTCCTCCGCAAAGACCTTTATCTGGAGAAATAAAGATATATAAGCTTTTTTTATTTTTTGGGAGATTTATGTATTCATGGGTGAATTTTCTCCTTTCAATTTTTGAAAGAGCGAGCGCTGCGAGTTCTAGGATTTTTTCAGCAAAAGGTTTGTTGCTTGAGGCTGCATCCTGAGCTTTCTTTATTTTTGAAGCAGAGATAGTCTCCATTGCTTTTGCGATCTGTGCAATATTCTGAGAAGTTTTAATACGACGTTTTAGTAATTGTAGATTTGCTGCCATAATTTATTTGAGAAATGTTTTTTTGAATGTTTTTAATGATTCGTCAAGTTCTTTTTGCATCTTTTCATCAATTTTCTCTCCTTTTTCGAGACTGCCGATGAGTTTTTTATTTTTAACTTTTACAAAATCTATGAATTTTTCTTCAAATTCCAGAATCCTTTCTACCGGGACGTCATCAAGCCCTCCAGAAGTGGCGGCATAAATAGAAATGGTCTCAGAGGCTTCATCGAGTGGTGCGTACTGCCTCTGCTTCAGAATCTCAGTAACTCGTTTTCCACGCTCAATCTTCTTTTGAGTTTCTTCGTCGAGGTCACTTCCAAATTGTACAAAAGCTGCAAGAGATCGGTACTGTGCAAGCTCTAATCTAAGCGGAGATCCGACTTGTTTCATGGCCTTAGTTTGCGCTGCGCCTCCTACTCGAGATACTGATTGTCCGGCGTTGATTGCGGGTATAATTCCACTATTGAATAAATCATTTTCTAGGTAAATTTGCCCGTCGGTAATAGAGATTACATTTGTAGGAATATAGGCAGAGCTATCTCCTGCCTGTGTTTCTATAATTGGAAGTGATGTAAGTGATCCTCCGCCTAGTTTTTCTGACATTCGTGATGAACGTTCTAGAAGGCGTGAGTGAAGGTAAAAAATATCTCCTGGATATGCCTCACGTCCTGCAGGGCGCCTAAGGAGCAGTGAGAGTTGACGGTATGCCCATGCATGCTTTGATAGGTCGTCATAGACCACAAGCACGTCCTGACCTTTTTCCATGAAGTACTCACCGATTGCTGTTGCGGTAAAAGGTGCAAGGAATTGGAATGCTGCAGGATCTGATGCACTTGCAGCAACCACTATGCTGTAGTCTATTGCGCCTTCAGATTCGAGTCTGCCTATGATTTGTGCGATATTGCTTCGCTTTTGTCCTATTGGGCAATATATGCAAATTACTGGTTTCAAGCCAAGATCGTGCTTCCTTTGGTTAATAATCGTATCTATTGCAAGCGCAGTTTTTCCCGTATTTCTATCACCGATAATAAGCTCTCTTTGGCCACGGCCGATTGGGATCATTGCATCAATTGCTTTAATACCAGTTTTGAGTGGCGTGTCGACTGGCTCTCGTTCTACAATTCCAGGGGCAATTTTTTCTAATGGATATGCGTCTCCTTTTAGCTCAATTTTCTTTCCATCAAGGGGATTTTGGAGCGGATCAATAACTCTTCCAATAAGATTATCTGTGCCAATGATAGAGAGAATTTTTCCAGTAGATTTCACTTCGTCTCCTTCTTTAATTGTTGTAGTATTGCTAAGCAAGATTATTGCCGCATAATCTTCATCTAGGTTAAAGGCAAGTCCGGTTGTTCCATTTTTAAATTCGACAATCTCTCCAAATCCGACTCGAGAGAGTCCGCTTACCTGTACAATTCCATCTCCAACCGTTTCTACGTACCCGACATTTTCCAATTTCGGATCGTGGTTTACCGATGTGAGTCGTTCTTCTATCTGTTTTATAAGTTCTTCTGTTTTCATAGTTATAGCGCTTTGAGATTGTTTTTAACAAGCCCGGATACAGTATAATTGACTACTAGGTCATTGTCGACTATCTCAATGCCTCCTCCCAATGTTGCATCGTGGATATACTGGATATTTTTATCTGCATATTTTTTTTCTAACTCCCGTTTGATATTATCAGGAATAGTTCCGGCGTGTTTCACTGTGATATTTTTGTGTGCATATGTTTTTTTCAAGTTCCTTAAGAACATTTTGAGTTCTTCTTTGCTAAGATTCTTCAAAATATAATCAGTAAGTTTTCTATCTATGTTTCCATCTTTTTCGATTGCTTCTTTTGTAATAAATTGTAGTGTTTTGTTTCGTATCATAGTGATTTTATTCTTTCTAGACTTCTTTTCAGGATCTCATCTCGTTCCTTGTTCGTAAAGAGTTCTGATATTACATTTCTCAAGATTTTTTCTGATGCTTGAATTGCAATATTTGAAATATCCTTTTCGATTGCGGCCTTTTCTAGTGTTGCTTGTTGTCGGGCATTTTCTATTATTCTTTCTGCTTCTTTTCTGGAATCAGTAAGAATTCTTTCGCTTTCTAGGAGGGCACTTTTTTTTGCACCGTTAACAATTTTTTCACCTTCTTTTGTAGCTTTTGCAAGGATAGTATCGCTTTTTTCCTCAGCAAGAGCCAATGCTTTTTCAGCATTCTCAGCATCTTCTAGTCCTTTTCGTATATCCTCCTCGCGTTTCTTGACCATTTTTAGTAATGGTTTGTAAAGAAACTTTTTAAACAAAAAGGCAAGAATAAGAAAGTTAATAATTTGTGCTACAAAAAGCCGCAAATCAAATCCGAATTCTGATAATATTTCCATAATTCCTTTTTATCCTATAAACGCTAAAATAAGCGCGTAAATAGCGATAGCCTCAGCAAAAGCCATACCTAAAAGCATAGGAGGAAGGATTTTAGTAGCAGCTTCTGGATTTCTTCCAATAGCTTCCATAGCCTTGTAACCAATAAGAGCAATAGCAATAGCTGGGACAACGCCCCCGAAAGCAATAATAGCTCCACCGTTTAATGCAATTTCCATAATTTAATGCCCACCTCCTTCCGAATGTGGCGTGCTTAACACAGCCATAAATACCATTGTAAGCATCGAGAATACAAGCGCTTGTACAAATGCAATTATTGTTTCTAGCATAACAAAAGGAAGCGGTGCAAGAAATGCAAATAATCCAGAAATTGTTACTAGGACTACCTCTCCTGCAAATATATTACCAAAAAGTCTGAAAGAAAGTGAGACTATTTTTACAAACTCTAAAACGAATTCTAAAATTCCAATAAATAAGTTCACTGGATTAAACGATAAAAACTTTTTGGTGTATTCTACAGCTCCTAAAATATTGATACTGAGAAAATGAGTTGCCACGACTGAAACAGTTCCCAGTGCAAGAGTCATGTTGAAATCTGTAGTTGCTGCTCGAAATAGCGGGATAATTGCGTGATTATCATGATGGTGGTCTACAATACCAAATGCTGTGATTCCAGGTAGTAATCCGAAAAGATTTGTTACTGCAATAACAATAAAAAATGTTGCAAACCATGGAAAAATTTTCATAGCTCGACTTCCGGATATTTGCTCGGTGAGAGAGTAGAAATAGAGGAGGATAGGCTCTATGAAGGACTGTGTTCCGGTAGGTGCGGTTGTGATTCGGCGAGCAAAAACATAGAGCATGATGAGCAGAACTGCATCAACTGCAATAGTTGCAAGTATCGTATTAGTAACTGGAAACCCAGCTAGCTCTGTTATAAGTTCTGGTTGTAATGAGGCCATATAAAAGATATATTTATGAGCTTACAGAATGCCCTTATTGTAAACAAGTAAGAAATAATAGTCAACCTAGTTGATGATGCGGAGACTATTTACGAGAATTACTGGGTGGTCTTCCTTTCTATCTATTTTTCCTTCAACGGAAAGAATTGCATCAATATTAAGAAGCTCTTTGTCACGAGCAAAAACTTTTGGGAAGATAACACATTCTATGGTTGCTCCAGCATGGTCCTCAATAGTCGCAAATGCCATTTCTTCATTTCTTCGCTTGGTAAATATTTTTTTAACTTGTGTAACAAGGCCACCTACTCTGACGCCAGATCCGTCCTTTACTTCAGAAAGTTCATTGATTCTATGTGTAGAAATAGAAAAAAGGTTTCCAAGTTTTTGATTCAATGGATGATCAGTAAGGAAGAATCCTAATAGCTCTCGTTCAAATACTAATTTTTCTTTTGGGGAAAAATCATCAATATTGTCATATGCTTTCATGTCAAAGTGTAGCGTGCTTTCGTCGGGCAAGTCTTCAAAAAGACTGTCTTGATTGAGGTTTACCTTCTTCATCCTTTTGTTGACCGTGTCAACAATTTCATTCATGGCGGTAAGCATTTTTGCTCTATTTCCAAATTCATCAAAAGCCCCTGCTTTTATGAGGCTTTCAATGGTTTTTCTATTTACTTTTGAAAGCTCTACACGGCTCGCAAAATCCATAAGATTTTCAAATGGCTTATTGCTTCTCGCTCCAAGGATGGATGTGATTGCTGCTTCACCAACATTTTTAATTGCACTCAGTCCGAAGCGAATATTTAAATGATTTTCTATAGAAAATTCTGACTCAGATTTATTGACTGAGGGAGATAGTACATTAATTTTGAGTCGTTTACATTCAGCAATAGCCTCTGCCATTTTTTCATTCTTTGAAGGCCCAGTGCTTCCTCGAGATTCAGCAGTGAGAAGTGCTGTCATAAACTCTACACTATAATTTGCTTTTAGATATGCTGTTCTATATGCAATTGTTGCATAGCAGGCAGCATGTGCTTTATTAAATCCATATCCGGCAAATGGTGCAATTAGGTCAAATAATTCTTCTCCTTGCTTTTTTGTGAGACCATTTTTAATGGTGCCTGCTACGAATTTGTCCCGCTGGATTTTCATTTCTGATGGAATTTTTTTTCCTACAGCCTTTCGTAATTTGTCTGCGTCGAGCCATGAGAATCCCGCAACTTCTATCGCGGTTAACAGTACGTCATCTTGAAAAGTGAGGATTCCGTAGGATGGCTTCAGAATGTGCTCAAGTCTTGGATCTGGGTAAGTAATCTTGCTTGGATCATTTTTGCGGGCAATAAAGTCTGGGATATTTGCCATTGGTCCAGGCCTATAGAGTGCGACCATTGCCATAAGATCAAAGATTGAAGTTGGCTTGAGTTCTTTAATATATCGTCTCATTCCCGCAGACTCAAGTTGGAATATGCCGGTGTTTTCTCCAGAGGACAACAGTTCATAGGTGTTCTTGTCATCAAGGGGAACTGTTGAAAAATCTACTATTTCTTCACGATTTTCTTTAATAAAACGAAGTGCTTCTTGAATAATGGTAAGATTTCTCAGTCCAAGGAAATCCATCTTCAGGAGTCCAACACCATCTTCTCCTACTGTGTACATGTCGTATTGGGTAATGATTTTTCCTCCTCGAGATTCTCTTTGAAGTGGCGTGTATTCAGTAATATCTTTATCAGCAATAACCACTCCTGCTGCGTGAACTGATGCGTGACGAGCTACTCCTTCAAGTTTTTGGGCAAGATCTATCAGTTTTTTTGTTTCCGGTTCTGTTTTGTATGCAGCTTTTAAATCTGGACTTTGAGAGAGCGCATTGTTTAATGTCATCGCGTGTCCTTGCCAGCCTGGAGGAATCATTTTAGAAATTCTATCTGGAGCAGAGTATGGCATGCCGAGTGCACGACCTGTATCACGGACTGACCCCTTGGCCTCCATCGTACCAAAAGTGATAATTTGCGCCACTTTGTCACGTCCATATTTCTCTGTAACGTAATTTATGACCTCATCGCGTTTAATGTCTGCAAAATCCAGATCAATATCAGGTGCAGATGGCCTTTCGGGATTGAGAAATCTTTCAAACGGGAGTTTGAAATAAAACGGATCAACGTCTGTGATTTTTAGAATATAAGAAATAACTGATCCTGCTGCAGATCCTCTTCCGGGACCGACTGATATCCCATTATCTTTGGCCCAATTAACAAAATCTGCAACTACTAAAAAATATGTGTCATACCCTTTTTTACGGATAACTGATAGTTCATAGTCAACACGTTCTCTAATTTCAGGAGTTATTTCTTTATAGCGCTCATTGATTTTCTCGTCAATAAGTTGTTTGAGATATTCTGTGGGGGTAAGCCCTTCTGGGACTTCAAATTTAGGCATGATCCATTTCCCCAGTTCTATTTCTATATTACATCGCTGTGCAATTTTGAGTGTGTTTTCAACCGCTTCGGGAATATCGATGAAAAGATTTTTCATCTCATCTCCTGATTTGATGTAGAAGTCTGGTGAGTCAAGCATCGAAAGTCCACGGTTTGGTGTGTCAATTGTTTTTTGAGTTCCGATGCAGAGTAAAATTTCTTGCGCTTCTGCATCATCATTATTTATGTAATGGTTATCATTTGTTGCAACGAGTGGAATGCCATCGCGCTTTGAAATCTCAATCATTTTTTGATTCAGCTCTTCTTGACGTGGAACCTTTAAGTGTCTTTGGATTTCTAGATAGAGCCTATCATTATCAAATATTTCTTTTAAGTTTTTTAGCCTTTTTTCTGCTTCTTCTTCTTTCCCATTCAACAGTGGATCAGCAATATATCCATTGAGGCAAGCAGTTAGACAAATAAGTCCTTCGTTATATTTTTTTAAAAGTTCTATATCGCATCGAGGTTTATAATAGTATCCTTCCAGATGTGAAATGGAAATAATTTTCATTAAATTTTTATATCCTTGTAGGTTTTCTGCGAGGAGAATTAAATGATTGTAATCTTTATCTACGCCTGCTTCTTTATCGTGTAGAGATCGAGGTGCCATGTAAATCTCGCATCCGATTATGGGTTTTATCTCATATTTCTTACAAATCTGAAAAAATCTAATTGCACCATATAGATTTCCGTGATCAGTTATTGCAATTGACGACATTCCCAGCTCTTTTGCTTTCATGACCATGAGCTCAACCTTTGAAAGCCCATCGAGCAGTGAATATTCTGAATGGTTATGTAAGTGCGCAAAATCCGTCATGATTTCAGTATCGTAGTTCTCTTTTTTTGAAGTTTTTTATCCCTTGCGAAGAGTATGATCACCGTTGGATCATTGTAGCATTTCGGTAAGTTTTTTTCTAATCTGTTCTGTATCTTTTGCTTCTGGAAGTTTTCGTTTTACCATTCCTATCAAAAAACCAATTACCTGTATTTTTCCTGACTGATAGTCAGTAACTGCCTGAGGATTTTCTTCACGTACTTTTTTAATCGTGTCCTCCAAAAGCTTGTCGTCAATTTGTTTTACTGTGCTTTCTGTAATGATTTGTCTCAGGAGGGATGCAGGGAGAATATCTTTTATTTTCGGCTTCTTGTTGATTATATGGCTTGCTATTTTTTGTGCTGATATATCGTGTTCGCGGCCTATCTCTATGACCTCTTCGAAGTAGTTTGCAAGCTCTATCTTTCGAGTTAAAATTTCAGCATCATATTTTTTGATTTGATACTTATTCGTAAAGCGCTTAATTTTATCATCCTGCAATTCCGGAATTTCAGATTTAATTTTTTCGATCTGTTCGTTAGAAAGTTTTATTGGAGGAATGTCGGGTTCTGGGAAGTATCTATAATCATGTGCTTCTTCTTTCGATCTTTGAGATATTGTTTTACTTTTAAATTCATTCCAGCCACGAGTCTCTTGAATAGGCGTTTCTTTTTTATCAAGCAATTCCTTATGTCTCTTCTCTTCATATTCGATAGCTTTTTCTACAAATCGAAATGAATTAATATTTTTAACTTCCACTTTATAATTCGGAAGACTTGCTTCTCCAACCTTTCTTAAGGAGATATTTGGTTCAAGTCTCATATGTCCCTTTTCCATATCCGCATCGGAAACATTCAAATACTTAATGATTCTTTGGAGCTTTGTGAGAAATTCTTTTGCTTCTTCTCCAGATCTAATATCTGGTTCAGTCACTATTTCGACGAGTGGCACGCCTGACCGATTAAAATCAATGAGTGAAACTTCATTTCCATTTACATTTGCGTGGGTGAGTTTTCCAGTGTCTTCCTCCATGTGTACTCGTGTTATTCCGATAGATTTTTTTTGGCCATTTATTTCTATTTCCAATTTCCCGTTTTTCCCAAAGGGATGTAAAAATTGACTTGTTTGAAAACCTTTTGAAAGATCTGGATAGAAATAATTCTTTCTTTCAAAAAATGAATCAGTGTTTATCGTGCATCCCAAAGCAAGTGCGATTTTAATACAATTTTCGATAGCACTTTGGTTAGTAAATGGAAGTGCTCCAGGAAGCCCCAGACATACTGGGCATGTGTTTGAGTTCGGTTTATCAGAAAGAGTTGAAAGTTCACATCTGCAAAACATCTTGCTTTTTGTAGAGAGTTCTACATGAATTTCTAATCCTACTATTGTTTCATACTTCATAAGTTTGGTGTTTGTTTATAGTATTCAGTTTCTTTTTCGAAATTATTTCCAATTCTAAATAATAATTTTTCAGAAAAATGAGGACCGATAAACTGCATCCCAATCGGAAGTCGATTTTTAGAAAACCCAGCAGGGACAGAAAGTGCTGGAATTCCCGCAAGATTCATGGGTACGGTAAGTGCGTCAGACAGATACATCTGAAGAGGATCATTTGTTTTTTCGTTAAACTTCCATGCAGGTGTTGGGCAGATTGGTGCAATAAGCGCATCGACTTGAGTAAAAGCTTTTTTAAAGTCTTCTATGATAAGCGTTCGTGCCTGCATAGCCTTTTTATAATATGCATCATAATAACCGGAAGAAAGAGTAAATGTCCCGAGCATAATTCTGCGCTTTGCTTCTTTTCCAAAAAAACTTCTATCATGCCCAAATCGCACTCCGTCATATCGAGCAAGATTAGATGAAACCTCTGAGGGTTGTATTATGTAGTACGTCGCGATGGCATATTCGGTGTGGGGAAGGGATAACTCAATAATTTCTGCACCGAGTTTTTCAAGAATTTTTATAGATCTGTTAAATGTTTCCTTTATATCTGCATTGAGGGCATCGGTTATATATTCTTTTGGAACGCCGATTTTAAGACCTTTTATTTCTTCATGTAAGCCTTTTAGGTAATCTTCCTTTTCCCGTTTCGAAACAGTGCTATCATAGCCATCATGTCCTGCGGTAGTTTGAAGAATTCGTGCAGAGTCTTCAACTGTCTTACTAAAATGTCCAATGGAATCAAGTGATGATGCCATGGCAATTACCCCGTAGCGACTTACGAGTCCATATGTAGGTTTTAGTCCTACAGTATTTGTGAAGCTTGCGGGGAGGCGTATAGATCCACCAGTATCTGTGCCAGTTGCAATAGGCACTAATGAACCTGCTACAGAGGCACCAGATCCACTTGAAGAACCGCCAGGAACGTGTTCAAAATTCCATGGATTGAGAGTATTTCCGAAGTCAGAATTTTCTCCTGATGAGCCATGCGCCCATGCGTCACAGTTTAATTTTCCGAGTGAAATAGCACCTGCCTCTTCAAGCCGCATTACAGTAGTTGCGGAGTAGGGCGGAGTATAGTTTTCTAACAGCTTTGCACTGGCAGTCGTCTTTACTCCTTTTGTAAGGAACATATCTTTGATGCCAATAGGTATGCCATGTAATGTGTTTGTGATATCCTTTCCGTCAAGCTCTTTTGCTTTTTTGCGAGCATTTTTACTATCAATAGTAATGAACGCATTGATTTGTGGATTTAGTTTTTCTATTCTTGCAAGATAAGAGCTCACTATCTCACTTACAGAGAAATCCTTTTTCTTATAGCCATTTAAAATATCCGAGATTGTAAAATTTAATACATCCATTTTATTTATTAGTTTCGACAAGTTTGTCTACGATGAACAATTCATTGTGTTTATTTTTTGTTTCTGCGAGCGCATCATTTTGTGATAGCGATTCATGAAGTTCTGTATCATTTCTCAAAATATTTGTAAGTCCAGTAACCTGTGCTGTAGGTTCTATTGATGAAGTATCAAGGGAGTTTAATTGTTTAATATAGGAAAGAATATTGTTAAGCTGAGTAGTAAATTCTGCTTCTTCTTCTGGTGATATTTCTAAGTTGGAGAGCTTAGCTATTTTTTTTACATCAATTTTCATGAGTTGATTATATAATTTTGAGGCTAATTAAACAACCGCTAATATGCGATATTCATGCGTTTCAAAATCTTCATTTTCGCCAAATGTGCAAACGAATCATCAATTTTTTTTAGAGAAAGATTTTGTCCATATTTCTTTCTGTATGCTTTCTCTATAAGATAGTCTGCAAGTTCTGGATTACTTGGAAGGATAGGGCCGTGGAGATATGTGCCGATTGCATTCATGTAATGAATTCCTTCTGTTTTGTCTTTTCCATTATTTCCAAATCCATTTATCACAGATCCAAACATGAGTGATTTGTCTGAAATATATGTTCGCCCACCATGGTTCTCAAATCCTACTAAGAACGATGATGTTGATTGATTTCCAGAGAAAATTTTTGGTTTTATTACTGTCGTGCCAACGAGCCTCGTTTTATCAATTGGGGATTCAGTATACATATTAAATAATCCAATGCCATTTATTTTCTTTCCGTATGCATCTTTATAATAATTTCCTAAAATTTGGTACGCTCCACAAATAAATAAACCTGGAATGTTATCTTCTATCATTTTAGAAATTACTGTCCCTTTATTTTTTAGTAAGTCTTTTTGTACAATTTCTTGTTGAATATCTTGGGCACCTCCCATAAATAGTAAATCTACAGAATTAAGAGTTGAAGATCCAGAGTTATGATTTATTCTCGCGATATTAGCTTTTACTCCATGCCATTCGATACGTTTTTGAAGGACCATAACATTTCCCCGATCTCCATATGTAGACATTAGTTCAGGATAGAGCCAGCCTATCGTGAGGTGTGGGTTGTGCAGTGATCGTTTATTGTTTTTCATAGTATACTTTTTCCAGTTAGTAGTTTCCTTACTTCAAGCATTCCGGAATACGTAGCGAGTATTGCGATAGTCTCTCCCTTCGGTGTTCTCTTTATTGCTGATTGTAGTGCCTTTTTGAGATCCTTTGAGGCATGTATATTTTTCATTCCTGCATACAAAAGCCTGTTTGACATATCATAAGTCCTGTCGCCAGAGATGGTTGTATGGGAATTTTTCCCGAGTAATTCAAAGTCCACATCCCATATCCATGATATATCACGCCCATCCGGGACCCTATCATTGAGAATAATAAGACTATGGGAGTAGTTATTGTTGCTCATAACTTTGAGCGATTCGTTAAACCCAGTCGGATTTTTTGAGAGCAATATAAGTACATTTTTACCTTGAATATCGATGATTTCTTGTCTTCCGAATGCGGGTTTAAAATCATTTAACTTCTCTCTTGAATTTTCGGGGGCGATATTAAATATTTTTTCTGATAAAAGCACAGCTGCTGTAAGATTATAGGTATTAAATGATCCTTTTAAGGTAGTTTTAATATCTATGTTCAGTGCTTTTGGGTTTTTGAAGCCACATTTCGGACATGAAAAATTTCCGATGTGTGAATACGCGATTCTAGAGTAGGTAAGCTCGCTCTGACAGTTTGGGCAGAGTGTGGAGTCGATTGCGTGAGAGAGACTTTTTTCGGTTTTCAGTTTGTTTGGGATAGTAAAGTAGTGCACTCTTTTTTGTTTTGTGATTTTTACAATCTGCGGATCGTCAGCATTTGCAATCAACAGTGTATTTTCGGTTTTTTGAAGAGCATTCTCCCATTTCTCTGCGATGGTGTTAATTTCTCCAAAGCGGTCTAGCTGGTCTCTAAAAAGATTTAAGAGAATAATAGCCTGTGGCTTTACTTGTTTTACTAGTTTTGGTAGAGCATTTTCATCTACTTCGAAAAGTACTGCGTCACGTGGTATTTTTCCTTGAATATTTGCATGCTTGATAATAAGTGACGCAAATCCGTTCATAAGATTTGCACCAGCTCTATTTCTTATTACTGAGATACTATCTTCCTGGAGGATATGATTGAGTGCCTTGGTGGTGGTTGTTTTGCCATTTGTGCCAGCAATAAAAATTATTTTTAATTGAGGATTCTTTTGGATAACATTTTTAATAAAATGTGCATTTATTTTTAGTGCTAAATGTCCGGGCCACGTGGAGGCATTTCTTCCAAGAAGCTTTGTAATAATAAATGTAGAAATTTTTCCAATAGCAAGAGGGAGAAGTGTCATGTGTAATTTATTATAGCAATTTCATTACATCGCACGAAGCCTTTTTATACGTTCTTCAGCTGGAGGGTGTGTGCTGTAAAGATTTGTAAAAAAATTGCGAGCTTTTTTACTACTAAAAGGGTTTTGGATAAATAAATGTGCAGTTGCGTGAGATGCATTTTTAAGATTTGGTTGTTTACTAATTTTTTCTAATGCGCTCGCCAAGCCATCAGGATATCGAGTAAGGAGTGCCCCGCTTGCGTCTGCGAGATATTCTCTATTTCGAGAAACAGAAAGTTTTATAAGGGTTGCAGCAAGCGGTGCCAGAATCGCCGCAGCAATCGCAATTATTATCATCAATCCATTTGATTTTCTGTCATTATCTCCCCCTGAGAAAATAAGACTTCTCAGAAAAAAATCAGAAACGATGGCAATGCTTCCAGCAAGGATCGTTACCATGCTCATAACGCGAATGTCATAATTTCTGATATGAGATAGTTCATGTGCCATAACCCCTTCAAGCTCTTGCTTATTGAGCGCTTGAAGAATCCCAGTGGTTGCAGCAACAGCACTGTGCTGTGGGTCACGTCCAGTCGCAAACGCATTCATGCCTGGGTCCTGTATTACATAGACTTTTGGCATTGGCTGGCCAAGTCCAATGGAGAGATTTTCCACAATACTATAAAGCTGAGGATAGTGCTCCTTTTTTGCTGGTTTTGCATGAGATAGTGCAAGTGCTACCTTGTCGGAATTGTAGTATGAAATATAGGTAACTACTCCAAAGATGATAAGAAATATTCCAAGACCTATCAATCCGAGATCAAAAAAAAGCGAGATGATGTAGCCAAATATAATAGTAAAAATGAGAAATCCAAATATAAGAAAAAATGTTTTCCTCTTATTAGAGGCTATCTGTTGATAGATATTCATAAGACTAGAAGGAGACTTTTATTGGGTCTTTCGCAGCAGGCTCTGCTTCAAAAAATTCTTGTTCTTTAAAGTTAAATTGGCCAGCAATAAAATTAGAAGGGAACATTTTTATTTTTGTGTTGTAAGACAAAACATTTGAATTATAAAATTGTCGAGAATAAGAAATCTTGTCCTCAGTATCCGAAAGTTCCTCTTGGAGCTTTAAAAAATTTGCACTTGCCTTTAAATCTGGGTAGCCCTCTGCGACAGCAAAAAGACTCTTCAGGGTGTCAGTGACCATATTGTTCGCTCGTGCTTTTTGTTCTGGAGTTTTTGCTCCCATTAGTTCTGAGCGTGCATTTGTGACGTTTTCAAGAAGTTGCTTTTCGTGTTTTGCGTAACCTTTTACTGTTTCAACCAGATTCGGGATCAGATCACTACGTCTTTTGAGTTGTATATCGATACTGCTGAGTGCCTCTGTGATCCGCTCTTTCAGTGTTACTAGTTGATTATATGTAAGCCAGATGAATGCAGCTAAGATAAGAATTATGATCGCGACAGTGATTAAAATACCCATAGGTAATTTTTACATAGACCAGCGGAAAAGTCAATTATTTTTCAATCCATTGAGCGAGTTTTTCATGAGCATAAGAGTTGATAATATCCTTCTTCTCACACCATCCTCGTTTTGCGACAGCTATTCCGAATTTCATGTTATTCATGTGGTCAACCGCGTGACTGTCGGTGTTAATAACAAATTGACATCCTAGTGCGCGTGCTTGAAATACTAAATCATCGCGGAGGTCAAGCCGAGTAGGCCAAGCATTAATTTCTAGTGCTTTATTTTTTTTCTTTATATATTGAAATATTTTCTCCCAATTTGCCTCGTATCCGGGTCTCTGATTAATGAGTCTGCCAGTAGGGTGTGCAAATATTTTAGCTTTGGGATGCTCTAGTCCTGATAATATCCTTCTTGTCATTTCTTCTTTTGGTGTTTTAAATGAGCTGTGGATAGAAACAATTGCCATATCAAGTAAATCCATACATCTATCGGAGAGAGCTAGCTTCCCTGAGGTTAAAATATCTACTTCGAGTAAATTTACTATTCGTATATTTTTATTACTCTCTTTAAGTTGTTCAATTTTATTATTCCTTTTTATGAGCAATTCATATATCTGTTTTTCTGTATGATTTCCCACGCTTGGATTGTGTTCTGAGAAGCCGATGTATTCATAGCCAAGCTCGAGCGCTTTATGAATCATTACTTCCATAGAATCTTTTCCGAAATCATGGCTTGGTTCAATTGGATAATTTGAATGGATGTGAAAATCACCCTTAATATCCTTTTCCTCAATAAGTATCGGGAGTTTATTTATACGTGATAGCTCGATTTCACCATTGTTTTCTCTTATTTCTGGTGGAATCCATTCGAGCCCCAGAAAATTATAAAACTTTTTTTCATCTCCAAACTTCTTGAGTGTTCCGTCTTGTAGCTTTATCCCCTTTTCAGATAATGAATAGCCTTTTTTGATTGCATATTCTCGAAGTTTTACATTGTGTTCTTTGCTACCTGTGAAATGCTGCAATAAGGAGCCAATTTGATCTGGATTGAGCACCATTAGATCAATCTGCTTATTACCCGAAAGAACGATCGAGGCTGTTATATACCCCTTTTCTATAACTCTATCTTTGTAGGGATAATTTACAAAATGCTCAATAACCTTTGTAGGATTATCAGAGGTGATTGCAATATCAACATCACCAATAGTTGATTTTTGTCGTCTTAGACTGCCCAGAGGATATGCCTCCTGAACTGCTTTCTCTTCTTTTAAATACTGCAAAATACTATCTGCAATTTCTTGAGCAAGAGGGAGCACCATGCGTGCTGATTTTGTTTTTCCAAGTCGATATTCTTCTATTGCCGTTATGATATCTGCTTGAGATTTTTCTCCAAAGCTCTCAAGTGACGATATTCTATTTTCTTTTGCAAGTTTATATATATCATCGATTACTTTTCTTGGATTGGTGAGGTTAAATGCATTTACTAATTTGAATGCCTTTTTGGGTCCGAATGATGGTACATCGAGAAGTGGAAATACCGCTGGGGAGATTTGTTCAAGAATAGACTCAAAATGTTCGACTTTCCCTTTCTCAAATAATTCTGTTAAATATGCCTGTATGCCTTTTCCTATTCCTGGAAACTTATCAAGCGCATTCTCTTTAAGAAGGGTCTCTATTTCTTTGCTGGATGACTCTATAGAATCAGCAGCTTTTTGGTAAGCAAGGATTTGAAATCGGTATTTTGCTTCATTTTTTATAGCATATGCGCCAGCAATTTTTTTTAAAAGTCGTGCGATCTCCTCATTCTTAAAAGAGTACATATTATGTATAATAATAACACGCACAAATCTCATTGACGATAGGGTGTCAATCTGCTAGTATATTGAAAATAATCGTGGGGTGGTAGCTCAGTTGGCTAGAGCGCTTCCCTGTCACGGAAGAGGTCGCGGGTTCGAGTCCCGTCCATCCCGCCACGTTGCAGCAGATTTTGCGTTTTGCGCTCAGTTTGATGCTCCTTATTACAAGTCAGAATATAGTCTTGTAATAGAGGATAAAAAACGGTTGAGGTCTAGATGTGAATAGTTCTTTATGAGCTCGATCTAGTCAAGTACACCTTGCCCTTATTACTAAGATCTTCTGCCCAGAAAGGAGGCGACTTCTTAATGGCTAAAAAAAAGACAACCAAAACAACAAGAAAGAAAAACAATAATAATTTCGACATTAAACGGCTTATGGATTCTTCAGGTTCATACAGAAATCTTATTTATGGAGTAGTAACTGTTGTAGTATTGTTTCTTATTATCTTTCTTGGAATGAGAACTCTTTCTCAGAACCAAGGTGAGGTAAATGAAGGAGCAGTAACAACAAACGAAACAGCAGATCAGAAACAATACGAAGTTGTTGAAGGGGATACTCTTTGGGGTATTTCAGAAAAAGTGTATGGAACAGGATTTAATTGGCAACAAATTGCTGAAGAGAATAATCTGGAAAATCCAGGAGTAGTGGAAGCAGGAACAACGCTTATAATTCCTGAGGTTTCACCTACTACAGATCCAGCTATAGCGCAAGACATGACTGATGAGCAGACAGTAAGTGAGGTAACTATCTCGCCAACTGCAGTATCTCAAGAATCAGATGATCTCCAGGAAGGGTCTGAAACCGTGACTCGTTATACAGTAGAAGCGGGTGATAATCTGTGGAATATAGCGGTAGCTCAATATAATGACGGATATAGATGGGTGGATATTGCTCGTGTGAATAACCTGGTAAATCCTGATTATATTCATGTTGGGAATAATTTGGAAATTCCGAGATAAAGAGGTATTCTAGATAGAGAGTCTTATTTATCTCGGGTTTCTGACTTGGGATTAAGAGACGAAAGTTTTCGTTGGTCTGCGAGGTTCGTACACCGGTAGTATGCCACCTTCCCAAGGTGGAGAAACGAGTTCGATTCTCGTACCTCGCTCCAGATATAGAGAGGACAGAGAAGATTTTTTCCGGAAGTTTTCAGGAAGCCTTGTTTTTTTGTAAAAAATAGGATGGTAAATTCAATAAAGATTATATTGACAGTATTTTTTGGATTTGATATATTAAGTCGTGCCGAAAAAGAATAGAACAAAATATATATTCGTTTCAGGCGGAGTTATTTCAGGAATAGGGAAAGGAATAACAGTTGCCTCGACGGCTCTCCTTCTCAAAAACTCCGGATACAAGATTTCCCCAGTAAAATTCGAAAACTACTTGAATCAAGATGCTGGCACGATAAACCCCATAGAGCATGGAGATGTTTTTTTGTGTGAAGATGGGACTGAGAGCGATATGGATATCGGGACGTATGAGAAATTCCTCAACGAAGAAATGGGGAGTGATAACTTCGTTACTATAGGAAAGATTTATAAATCTGTGATGGATCGAGAGCGCGCTTTCGGATATAAGGGTGAAGATGTAGAGGCGATTCCGCACGTTACTGATGAAATTCTGAAGAGAATTATATCGCTTGGAAAAAAGAATGATTCCGATATTGTATTAGTAGAATTGGGAGGCACTGCTGGAGAGTATCAAAATATTTTATATTATGAGGCAGCACGGCTTTTGACCCTTCGATATCCTGAAGATGTTATTCATATCCATGTAAGCTATGTTCCAGTTCCGAAACACTTGGGAGAGCCCAAGACTAAACCTACGCAACTTTCAGTAAAAACGCTTAATTCTATGGGCATCCAGCCAGATTTTATAGTTGCGCGATCTGAGAAGGTAATTGATAAAAGGCGTGCAGAGCGGTTTGCGCTTTTTTGCAATATGCACACAGAAGATATTATTTCCAATCCCGATCTTGAGAGTGTTTACGAGCTTCCGCTCGTTCTTGCTGAGCAAAAATTTTCAGAAAAAATACTTCGTAAGCTGGGGCTCCCCGTACGACCCCCGAAGTTAGATGAATGGAAAGATCTCATTAAAAAGATAAAATCTACAAAGAAAAAACAAGTTGAGATTGCAATTATCGGGAAGTATTTCTCTACTGGGAATTATGAATTGAGAGATTCTTATGCAGCGTTATTTGATGCAATAGATCATGCTTCATGGGCAGTAAATACAAAAATAAATCTCAAATGGATTGATGCACAGAAAATAGAAAAAGAAGGAGTTTCGATAATAGGAAAGCCGGATGGGATCATCGTGCCAATTGGTTGGGGGGAGCGAGGTGCAGAGGGAATGATTGCAGCAGCATCTTATGCACGAGATAAGAAGATTCCATACTTGGGGCTTTGCTATGGGATGCAGCTTGCGGTAGTTGCATATGCCCGTGATATCCTCGGGCTGAAAGGGGCAAATACAGAAGAGAACGAACCTAAATCAGAGCATCCTGTTATTCATTTCATTCCTGAGCAGAAAGAACTCATGGAGCGTCGTGCATACGGAGGGACAATGAGACTTGGTGGCTGGGATGCCAAAGTTAAAGAAGGGACTTTGCTTGATAAAATTTATGGAGAACATGACTCCTATAAAGACAAAAAAAAGAAGATTGTGAGTGAGCGACATCGGCATAGATACGAGTTTAATGACGCATATGAAAAGGATTTTTTGGAGCATGGACTCATTATTTCAGCAAAATCAGTAGTCGAGAATCTCGTTGAGGCAATAGAGTTACCGAAAGAAAAACACCCATTTTATGTTGCAGTTCAAGGTCATCCTGAGTATAAAACGAGTCTTACTCATCCCCACCCCTTATTCCTAGAATTCATAAAAGCTACTTTGTAGTATGCAGCCTAGAAATTTCAAAAAAGTTGTTGTATAATATTTACCTATGAGTGATTTAGATATTAGGCCAAAGAATGTAGTAAAGATTTCTCAGAAAATGACTGAGGGAAAACGCGAACGCGTAATTTCGTTTATAGGAGAGGTTATTAAGTCTCGTGGGAAAGGCGAGAATAAAATGATTACCGTGAGGCAGAGCATTGATGGAGTAGAGGTAGATAGAATTCTTCCTGTTATGCATCCTTCACTTGTAACCATAGAGTTGATTCAAAAAAAAGCAAAGAAGAAGAAATAATCGCTTTTCCCCCTCATTTTTTATATCCTTAATAGGTGCGTAGTTTAGGTTTTCAAGCGGAAAGGTATGCTGCTTATTACTTGCGAGATCAAGGTTATAAAATTTTAGCTCAGAATTTCCATTCTCGATTCGGTGAGATAGATATTATTGCAACAGAGCGGGAGACTTTAGTATTTGTGGAAGTGAAAATGAGAAGCAGTAGGGTGTTTGGCACTCCGCTTGAAGCAATTACTTACTCAAAACTTCAAAAAATGCAAAAAACTGCATACTATTTTCTTACTATTCGCAATTATAAAGATGTACCATTTCGATTTGACGCAATAGCGATTAAATTGGAGAAGAATCAAAAAATTATAAATCACGTAAAAAATATTACTCTTTAATTACTCCTCTGAAAGTTCTTCGTAATCAGAATCGTATATGGGTTTTATTAAAAATCCTTTCATATCAGTGTACCCAATAAGCATTGGAAAAGTGAGGTGAGAACGATTTGCGACTGTTGCAGTGACAGTTTTCTTCTTTCCTCCTACTTCTACTGTTATGTTTGCAGTGGGCCTTTCGCTTATTCCATTTGCTGAGAGAATTTTTACTGTTTTTCCGGTGAGCGGAATATTAAGCTCTTCCAGTAACGATTTGTCGATAGATGAGCGTTTGGCTCCGGTATCCATTTTTGCTTTTACCTTATGTTCTTTGCCATGGTGGTGAATGACAATATCTTGGTTTATAGCAAGTACTGTAGGAGAGATTTTTATTTTTTCAGAAAAATCTGCAGCAAAGAGATTTTTCCCAATCTCTACCCCTCGTTCTGCTGTGCTAACTGGCATATTTTCTACCCGTTCGAGTCTACTTCTGAGAGATGCTCTATTCGCATTTTGTATGGAAAGACCTGGGCGTGCGTTCACTTCTAGGATAAGAGGGCCTCTGATTTTGTCTATTACAATATCTACTCCTGCATACCCAAGCCCTACCGTGGTTTGCGTGCGTGCCGCAATTGTGAGGATTTCGTCCCACATGGGAAGCTTTATGCCTCGCGCTTTAATTTTTGTATCAGGGATATAGTCTATGTGTTGGTCGTACAGTATTGCTCCGGTCGTAATTCCGGTTCTAATATCGATTCCGAATCCAAGCGCTCCTTGGTGGAGATTTGCTTTTCCATTTGAAAGACCTGTGGGAAGTCTCAGCATGGCCATAACAGGGACAGAATTAAAGGCGATAACACGAATATCAGGGATCCCTTGATCTCTATATTTTTTAAAAAAAGGATGGAGAATGACACGTTCTTCGATGAATGCTATATCTGGAAGAAACTGAAGAGAAAATGCCCCTTCGAAGATATCCAGAATATGAGATTCTAGTTGTTGTATAGAATATGATAAATTTTCGTTAATAAATGCGATATTTTCTTCAAATTTCCGAACTGGTAAAATCCCAAGGCCCCCATAGCCTCGAGCAGGCTTTATTACAAATCCCTTAGTAGGAAGGGAGGACCAGTTAAAATATCGGAGTGCTTCCCTGTTATAGAAGCCTTGAAGAAGATTTGGTGTGGGGATGCCGTTTTCAGCTAATATTTTTTTTGTTTCCAGCTTATCGTCTGCAATTCTTTTCGCAGCACGAGAGTTATATTTATTTACATAGAGAAAATTGCGGGCATTCATACCCAAGATGTTTCTACTTACCGGCATGGCGAGATATTGAAGTAAATCTGAAATATTCCAATATTCTGAGACCGAAGTAGCGCCCGATAAGAATGTTGATTGGAATAAGGAGGAAGATGAGTTCCGGGTAAAGAAGGAATGTATTTCTGATAATTTGTGCTGAAAGTATTACAAATCCTACCATTCCGAGCGCAAATGTGACGAGGGTAATAACAAGCATTTCTTGAAAGCTTCGTTCCAGCTGTACAGAAATAATTTGTTCGCTCAAGAGAATGAGAAGAAGAATAGGGAAAATAGAGAGTTGTCTTACAGATAGAACTCCTACCATTGCACTGAGAGTAAGTGCAACAAGGATGATAATTGACACAATAAACATAGACATTGCCATCTTTGGAAGCTGCATGATTCGTACTCTTTTCAGGATTATGCGCGCAAAAGTTGAACCGAGAATAATAGATCCCAAAAGAATTAACCCTGCGGTTATTCCCGTAGAGAGAAGTGTTATAGAAAGCGCGATTGGAACTAAAAGTCCAATGCTGGGAAGCCCTACAACGTGTCTAATAAATGCGATGATGGAGGCAAGCATGGGGAGTAGTAGTATTAGGATGATTGTTCGTGAAGGAACTCCTGAGCGCACTGATTCTTGGATGAAATATGCTGCGAAGTTAAATGGAGTAAGAGTATCTGCAGGACGTCGTTCGAACAATACGAATACTTCGTCTCGAGATGCAGGTTCTTCAGGTCGTGTAACGTCTTCTTCTGCAATCCGTCTTAATTCATTAAGCTCTTCTGCGGAAGGAGAGGCGTCAGCTGACCTTGTAGCAGTTTCTTCTTCAAGTTCTTCTTCTGCAGAAGTAGGCGTGAGATTCTGTCTTATTTGTGCGGATACGCTATCTGCGAATAAAGAAAGTCCAAGTGAAAAAATGACAGATAGCAATATCAGTTTTTTAAATCCGATATTTATCATAATGTATGATTATAGTATATATTATAACTGAATGAAAATATTGGGTGTAGATCCTGGTCTTGGAAGAACAGGCTGGGGAGTTATCAGAGAAGAGCGAGGAAAAATTACAGCGTTGGAGTATGGATGTATAGAAACTGATAAAAATTCAAACGAGGGGAAGAGGATAGCTATTATTTATAAAGAAATAACCATGGCTATTGAAAAGCATCATCCGGAAGCTATTTCAATAGAGAAATTATTTTTTAATAAGAATGTAACGACTGCATTAAGTGTGGGACAAGCACGAGGGGTAGTACTGCTTGCAGCGATAAATCACGGGCTTATTATAGGAGAGTATACTCCACTTGAAGTGAAAATGGCTGTTGCGGGGTATGGTAGGGCTGATAAGTCTCAGATTGGGGAGATGGTAAAAGTGAGCTTTGGGCTTTCCTCTGTTCCGAGGCCGGATGATGTAGCTGATGCACTTGCTATAGCGCTTACTCATGCAGTGTCATACAGAATTAGAAATTTGGTTTGAATTGCGGTAGTATAGTAGGGCTATGATTGGGTATTTACGCGGAGAGGTTTTTGAGATATTTGACACGAGTATCATTCTTCTGGTGAACAATGTAGGCTATAAAGTGTTTCCCACGCTGCAGTCTTTTGAGAAAATACAAAAGGGTGATCAAGCCTCCTTTTATATCACGAGTATTATTAAGGAAGACGAGTTTTCTTTGTATGGATTTGAGAGCATGGAAGAGAAGAATTTATTTGATCTAATAATCAATATTTCAGGTATTGGTCCGAGAACTGCCAATGCAATCCTTTCGAGATTTAAAATCGATGATATTATGAATGCAGTAATAAATTCTGATGACGCATTTTTTACTGGTGTCCCAAGGCTTGGAAAGAAAAATGCGCAGAAGCTTATTATAGAGCTGAAAGGAAAAATAGGAAGTTTGTCTTCTTTGAGCTTTGCACAGAACAATGAGCGACAGGAGCTTATTATGGCATTGAAAGGATTTGGATATCAAGATAGCGAAATTCAGGGGGTTATTATGACGGTGGAAAAAAACGGTGGAACATTAGAGCAGAGAATTGCATTCGCACTCAAACATTTAGGCAGGAAGTAATATATGAGCGATATAGATATTTTAGATCCACAGGAGAAAGAAGCAGATGAGATCGTAATTCAGACGTTGCGTGCTTCATCTTGGAATGAATTTGTTGGCCAAGAGAATGTTAAAAATTCATTGTTCATATCAATTGAAGCGGCAAAAAAGCGCGAAGAAGCTCTCGAGCACTTATTGTTCTATGGGCCACCAGGATTAGGAAAGACGACAATCTCCCATATTATCGCCCGTGAGATGAGTGCAAATATTAGAATAACGTCAGGTCCAGCGCTTGAACGATCAGGGGATTTAGCGTCGATTCTTACGAATCTTTCAGAAGGTGATGTGCTGTTTATCGATGAAATTCATCGGTTAAATAAGGTGGTTGAGGAAACACTTTATCCTGCAATGGAGGATTTTGCGCTGGATATCGTGATTGGAAAAGGCCCATCAGCTCGAACGCTCAGAATGGACTTGCCGAGATTTACCATAATTGGTGCAACCACAAAAGCAGGAATGATTTCAGGCCCATTGAGGGATCGTTTTGGCGTAATCAATAGGCTTACATTTTATGATACCTCTGATCTTTCTCGGATTATAAAAAATGCAGCAAACAAGCTTGAGATTGAAATAGAAGATGATGCGGCAGTGTCACTTGCGAGTCGCGGAAGAGGGACTCCGCGGATTGCTTTGCGACTTCTTAAGCGTGCGAGAGACTATGCTGCAATCCATGGGAAAGGAGTAATTACAAAGCCAATTGTTGACAAGACGCTTGATGTATTGGAAATAGATAGGATGGGGTTAGATGAATCAGATAAGCGGTACCTTAAAGCAATTGTTGAAAAATATGATGGCGGGCCCGTAGGATTGGAGACGTTGGCTGCAAGTCTTTCTGAGGATAGTCAAACACTCGAAGAGGTCGTTGAGCCATACCTTATGCAAATAGGATTTGTAAAGCGAACAACTCGTGGAAGAATGATAACTGAGAATGCGCTATCTCATCTGGGGATAAATACTTCAAAACAAAAACCCCTCCTTTAATCTATCGTCAGCGATCTGATGAACGATTTCGTAGCTGAAAATGGAAGAGATTTTATAAGATCTTGTAGGCATAAAAGAATAAGCGCAAAACTAAGAGGAAGCAGCCATACGATAGGACTCATTGGGGCAGTAGAGAAGATTTTATTGATTGGTGAATATACTATTAATATCAGAGCGGTGATTGAGAGAAATGCTGCTACAACAAGATATTTGTTCACAAACAGTGAGCGAGTAAGAACATTTTTTCGGAATGAACGGAATGTGAATGCATTTACTATTTCAAGCAATACAATAGAAGCAAGTGCCGCAGTTCTAGCAACTTCAACACTTTCACCGAGAATGTTAAATACAAAATAATATGAAGTTAGGGCGGCAAGCGCCATAAGGCTCCCGAGGATAAGAACAATTAGGATATGCCATCTCGTAATAATTGTAGAATTTCTTCTTGGGGGATAATTCATGATGTCTTTTGATGTAGGGTTAAGTCCAAGAGTGATTGCAGGCATGTTATCAGTAACAAGATTCAAAAATAGAATTTGCAGCGCAACGAGAACTGGTGCTTCCCAACCAAAAAATGGAGCGAGCATTACCCCGACGATAATCATTCCAAGCTCTGAAAAATTGGTTGAGAGTTGATACGTTACAAATTTTCTGATGTTGTTAAATATAGTTCTTCCTTCTCGAATCGCATTGACAATTGTTGCGAAGTTGTCATCTTTGAGTGTTAGGTCTGCGACAGATCGTGAAACATCAGTACCATTCTTGCCCATAGCAACACCGATGTGTGCCTCTTTAAGAGCTGGTGCATCATTTACGCCATCTCCTGTCATCGTGACAATTTCCCCAAGTCTTTTTAAGGCCTTTACGATTCTGAGTTTGTGTTCTGGGTTTACTCGTGCAAATATTGCAGTTTCTTGCACAACATTTTTGAGTTCTTCATCAGATAGTTCAGAGATTTCTTTGCCCACAAGAATTTTTCCCGTAATGCCCACTTGTTTACCGATAGCCTCAGCCGTTTCTTTATTATCGCCTGTTATCATTTTTACGGTAATAAAGGCTTTTTTGCAGATCTCAATTGCTGCACGTGCTTCTTCACGAGGCGGGTCTTCGAGTGCTGCGGTCCCGATAAATATAAAATCATCTTCGGTATATTCTTTGGAGTTTTTTTTATATGCAAAACAAAGAGTCCTGAGTGCTTTCCCTGCAAGGTGATTATTAATTTCTAAAAGTTCTTGCTTTTTATCCTCAGTCAACTGTACTGTTTTTCCATCGAGCGAGATTTTGTTGCACTTATTGATTATTACCTCGAATGCGCCTTTTGCATACACATATTCGGAATTTTCTTCTTTCGTAAGCACAGACATCATCTTGCGCTCTGAAGAAAATGGCACCTCGCTAGTTCGTTGGAGTCGAAAATCTTCGCTATAAGTATTTGTTTTTGCACCAAGTATTAGAAGCGCTCCCTCGGTTTGACTCCCGATGATTTTATATTCATGCTTTTCATCAAGCTTTTCCAACTTCGAATCATTACAAAGAACTGCAGTTTTTATAAGAAGATTAAGTTCATGTGTTTTTTTCAGATCCACACGTTTTTTTTGTTGGATGATTTCACCGTTTGATTTATAACCTCTTCCAGTCACGGAGTATATTTCATCTCCAGCAATAATATTTCTTACTGTCATTTCTCCTAGTGTGAGAGTCCCTGTTTTATCAGTACAAATGACTGTAGTTTCACCGAGTGTTTCGATAATAGACATGCGGTTGACGATGGCATTCTTCTTCGCCATTCGAGAAGCACCAACTGCGAGCGTTGTGGTGAGGACAACTGGGAAACTTTCAGGAAATGCAGAAACAGAAATTGCGATAACGAGAATGAGTATTTCTGTAAGGTGTGGGCTTGTAAATTCTGTTATTCGAGAAAGCATGATAAGGCCGGTTGTTACTGATGCAAGAATTGCGATTCCGACCATTATTTTGGTGATTTTATTTACTTTATTTTGGAGGGGGAGTTCTTTTTCAACTCGTGAAATAAGTCCAGCAATTTGCCCAAATTTCGTATTCATTCCAGTATGAATTACTTTCGCGTAGCATTTTCCATTTACCAGAAATGATCCCATATGGAGAATATTTTCTTCATTGTATTTTTCTTCGTTTTTAACTTGCTTTTTTTCTATATCGCTGGATTCTCCGGTGAGAATTGCTTCGTTTACCTCTATATCTTCGCCATCTATGAGTATGCAGTCTGCAGGAATGCGCTCGCCAGAACGGAGTACAAGGATATCTTCGGTGACGATTCTTTTAGAAAGTATTTCCTTTTCTTTCCCACCTCTAATAACTCGAGTATGAGGGAGAATCATTTTCTTGAGGGCACTTATTGCCTTTTCTGCACGGTATTCTTGAATAAATCCTGTGACGATAACAAGGATTATAACTCCTATGATTGTATAGCCAGTGACGACTTCTCCTACGGTGAATGAAATAATTGCAGCAGCAAGGAGAAGGTAAAATACAAAATTATTCTTTATTTGCCGAAGTAAGATTTTAAACGGAGATGATTTAGAAATATCTCGAATTTCATTTGGTCCTGATTCTTGGAGTTTTCTCTGTGCTTGCTCGTCAGTAAGTCCCAAGATTTTATTCATATTACTCTAGCATAGTAAATATAGTAGTTATATTTCAAGAATTTACAGTATTTCGTATAATACGAGTTATGCGCAAAATAAAGCGAATCCCTATAACACAAGAAGGGTTTGATGCACTGAGAAAAAAATTACAGGATTTAAAAAATATGAGGCCTCAGGCAGTAGAGACGCTTTCTGATGCACGCAAGATGGGAGATCTATCTGAAAATGGACTATACAGTGCCGCAAAAATGCGCCTGAGGTCTATTGATTCGCAGATTTTTCGACTTACTATTCAGATACGACTTGCAGATATTATCTTAGATTTAGGGAATGATGTCGTGCGACTTGGTTCAAGAGTTACGATTTCTGATGGTGAAAAAACTCGTACATTCCATATTGTAGGTCACTATGAGGCAGATCCTTTGAGTGGAAAGATATCGAGCCTTTCGCCAATTGGGAAAGGTCTTATGAGAAAAAAAGTTGGAGATAAGGGGGAAATTATTACGCCACAAGGAAAAACCACCTTTACAATTTTACAAATTCAGTAGCTCGTCTTCTTCGTCAGGGGTTGGTGAGATTTCGTCAGGAGTTGGTGAGGCTTTGTTTGGGATAGTTGGAATAAGAATTATTGATTGTGTCGGAGTTGGAGTATTGCTCGGATTATTATTGTCATTAGTATCATCTTCCTCACTTTCATCACCATCATTATCATCGTTGTTATTATCACTAGCATTTTCATCCGGTGTGGGGGTGGGTGTTGGGATATCGCATTGTCTATCAGGAACAGTTCCTCTGAGGAAGAATTCAGGGTACGCAGAAGATGTTGCGAAATCAATAAGACCTCCATCTTCAAAACATACTTCTTGTTTTATAATGCCATTTGGCTGTCTAAAATTTTCTATTCGTGTTATTTGTTTAAATCCTGCTTCCATAATCTGTCTCCAAATAGGGGCGGCACCTAAAGATCCTGCGATACTTGTCATGGGGCTATTGTCATTATTTCCGATCCATACTCCTACAGCGAGTTGTGGTGTGTATCCTACAGTAAGTGCGTCACGGTAATCATCTGTAGTTCCGGTTTTAACAGCTGCGGGGCGAGATACAGTGAGTGCTTCGCCGAAAGTATCTTGGCGTGCAGCATTATCTGAAAGAATAGAGCTTATGAGAAATGCGACTGTTTCAGGAAGCGCACTGCTGCTATCTGGATTTGATTTATATATCCTTTTTCCATTTTTATCTTGTATTTCAGTGAGGAGTGAATATTCATTCCACTCACCTTGATTTGCAAATGTAGCATAGGCATTTGTTATTTCGATAAGTGGTACTTCTGCAGATCCAAGAACGAAGGGGAGCCCATAGTCCAAATCATCTGATAATGTAGTAATCCCGAGGTCTTGAGCAAATTCTATCCCTTTATTAACTCCGAGCATATTCATTACATGGACTGCTGGAATATTGAGAGAATTTGAAAGTGCATAGCGAATAGTTACTTCACCACGAAACGAATTGTCATAGTTTCTTGGACGGTAAGTCCCAAATGTTATTGGCTCATCCTTTATTTGGGTAGATGGAGTGATAAGTCGTTCTTCAAATGCTTTTGCATAAATTATCGGCTTAAATGACGATCCAGGTTGTCGTGGCCGAATTGCCATGTTGATACGACCATTTTCAGTATCATTCCAATCATAGCTTCCCACCAGAGCTCGTACCTCACCAGTGTCAGGATCAATCACAACTGCAGCGCCATTGGTTACCTGCGAACCTTTTAGTCTGTTTACTTGTGCTTCTACTGCATTCTGGGCGGCAGTCTGCAGACTTAAATCAAGCGTTGTGTGTACTACATATCCACTTTTTGCGACATCTCGTTCACCAAATTTATCGATAAGAAAATCCTGGATCATTAATGCGAAATGAACACCTTGTTCATTCATATCTTGCTCTGTTGGATTAAATATTATATTTTCTTCTTGAGCTCTATTCATTTCTTCTTCAGTGATGTGTTTTTGTTCATACATGAGTGAGAGAACGAGATTTTTTCGATTTAGTGCTGCATCCAAATTTCCCGTGAGTGGCGAGTAGTATGATGGCGCGCGGATAATTCCTGCTAGTAATGCACTTTCGGCAAGTGTAAGTTCTGATGCATCCTTTGAGAAGTAGCGCATTGCTGCATCTGCAATACCAAATGCACCTTCTCCATAAAAATTCGTGTTTATATATAGTTCAAGAATGTCATCTTTTGAATATCGTCGCTCGAGTTCGAGTGCAAGGACTAGTTCTTGGTATTTTCTGAGTAAATGCTTATCTGGAGACAATATGGCATTTTTTATGAGTTGTTGAGAGATTGTAGATCCTCCTTGGATACTCGATTGCGAGAGGATATTTTCTCGAAATGCCCGAGCAATTCCTGTGATGGAAAATCCCGGATGACTATAGAAATCTTTATCCTCTATCGCAATAAAAGCATATTTCGTATACGCTGGAAGCGTATCGAGAGCAACAGGGTTTTTTGTAGTAGCATCAAAGAGGGTGAAAAACGCTTCTCCGCTCCGGTCAAGTAAAATTATTCCCTCGTTCTTTTTATTCAGAATCCGATCTTTAGACGAAAGATCTCTTACAAAATAAAGATATGTCGCAATAGGAATCAAGATCATAATAACGATTCCAATGAGAATTGCGTACTTTAGATATCTCCGATTTTTCTTTATAAAATGGAAAATATCTTCCTTTCTAAGATTTCGTATCTTGTGATATTGCTCTTTTAAATACGTTTTATCGATTTTCTTGTTCAATATCACAAAAGATTTGAGCTTGTCTGATAACGACCTCATATGTCAATATTATACTATCGAAAACTGAATTTCAGAGAAATCCTCGTAGGACTATCGGAAGATGTGTATTTGACGCTATGGCTATGTAACACAGCAAAATTAACCTCCTATCTGTAAATGAATGGATTTATTACTCATCCTGAGCCTATGATGGAAGATAAATTTTTGGTAGCATAAAAGCTATAGAGTTATGTGGGTATTGCTAAGAAATATTCTTATTGTGGGTATCTTGGGAACATTTTTTTTGTCGGGTTTCCCATCGGATAAATTTGTGTATTATGCAACACAAGATATTTTTTATGGGAATCTTATCCAGAAGGATTTTGCTCAACTTTTCAAGCCGGAAGTGAAAAAAATACAGGCTGCAAATTTTTCTATGCAGACAGGATATTATATAGGATCTGGTTCGACGCTCTCTATTTCTGGCCTTGGATTCCAGCCGGATTTCATATTGATCAAATCAGACACAAATGCTGGAGAGGCAGTGTTTAAAACGAGTGCGATGGCAAGCACAAATATGGCACTCATTGGTCCTGCTGCAGATAACACTACTTCACAGATAACGATTGATTCAGATGGATTTACTGTAGGTAATATCGCCTACGTAAATAGAATTAATGATAGATATAATTGGGTGGCATTTGGAGGATCTGATTGTAGTTCAAGTGGAACATTTTGCGTAGGTCAGTATACGGGTAACGGATCATCTCCACGAAAAATTTCTACAGGATTCCAGCCAGATTTTGTACTAGCGAAGCATTCAACTGCAAATTTTTCAGCACATTTTCATACAGCTTCTCAGCCAGATAATGAAATTGGATATCTTACAAATTCTGTGCGAAATACGAGCGGGAACTATATTCGAGACTTCGTGTCAGATGGTTTTAATGTAGGACATTCCGGTTCATCAGGAAATAATGTAAATGGGCAGACATATAACTATATTGCTTTCAAGGCGACAAGCGGAATATTTTCAGAAGGAAGCTATACTGGCAATAACACGGATAATAGAAACATCACTGGAGTTGGGTTTAAGCCGGATTTTGTGCTGGTAAAAAGTATTAGTGCTTCTCCAGGAACGATAAATATTTCCGAAACTTATGGAGATTATGGAATACTGTTAACTGCTGTTGCAAGCAGTACTAATAATATTCAAGAACTTCAGAGTGATGGGTTCCAAGTGGGGACTGCTACGACAGTAAATGCAAATGCTGATACATATTATTGGGTGGCATTTGGGGGCTCTGCCGATTATACGTCTAGCGGAACCTTTCGTATGGATGTGGGATCGTATACTGGCACTGGGACCTCTCAATCTATCACAGGATTAGGATTCGCGCCAGATTTGGTTATTATTAAAGCTCATAATGGAAACTACTCTGTTTTTAGAACCAGCATGATGAGAAATGATTTAACGAATTACCTTGCTGTGTCTGCGGGAGATTTTACGCAGGGAATAACGTCTCTTGATTCAGATGGATTTACTGTGGGATTGAGTTCTATTGTAAATACCAATGGCATTACCTATGAATGGCAGGCATTCGGGAATGCATATAATCCATATACTAATACTGGGGCTTCTGATTTTGCGATAGGCGCATATATCGGAAACGGTGTGGATAATAGGAACATAGTCAAACTTCCCTGGCAGCCGGATTTTATCGCGACAAAAAGGAACACAACTTCACCATTGGTATGGAGATCATCTGTTATGGGGGGGGATGTTTCCAGCTCTTTGAATGCAACTGCTGATAGTTCAAATAAGATACAAGCATTTAATAGTGATGGGTTTCAAGTGGGTTCTGATGATACTGCAAACTTCTCTGGGAGCTTATATCGGTGGTTTGCGTTTAAACAAGGGAGTAGTTTTGCAGTAGGAGGTTATACAGGGAATTCTACGGACAATCGTGATATTACTGATGTAGGGTTCCAGCCAGATTTGGTTTTTGTTAAAGGTACGGCAGGTGTGAATGGTGTGTTCCGATCGAGCTCTCTTACGGGAGATAGTTCTCAGTATTTCATAAATTTACCAAATACGAGTGACCGGATTCAGTCCCTTCTCTCGAATGGGTTTCAGTTGGGAGGAAATCAAACAGAAACAAATACAAATGCTAGTATTTATCGATATATCGCATGGAAAATCCCATCGAGCGCGCCTGAAGTTTCAGTTACGATAACAACTGATGGAACGATAAATTACGGAACGATAAATTCTGGTGAGACTATAAGTACTCTCAATCTTTCTGATACGCAAACTGTCCAGAATGACGGAGGAGTACCGATAGATATAAATATAAAAACAAGTACCCCAGAGGGATGGACATTGGGTTCAGTTTCTGGCACAGACACATTTATTCATGAATTTTCTACAAATGCAGGATCTGATTGGATAGAATTTATTGCTGAAGATACGTATCAATCTTTTTGGAGTAATTTGGGAGTTGATGATACGAAAAATTTTGATTTACGTTTTACTTCACCAAATCCTTCTACAGTTGCTACAGAGAAGATTATTTCCGTAACTATTCAAGCAGTCGAGCACTAGATTGCCTATTGACTGAATAAAGATTATTTGATTTACTGATACCATAAGTACAATGAAAGTGTCTATTCGTACTAAAAACATTACAAAAAGATCGATATTTTTTCATTTATCGTTGATTATGTTCCTTTTTTCAATGGTTGTGCTGCCAGTGCGGGCAGCAAGTACAGATTCTGTTACCGCAACAGTTACTGTCCAGAACATATCAGTCTCAGTTTCAGATGGTGCTATTGCATACGGTACTTTGGCGCTAAATTCTTCCGCTGGTACGAATGGGATAGATACGCAAACTGCAGAAAACGATGGTAATGTTACAGTAGACTTCAATATTCGTGGTCAAGACACCGCAAACTGGACACTGGGTGCTACAGCTGATTCTGATCTGTATGTTCATCGGTTTTGTACAGAAACTTGCGATTCTGCACCTACAAACTATACTGCATTAACAACAAACTATCAGACACTTGCCGAGAGTAAGGCAGCAGAGGCAACGCAGACATTTGATCTTCATATCTCTACTCCTACATCGACAGCTAACTATACAGAACAGTCAGCAGATGTTACCGTACAAGCAGCCCTTCCATAAAGATATAAAATTCTTCAACATTTCTGTAATCACTTATGTATAATAATGAATAGATGAGAAGGTTAATACTGTACATATTCTTAGGACTTATTTTCTTTACTATTCCCATTCAGTCGTTTGCAAAAATTGGCGTAGGAGTCGGGACGGGAAAAATTCAAGTTGACGATGATTTAAAGCCAGGAATTATCTATCAACTTCCCTCACTTACCGTATTTAATACCGGTGATGTGGATTCTGAATACACAGTGAATGTTGCATATCACGAGAAACAGCCAGAACTACGGCCTGAAAAATCGTGGTTACAGTTTTCTCCTGCTGAATTTGAGCTTAAACCAGGAGAGTCACAGGAAGTCCAGATAAAATTAAACCTTCCTGTGCGAACTGAGCCAGGAGACTACTTCGCGTATTTAGAAGGGAGCCCGATTACCAAAAGTGCGAATGGGGCAACTACTGTAGGCATTGCTGCTGCTGCAAAATTATATTTCACGATAGTACCGGGAAATATTTTAGAGGGTATATATTTTAAATTGCTTTCTATGTGGGATATATACGCACCGTGGCCACAGGTAATTCTTGGAATTATCGTGGTGATGGGGATAATTCTTCTCGGCAAAAAATACCTCAATATTCAAATAAATGTAAAGGGGGACAAACGTAAATCTCCAAAGAAACTTGAAGCACAAGAAAAGCTAGCTAATGAGGAGATTGATAAAAAGTAATAGGATGGATGAACAGAGCAAATCAGATTGCAAGAATAATAACGTTCTTCGTTATATTCTTCCCCTTTGGATTATATGAGATTTATGCCCAGAGTAGCACTACAATTATTGATGCAACGGTCAAGATCAGTATCTGTGGGAATGAAATAATTGAAGGAGGAGAGGACTGTGAAGGATCAAATCTCAATAATCAAACATGTCAGTCAGTAGGATATGGCCCAGGAAATCTTACGTGTGATATAGCCTGTACGTATGACGTAACCAATTGCTTAAGCCCTTCACCAACTCCTTCACCAATTCCTACTATAATCCCTACACTTACTCCAACGGAAGGAGTAAGTCCGTCTCTTCCACAATTAGATAGTATTTCACCGTCGCCTTATTTGCTACAAAGTCCTATATTGCAGCCAAGTGTTTCTATATCGCCACGAATTACAGAATTAAGACCTCTCGGTACGGAGCTTCCAGAAAGCTTGCAGTATTTTGACTTTCGGGGTATCGGGAAAATCTTACTTTCAGATCTAACAGATGTTGTTGCCATTTGGGTAGATGGATGGAGAAATGTATTGCGTGAAGATGGGTCGAAAGGTGCGGTTTTACCAGATCTGCAGAAATGTGATATGAATAATGATGGATTGTGTAATTTAACAGATTTTTCAATACTTATGTCATATATTGAATCGTAAATTATGAGTAGAAAATTGTGGGGCTTTAGTTTTATTTTTATTAGTATATTTTTAGCGCTTTTGCTTTGGATTTTGATTCATGTTCTTGCATTTTTTGGAGTATTTCTCGCTTTTGCGTATCCTATTTGGTGGTTATTTTTTCCGCGACAAACAGTCTGTTTTTTCTGCAGGGTGCAGCGTGAAGGATCAAGTTGTCTGTTATGTAAACAGCGAATTATTAAGCGTAATGGGGTCGTGCCGCAGACACTGCGTTCTGCTATTCTAAATGGTATTTTTTTGCTCCTTTTTTCACTTCTTTCTCTAGGAATTGTGTACGGGGAAAGTCAGATTTTATCTCTTTTTGGATTTCCGACAACTTCAAAAACTGCATCGTTTTCTACTCCCTCTCAAGGTCAATATAAAATACATGAAATATTTCCTATGGAAATAATCATAGAAAATATCGATAATCCTATTAATGCAATCCAGGCAGATATAGGATTTGATCCGGAAAAAGTTACAATTGTAGATATCACAACTGATGAGTCATTTGCAAAAGTTTTTCTTCAGAAGGAAATCAATAATTCCGCCGGTTGGGCGCGACTCACTGGAGGACTTCCGAATCCAGGATGGAGCGGTGACAAAGGGATTTTTGGAGTCGTGTACTTTAGGGCAAAGAATGCAGGACTCGTGAGTATAGATTTTCTTTCTTCGTCAATGATACTTGCAAATGATAATCATGGAACAGATGTCTTGAAGAGTTTACCGAGTGCAAATTATGTTATTCTTCCGGAAGAATTATCCCCAGATGAAATCCAGGAACAAATGAAATTCTTTGTTGATCAAGATACTTTCGGAATTAGTACAAGAGATGCACAGTTAAAATTTTATGAAGAGCAAGAAATGTTAGATCCGCAGGAATTTTCACGAGAAAAAAGTACCAAAGATTCCATTTTCCCCCATTATCCTTTACAGGTTTTGGCAAAAGTTGATAATTTTATTATCGATTTTTGGAAGAATATTTTTAGAAATGGGTAGGTGTTTAAAGAGTTGCTTCTATTCCTCTAAATGAAATAGATGATTTTGATAAATGCCATGCTTCGTTTTTTCTTTTTCCGCTTGTATTTTTAAAGAATATATTTTTCATTATTCTTTCTGCTGCGTAATTATCATGGGGGAATGTATCTCTATAGTGCACATCAGAATCCGGCGCACTATTTATCTCATTAATAGCGCTTCGGATGAGCGTGTGTGGTGTTGTAATATTCGGTGTTATGTAGTCTATTCCTGCGAATCTGAGGCTAAGTGTTTTTGCAGCATTGATAAATAATTCACGATTTTCTTGCGGAATATTTTCTTTATCTATTCTCACTCGCTCTCCCCCAATATCCAAGTCGCACCCGAGCTGGAGAAGGATATATGTTCCCTTTGGGTATATTTTCTGTAGGTCAATATTTTCCTCTTTTAGATAATGAAGATCTTTTTTTCTTAAAAAGATTGGGGGTAGTTGCATCTTTTCTCGTTGGGCATTTTTTTGTTGGATAAGCTCTGTTACGGTTTGTTTTCCATCTCCTGTAACGTTTGCTGCTATGCGTTGTGTAATAGCGATTATCTCATCATCGAGTATAGTTATTCTGAAATGCTTTCCGGGTATATATTCTTCTATCATAATACTTGAATTTCCTTCGAATGCTTCTTTTACCGCATTTCTAATTTGGGCAGGAGTGGAGGGTTTCACTGTTATTCCGATAGAAAGTGAGCCGCTTATTGGTTTAACCACGAGTGCTTTTTTCTTTTTGAGTTGGTTTATGGCGTATGTATTTGCAGCTATTTCTTCAGTGAAAGTTTTAAATTTTGGGGTAGGAATATTTTGACTTTTTAAAAGTATTGAGGTTTTTACTTTATTTACTGAAAGATTTGAGCTAAGTTGTGAATTGACCCCAAGTACATTCGAGCTTATATCGAGAACTGTTTTATCACTATAGATGCGAACTAAACCAATTTCTTCATTGAGAATTGAATATTCTAGGCCTAATTTTATTGCAGCATTTAGGTATAGGTTTGCATATCTATTTTCTATTATTTTCTTCATATAGTTTTTTGGCACTGAAAATTTTCATTCCAGGAGTGCGACTTTTTAAATTAGTAAGTGTAGAAAAAAGACCGAATTCTATGTGGAAAAGAATAGGATACTAAATAACACTGGATACAGTATAGCAGCTTATAGGATAAATAGCCAATAATATTGGATACCTCCGAGTTGTCGGTGAGTGAGTTGCTCAGGATTATTTTGCGCAGATTATTTTGCGCACTTTCTCGATTTGTGAAGCTTATTTTGACATAAGCTTTTTTCTTGAAGGCTTAAACTTCTAAGCTACTAGCTAATTTATCCCACTGCTGCTTTCGAAGTACTAATTTAGAATTATTATCAATAATTTCCTTTGCTTTTTGTAGGAATTCTTTTGCTTTTGGCACATCAATTTCCCGAAGAGCTTTTGCAAGCCTCATATATCCGCCTGAACCCCAAACATCTTTGTTGTATTTATTAGGTTCTTCAGAAGTCTCGAGTTCATGAAGTGCTTGGGTTGCTCGCTCAAATGCTGATTTATCTCCTGCACCTAGTTCACAGGTAGCCAAATGTAACTTCATATTCGCTAATACCGAAGGTCGATTATGATTATCTGGTGGATTATTTACCATATTATCAACAGCCTCCCTATATGTTGCAACTGCATCTGTTAATTCGCCTAAATCTTCATGAACCTGAGCCAAATTATAGAGGGGCATAGCAAGAGCCTGTGCATTCCCACTTACCCTGGCTATTTCTACCGATGCCATCATTTCATGCTTTGCAAGAGCAAGAATTCTTTTACTGTCATGCTGATTAGCATATACTCGTAATGTTATCGAACGACAGGCAATTCCTTCCGCAAAGCCGAGAGAGTCGTTATCTAGATCATATGCAAATAGTGCGCGGTCATTAAAATCTAATGATTCAGAAAATTGTCCTGCTTCTCGAGCCTGTGCTGCTTGAGCGTGTAATCTCCTGCCTTCACTTTCCATAAGTGGATTATATCATGGAGAGGATGTAGTGAGAGAAATAGCGCTAGGGGTTAAGTAGTTAAATCTTAATTAATCGAGTGTGAGCCGACTGGGACTCGAACCCAGAACCAAAAGCTTAAAAGGCTTTTGCTCTGCCAATTGAGCTATCGGCCCGATATCGAATCAGAGATATTTCCTTTGCAAGAAGTTTGATCTATTCTGATTCTCTTTATTTTATCCTATAAGTAGAATGAAAATAAAGCACTGGACTGTAATTTTATCAAAGTTGGGCGTGTTACGCAATGAATGTATTTGACAAAGCACAAATATTTTTTAATACTGATAGAAGTGAAACAGAAGAGAGGGGGTGATAAATACACATGGAAGAAATCAGTAATACGCTTGTCAGTACGATAAACAGCAGTATGGAGGGTGTTATTGCATATGCGCCGCGATTTATTCTTGGTTTAATTTTTCTTATAATTGGGATAATCGTTGCTGCATTTGTACGGCAAGTTCTCAAAGAACTATTTCGGTTTTTCAAACTTGATGCGTATTTGACAAAATACGGAGTTCCAGAATCAAAAGATGGTTCGAAGTGGAGTGCAATTGTTGCAGAAATCGCACGTTGGTTTGTAATTATTGCGTTTCTTGTTCCGACAGCAGATTTGTGGGGATTGGAGCGGTTCGCATCGCTTCTGAACAATCTCTTGACTTATCTCCCAAACGTGTTTATTGCAGTATTGTTGCTTCTTGTAGGATTTGTGGTGGCACGATTGGTGTACGACTTAGTCCTTGCATCAGTTCGAGGAGTTTCTAAAGATTCTGCAAAAACTGTTGCGCTCGTTGCACGCTATGCAGTTCTCGTATTTGTGGCACTTGTTGTGCTTAATCAACTCGGAATAGCGAGTGACTTAATACGCATATTGTTTGCAGGAATTGTTGCGATGCTTGCTATCGCTGGGGGCCTTGCATTTGGACTTGGTGGAAAAGACGCGGCACGAGATACGATAGAGCGACTCAGACGAAAAATGAAATAATTTTTCCAAGGAACACACTGAAGTCGTTTTTCGGTGTGTTTCCTTGTTTGTAAGTCAAAGTTTTTATATAATTGGCAATGTGTCACTGTACGGCCCCATCGTCTAGTGGCCTAGGACACCGGGCTTTCATCCCGGCAACACGGGTTCGACTCCCGTTGGGGTCACATTTCGAGATAAGGAATCTTCAAACTCCCTGTTTAGCTTGAATGGAAGGGCTAAGTCGTGGTTCGAAACCTTCTCAAATTGATACTTTACCCCTCTAGGAAAAATCATTGTTTGTAATTTGATTTTGAAGAGAGGTGGAGCGTCAAACCATATCAAATTAACGGTTTGAATGAAGTTCTGAGCATATGCAAGACAAACTTTAATTTCACCCTCATCAGTCTTTGTCTCATGTAAGCCTAACTCTGCAATAGCAATCTGATCTCTTATTTGAGAAAGCTCTTCATTTGATTCTTCGTCTGTTAAGATCTGTTTCTTGCTCATTTGTATTATTCGAGCCTTTTCAGCTTGTAATCTCTGTATTTCACTCTTGAGTCTAATAGTATCTCCTTCCAACTCCTGAATTCTGTTACGATACACTCGAATAAACATTTCCTTAAATAATTCTATCGTGTCTTCGTTTGGCTTTACATGCCCAAGCAGGTTATAAAAATCCTCGTGTAAATCATTTCGCTTATATGTTTTACCTCTTAACTCGCATCCTTTTCTAACACAGTAATACTTTGGATATTTTTTAGTTCTCCCTTTACACCATGCAGCAGTCATAGGTACCCCACATTCTTTGCATTGGATAAATCTTCTCATTGGAAAATCTTCATTTTCTGTATTTCTTTTCATTTTACCTATATTTGATTTTCGAAGTATGACTTCATGACACTTATAGAATGTGTGTTCATCAGTGAGAGGCGTGTGTATTCCTTTTGTCTCAACTCCGTACTTACTAATTACTCCCATATAAAACTTATCACGGAGTATTTTGTGGATTAGCTGAGGATGAATTTTCATTCCTTTCTTACTCTTAATTCCTCTTCTATTAAGTTCATCTGCTAAATTCTTATAAGTATAATGTCCAGTAGAGAACTTCTTAAACAACTCGGTTACTATTGGTCCTTTAATAGGATCTAGAGCCATGATTGCATGATCTGTTTCATCTTTTTTATTGATGTACCCGAACTTAGCTCCCCAAACCCATCTTCCTTTAAGTACCCATCCTTGCATAGCTTCTGTAACACGTGTAGATTTAATATCATTATCTAACTGTGCTACAGCTGCAAATAGTCCTTCTATTACTTTCCCCATACCAGTGTCGTCAATTGGTTCGGTAGCAGACCTAAGACTAATGTCATATTCAAGTAGTCTTGCTTTAATTGCGAAGTGATCCATTTGGTTCCTAGCTAATCGGTCAATTTTATAAACTAAACACACATTCACTTTGCCTTTATTGATTCGACAGTACTCAATAAGTTCTTTTAGTTGAGTTCTTTTTGTGGTTTTGGCGGATTCACCTTCTTCTTTGAAGATCTTTACGATTTTCCACCCATTCTCTTGAGCATATTTTTTACATGAGGCAATTTGTGCATCAAAGCTGATATTGCCTATCTGACTAGGATCTGATACTCGGATATAAAGAATAACATTCATATTATTTCAATTTTATTAATCTATATTTAGTATAGCTTTTTTGAGCCTATTTTTGTGAATTTTTCTTTAAGAAATCAATGATTTTTGTATTAAAAATTGCTCCTGGAACTCTCACTGTCTTATCTTGTTCTATCTCACTGGCAAATTGAAATAATATGTGAGCTGGAACACCTTTTTTAATTGCTGCTAAGTATGTTGTCTGAAGTGATTTATGATTATTAGGTTCTAGTCTTTTGAATACCTCAAAGGCTGCAAATGTATCATTATCTGTTGGTTCAAAAGTATTAGGATCTAGTTCTTTATGCTCTTTTTTGCGAGATGATATTTCTAGTTCGCTTTCATTATTCTGTATTTTATTTGATTTAATTAAATTAGATTGGGGTGACCACTGGTTGTCTTTTGGCGGTACATTGGCTGTACTTTGTCTGTCCTCGTATGCTGGAATTTGTGATTTGCGAAATCTATTCTTTCTAATTTGCTGATGATCAAGCCATGAAGGAAACTCTATATACCATTCACCATTTCTTTCCCATCTAATTATCAGTTTTTGAGTTGTTATTTCATCAAGGAACTTTTCAATATCAGAGTGTTTATATTCAGTCATGGGAAAAACTTTCCCTTTTATATAATCAAATTCTCCTCTAATCCTTCCTTCATCATCCGCATGTGCAATCATCCAAGTGAATAAAAGTCTAGCTTCAAGTGATAGTCGATTTACCTGAAGTGAGGTTGATATTTTCCAATGCAACATTCTTGCTTTTGCCATTTCTATTTATTTTTAATTTCTATATATCTATCAATAATTAAGTTAGACAATACATATAAGTGATCTATAATCTCCTGAATTTGTTTATCTGTATATTTGAGATTACTGTCTCCTATTATTTTTCGTGCTTCTTTAATTGTTATTAACATAGTTAGCTAAAAATCAAATCCTTTAATTCTGATAACTTTGTGTTAAGCTCTTTGGGATTTACTACTGCACGATCTAGCCAGTATTCATTAACTAGAGATTCACATAATTTTGAATCTTCAAATAGAAAGATTGCTTCTTTGGGGTTAGTTTTATTGATTCCAGCAAACTGAACCTTCCTAGTAGTTTGTAGATATGCTGCGAGGATTAGGGATTTAGTTTTGTAATATCTATCTGCTGTATTCATATTCTGTGCTCAATTTGATATGAGTACAGTTTATTTGAAGTAGATAATTATTAGTATGGTGGTTTATGTTGCTATTAAACCTCAGGTGAAAAACGTTTTAGTAGCTTTTTATATTCTGACACTGCGTGATAGATGTAATTATCATCATCTATATAGCAGTTATCGCATCTTTGAGTTCCATTGTGGTGAGTCAAGTATTCATGTAAATCTGGACGTTCATTCCATTTTTTTATAATTTTTTTATAGTTACCTTTTGTCTGTACACTCCAATACCACTCTCTGTCACGCTTAATGTTTCTGTGAGTATCTTTCTTTAGCTTGCTATAAATAGAAAGTTCACCTAAATGATTTTCATTTTGCATGTTTAGCAAATCACTTACTGCTGCATAAATATCTTTTTTAGTAGTAAATGGCATAACTTCAATTCCAGTAATAACTTCTCGCTCTGTCAAGATATCAGTAGGCTGAGAGGGTAGATATGGTATCTCTTCTGAAAATGCTCTTGCGGTTTTAAGCGATGATACTTTGTGTTCTAAGATCACGTTTAGAATTACATATTCAAAAATTCTAGGATAGTGAAATTTCAACCTAAGTATTCTTAATTCCTCAAAAAAATTTTTCTCTATTTCATCTACTTTTGACTGAATTTTTTCAAACACTTCATATTCAGTGTTACTTTTTCTATTGCGAATGAAAGTGTTTGGATCAACCCCATTTAATGGATCGGACTCATCTTCAAGTCTGTAATACTCTTTCGGATTGTAACCCGCAAGTTTTATGAAATGATCAAATAAACTATCACGTACTCCTTCTACTTTTAATTCAAGAGGAGGAATTATTTTGTACTTATCTCTTATTCGTTTAACTGACTCTAGAAATAGTGGTTGATCTACCAAAAAAGCAACAAGAGCATAATTACGGCTATTCTCAATATCTATCTGGACTTGTTTCATGACTATATCAATATCTAGCTTGAATTATATAAAATTCTTTACTGGAACAGATATTTTTGCGAATCTTCGTTGTGTTATTCCTGTTTCTCCTGACCTGATTCTTTGATTGACTTTCCTTCGTAGTTCTCTATATGTATCTTCATTGGCTGCTTGAATTGTGCTTTTATGCTTCTGTAGTGCAGTATGTAATCTTTTTGCATCTGCCTTTGAGAGATATCTTTTCTTTTGAATCCATGCTCTGTGTGAGAGTTTCCAGTATCGATAGTAAAAGTAGGGACCGTGCAGGTCACCTTTCAGACACTTACAGCCTCTCTTACCACATTTGACCATTTGTGAATGGATATTGCCAGGTGTCTTGATCACTGAATCAAGTATTTTTATGTCCTTCATACTATGATTCTATCAAATCTTAGGACACAAAAAAGGCATTTTAGGGCTCTCCATGCAAGGTCAAATTAAATGGTCAAAGTATAGCTTCAAAAACTGAAATGTACTAAAACTTTGGTCCTTGTAATACCAATACACCAACACAAAATAACAGGAAATACATGGGTTAATATGCAAGATTTTGTAATTTACCTTGTAATTAGCAAGGGTAATCAATACATGAATCAAGATTATATGGATTACATCTCTTCAATCGATTTACAGTCTTTACTTAAAAGTACTTTGTGATGAGATATTCGGTAGGCATAATTTTGTAACTAGTGTTATATGGCAAAAAATTCATAGTACTAAGAACGATGCAAAATATCTTTCTGTTAATCATGATTACATACTTATTTATGCAAAGAATATAGACAAAATCAAAATTCCATTGCTTCCTAGAACAGAAAAAATGAATGCAAGATACAAAAATCCAGATAACGATCCACGTGGACCTTGGCAATCTGGGGATCTTGTAGCTAATGAAGAAAGAACAAATGGAAGATTTGAAATTATTGGTCCAACAGGAAAATCATTTAATGTACCAGCTGGTAAACATTGGGTATATACAAAATCTAAATTACAAGAAATGATCAATGATGACAGAATATGGTTCGGTAAAAATGGTGATTCTTTTCCAAGAAAAAAGAGGTTCTTAACAGAAGTTCAACAGGGAAAAAAAGCAGATACATGGTGGATCAGCGAAGAAGTAGGACATAATCAAGAAGGTAAAAGAGAAGTATTGAAATTTAATCCTGATGATGTATTTGCTACTCCAAAACCTGAGAGATTACTACATCGAATTATAACTTTAGCTACAAATGAAGGAGATATAGTATTAGACAGCTTTGCAGGCTCTGGTACAACTGGAGCTGTTGCACATAAGATGAATAGAAAATGGATAATGGTAGAACTTGGTAATCATGCAGAAACACACATTATCCCACGTATGAAAAAAGTTGTTGAAGGCAAAGATGGTGGTGGAATTTCTAAACTTGTGGACTGGCAAGGTGGCGGTGGATTCAAGTATTTTGAATTAGGTGAAAGCCTCTTTGTCAAAGATGGTGATCTCAGACTTACTGTTATCAATCCCAAAATGTATAACGGTGCTCTCATCAGAGCTATATTGAAATTAGAAGGCTTCAAAGTTGTAAACCCTGATAATGGTTTGCATGGTAAGTCTGGAACAACTGTAGCTCATGTCACAGAGCAGTATGTAAGCCAAGAATATATTGATACCCTACTCAATGAGATAGGAGATCAGGCAAAGTTTGTTGTTATATATGCAAAAACTATCTCAAGTAATGTAAAATTGCCTGATAATGTAGAGATAAAGAGAATACCAGATATTCTCCTAAAGAAATTTACCGTATGAGTAATAACAAAATTTTAGAAAAAATTACAAAAGAGTTGGATCTAAGAAAACCACAAGCTCAATCTCTAACAAAGCTAGATGCACTGATGTCTACTTTTAAGATTGGTGATGATCCGAAAGACATCGAGGCTAAGTTGATCGGTAGTCTTCAATTTGATACTGAGTTTCCATCATTTACATTTTCCCTTGCGACAGGTGTCGGGAAAACTAGACTGATGGGTGCGATGATTGCATATCTGTACTACACAAAAGGATTAAAGGACTTCTTTATTTTGACTCCTGGCGAAACAATCTACACAAAAACTATTGAAAACTTTACCAGTGGCACTAAAAAATATGTCCTACAAGGTCTAACAGACTTTCCTATGTTTAATGTTGTCACTGGTGAGAATTACACATATTCTGACTTTGGGAATAAACTTTTTGATGCTGTTAATGTCTATATCTTCAATATCCAGAAAATCTTTAATGAACGAAAAGATGTAGAGTTCCGATTTCATAAGTATCAAGAAACACTTGGTTCTAGCTTTGCAGAGTTATTACAGAAGAAAGATCTTGTTATTTTGATGGATGAGAGTCATAGATATCGAGGAGAAAAATCACTTCGGGCAATTAACCACTTATCACCTGAATTAGGTCTAGAATTTACTGCAACTCCTACCAGTAATAATGTTGTCCATAACTACTCACTTTCAGATGCTATTAAAGACGCTAGGCAAGCCCTAGAATCGCTTGAAAGTGGCGGCAGTGCAGAGAATGGGTATATTAAGATTCCTGGCGTTGTAGCTCGATCTGACAACTTTGCATACGAAGGAGATATTGACCGCATAAAGTTAGAAGATGGAATACATCTACACAGACAGAAGAAAGCACTAATTGAAGAGTATATAAAGAATAATAAGCTGAAAATGATCCTCCCTGTCACTTTAATTACAACCAAATCGATCCAACATGCAAATGAAGTAAAAGAGATGGTAACTAGTGATGACTTTTTTGATGGCTACTACAAAAATAAAACACTTGTTGTCACAAGCGAAAGTGAGGTTGATTCAATCAATCAGTTATTGCATTTAGAAGAGGCTCCACCTATCAACAAAAATGAGATTGTTATTCACGTTGATAAGCTCAAAGAAGGATGGGATGTTCGAAATGTCTTTACAATTATTCCTTTTAGAGCCTCGATTAGTAAAACTCTTATTGAACAGACGATTGGTCGAGGCTTACGACTACCTTTCGGACAATTAACAGGAATTGAGATGTTAGATTCTCTAGATATTATTTCACATGATAATTATTCTCGTGTACTCTCTGTTGCTCATGAAGTTGCAGAAGGCATTTTAGTTAAGGAAGCAAAAACACGAGAAGAAATGAAGGTGGTTGAAATTAAACCTACTGATGATAAAAAGCTAAGGGTAAGACTTCCAGCTGTAGAAACCAAAGTATATTCCTCAAACAATCTTGAATTCTTCCCTATCGCTATGAGAATGGATGAATTGAAAGAAGTAGCACCAAAACTCATGAAATCAGATATTGTAACTCGTGAACAACAAGAACTATCTGATGTAGTTATTGAAAAGCAAGAGATAGATCCTGTAAATCGTTTTGTAAGGCTCATTATCATGGAAGTATCTGAGATTGATGTAAGCTATAAGGCAACTCTTCAAAAGATTGTGAAACACTATCTTGACCAATTGAAGGTAGATGATGAGACACTGGCAAAACTAGTAAAACTTCATGAACAAACTATTCTGGATGATATGTTGCCTCAGATTAAGGACAAATTGAATGAAGATATAAAAATTGACTACAAAATACTTGATGAAGCTCTGGATTATGA
>CAYYLC010000002.1:0-164260 GCA_964472415.1 uncultured Gammaproteobacteria bacterium
TTAACGGCCTCTCCTTCATTATTGACTACCGCCATCAGCTCTGCTGCAAGCTTCTGTTCAAACGTTTTAAATTCTGAATTTGAACGCTTCGTTGCTGCTTCTAGAATCCATCGAATTGCAAGCGAAATTTTTCGAGGCCCTCGCACTTCCATCGGCACCTGATATGCAGCTCCTCCAACTCTCTTCGAACGAACTTCCTGCTTTGGGGAAACCGTATCAATTGCCTGCTGAAAAACCTGAACCGGATCTTTCCCCTGCTCTTTTATAATGTCAAATGCACCATATATCATACGCTGTGCTGTGGTTTTCTTTCCGTCTTTCATTGCTCTGTTTATAAATCGTGCAATGAGTACATTCCCATAAATCGGATCTGGTGCAATTTCTCTTTTTTTAATAACTTTATTTCCTCGTGACATAGTATCTTACGCTTGTGCGCCTCCTTTTTTTGCCCCATACTTACTTCGAGATGAAGTCCTTTTTTCAACTCCGGCTAAATCGAATTTTCCGCGAACTAGATGGTATTTTACTCCTGGTAAATCTTTTACTCTTCCACCACGAACTAAAACAATTCCATGCTCAGCAAGGTTGTGTCCAATTCCCTGAATATATCCAGTGATTTCCTCTCTATTCGAGAGCTTCACACGAGCGACTTTTCGAAGAGCTGAATTTGGCTTCTTCGGTGTCATAGTCTTGACCAACGTCACTACTCCACGTTTCTGCGGTGAAGGATTCAGGCTATATGTTCTATCTTTTGGATTAAAGGTAGTTCTTAACCCTGTTGCTTTTACTTTCTTCGTTTTCTTTGAGCGTCCTTTTTTTACTAATTGGTTCAGTGTTGGCATAGGTGTAGGTGATTATACAGAAAGTTTAGGTTCAAGTCCAGCCTCTTCAGAGATTTCTTCTGTTTTTTCTTTATTATTTTCTTCAACTTCTTCCTCACTATTCCCATCAAGCTGTGCTACTTCAGCATCCATAAAACGCTCTCTTACTGGAATCAATCTTCCAACAATAACATTCTCTTTCAACCCAATAAGATGGTCTACTTTTCCTTGTAATGCTGCATCTGTTAATACCTGTGTTGTCTCTTGGAATGAAGCAGCAGAGAGCCATGAGTCAGTTACAAGAGCTGCTTTTGTTACTCCAAGGAGAGTCTCACGTCCTGTTGCTGGCTCTCCACCTTTTGCCATTGATTCTGCATTTTCTTCTTCAAATCGGATACTACTTACCAAGTCTCCTGGGAGAAGTGGAGTGTCTCCAGCGGTCTCGATAAGAACTTTGTCAGACATTCTCCGCACGATCGTCTCAAAATGCTTATAGTGAATTGCAATCCCCTGTGATTCGTACACATGCTGAATTTGGTTAATAAGATACTGCTGCGCATCTTCAAGTCCTCGAACTCGAAGGACCTCTTTCGGATCCAAGTGCCCCTCACAAAGCTGAGTCCCAGCTGATACTGATTCACCATCCTCTACCATAAGGGATGCTGCAAGTGGCACAAAATATTCACGCTCTTCAACAGGCTTTACTTTAGAATTCTTGATTTTTACAAGATATCCATCATCAACTTTTTCAATTTCTACTTTTCCACTAATCTCTGCGACAGGTGCCATATTCTTCGGTTTCCTTACTTCAAACAATTCTTCTACACGGGGAAGGCCTTGGGTCACATCAGACATAACAACTCCTCCAAAATGCTTAACACGCATAGTAAGCTGAGTTCCTGGCTCTCCAATAGATTGTGCACCAATCACTCCTACTGGTGTTCCCATATCAGCAAGTCGATAGCTCGAAAGGTCCCATCCATAACAAGCTGCGCATACTCCATACTTGAGGCTGCAATATAACGGAGTTCGAATATTTGCAATCGTGACATTTTCATCCTTGAGAATCGCCTGGAGTTTCTCGTGATCAATATCCTCACCTTTTTTCACATATACTTTCTTTGTTTTCTTAGAAACGATATCTTTCAATGCAACTCTACCCAAGAGCATATTTGTTAAAAATGATACATTTTCTCGATTTTCCTCTACGTTTATTTCGTATCCTTTATCCGTTCCACAGTCATCTTCACGGACAATCACATCGTGCGCTACATCCACAAGCCTTCGAGTTAGATATCCAGCATCAGCAGTTTTGAGCGCAGAGTCGGTAAGACCTTTTCTGGATCCACGAGCGGAGTTAACATATTCAAAAACTGACAATCCTTCACGGAAATTAGACTTAATTGGGAGCTCCACAATGCGCCCCAATGGATCATAAATAAGACCTCTCATTGCAGCCATCTGCTTGATCTGATCTTTACCGGCCCTAGCTCCTCCTGATTCTGCAATTACTTTTACCATATCATTATCACTAAACAGATCCCAAGTAAGATCTGCCATCTTATCAGTAAGCTCAAGCCAAACATTATTCATCAGCCTTTTCTGTTCAGCCTCAGTAATAAGCCCTTGTTGATATTCATTATCTATGTCTTTAATTTTTTTCTCTGCTTTCCCAGTAAGCTCCGACTTCTGAGGTAACATTTTAAGATCAAAGGTGGAAACTGAAATCCCAGAAAGTGTTGCTGCGAAGAATCCGACTTCTTTAATCTTATCAATAAGTGTTGCGATTTCAGACTTACTGTGATCTGTCATTGCTTTTGTAATAATCTCTCGAATTGTTGAAGCCTTAATTGCCTGATTCATAAACGGAAGAGAAACTGATTTTAGGCTTTCATTAAACATAATTCTTCCTATCGTTGTTTCCAAAACCTCACCATCAACTCTTACCTTCAAAGGCTCTCTTAAATCAACCTTTTTAAGGGTGTATGCCAGATATGCTTCATCTATTGAAGCAAATGCTGGAAGAGTCTCCTGTCTCTTTGTTTCATCAACACTCGTCAGATAGAATGATCCCAAAGCCATTTCTTTATTTGGGAGAGTAATAGGATTTCCATCAGCAGGTTTAAGGAGGTTTGCCTCAGGCATCATAAGCTCTGCTGCTTCTTTTTGTGCTCGAGATGAAAGCGGCACGTGAATCGCCATTTGATCTCCATCAAAGTCAGCATTGTATCCTGCACAAACACAAGGATGAATTTTAATTGCAGAACCTTCAACAAGCACTGGATAAAACGCCTGAAACCCTAGTTTGTGAAGCGTAGGAGCACGATTCAAAAGCACTGGGTGATTTTTTGTAATCTCTTCAAGGATATCAAATACCTCTGGTGGACGCTTTTCAATAAATCGCTTTGCAGCTTTTGCATTTGGAGTCGTAAGACCTCGTGCAATGACCTCCCGGATTACAAACGGCTTAAATAACTCTAATGCCATCTCTTTTGGAAGTCCGCATTGATTCAATTTCAGCTCAGGACCTACGATAATTACTGACCGTCCAGAATAGTCAACTCTTTTTCCAAGAAGATTCTTTCGGAATCGTCCCTGCTTTCCTCGCAAAACATCTGAAAGAGACTTGAATTGCCTTTGTGACTGATTTGCTCTGATAGACGTATCAATAAGATAATCGACTGATTCTTGAAGCATTCTTTTTTCGTTCCTTAAAATAATCTCAGGTGCACCAAGCGAAATAAGATGATTTAATCGGTTATTTCGATTAATTACACGGCGGTATAAATCATTGAGATCTGAGGTTGCAAATCGTCCTCCATTCAGCTGAACCATCGGTCGAAGATCTGGCGGGAGGACTGGAATAACCCGCAGAATCATTGCAGTCACATCAAATCCAGCTTCAACAATGCTTTCAATAAGATGAAGCCTTTTCAGGAGCTTCAACTGCTTTTGCCCAGATGATTCATTAACTTCTTCGCGAAGCTCCCCAATAATTTTTGGAAGGTCCATCGCTTCAATTGCTGTAAGAATTGCATTTGCCCCAGTCTCTACCTCAAAAAATAGTATTACATTATACTCTAGAAGTCGTACATACTCTTCTTCAGACAATACATCCCATTGCTTAAGCCCCTTTACAATATCCGAAATTCTTTTAAATATTTCCTCAATTCTCTGCGTATCTCTCTGGAATCTTTTTTCAAGCGCTACATTTTTCTGGCGATACATAACCTTTGTCTCTTCAAGAGCAAGCTCTCGTCGTTCCTTCTTGAGGGTATTTTCAATCTCTTCAAGCTTATTCTTTTCTTCAGTCTCAAGCTCTTCCTTTTCTTGATCTATTTGATCTTTTAAATCTGTAAGTCTCTGAGTTTTTACCTCATCAAGTTTCTTCTGTGCTTCACGCCTTTTTTCTTCGTCAACTGACATCACGAGATAACTTGCGTAATACACAATCGACTCGAGTTCTTTCTGAGTCTTACCCATAAAAATCGAAAGCTTTGAAGGTGATCCTTTTGAAAACCAAACGTGAATTACCGGTGCAGCAAGCGTAATGTGACCCATTCGCTCTCGGCGAACCCGTGAGTAAGTAACCTCTACTCCACATCTATCACAAACAATTCCTTTGTAGCGAATCCTTTTATATTTCCCACAGTAACATTCAAAATCTTTCGTGGGACCAAAAATTCTTTCATCGAACAATCCGTCTTTTTCAGCTTTAAATGTTCGATAATTAATAGTTTCTGGTTTTACAACCTCACCATAAGACCAATTCTTAATATCATCTGCTGAAGCGACAGTGATCTTAAGACTGTCAAAATCAGTAATATTAATGATATCTGACTTATGATCTCGTCGTCCGTTTGATTTTAATGCTATATTTTCGTCCATATTATTTCTCCTCCTCAGAAAGGGTCTCTGCATCTTTTGATACCGTGGATTCGTCAATTATAACGTCTTCCTGAGCTTCTGCAACTACACCTTCTGCATCTGTCACCTTCACAGCCTCATTTTCTTCAGAAACCACTTCTTCATTTACCGCTTCCTGCAACTCTTCCGCTTCATGTTTTACTTCTTCATCAACTTCATCTTCTTCCACAGCAACCGTTCCATGAATTGGTTGAATGTTCATAGAAAGACTCTGCAATTCTCGAATCAAAACCTTAAATGATTCAGGAACTTTTGGCGTCGGAATATCAGTTCCTTTAATAATAGCTTCAAAAGCTTTCGCACGTCCCGCAACGTCGTCAGATTTGATGGTCAACATCTCTTGAAGCGTATATGCTGCACGGTGTGATTCCAAAGCCCAGACCTCCATCTCTCCGAGTCTCTGCCCTCCCATTTGTGCTTTTCCTCCAAGTGGTTGTTGCGTAACTAAAGAATATGGACCGGTGCTTCGTGCGTGAGTTTTATCTTCTACCATATGAATCAACTTCATAATATATGCAATCCCGACTACCACATCATTTTCATATGCCTCGCCAGTTCTTGCATCAAACAGTTTCACTTTTCCATTTGCAGGCATACCTACCTCTTCAAATAACTTCAGTAGCTTTTCCTCTTCAAGCTTTTCGAAAGCAGGAAGTGCCAATTTTATACCTTTTTTATCAGCTGCCCATCCAGCATGTGCCTCAAGAAGCTGTCCCAAATTCATACGAGAAAGTACAGAAATTGGAGAAATCATAATATCAACTGGTGTTCCGTCTTCAAGATGCGGCATATCAGACGATGGAACGATCTTTGAGATAACTCCCTTGTTTCCGTGTCGTCCGGCAAGCTTATCTCCCACCACAACGTGCCGAAGCTGTGCAACCTCAACCATGATTCGCTTCAATGCTCCAGGCTCTAACTCATCACCTTTTTCGCGATCGAGCATCTGCACACTCACTACAATTCCATGCTCTCCGTGTGGCATTCGAAGAGACGTATCTCGAACTTCTCGTGCCTTCTCTCCAAAAATCGCACGGAGTAATCTTTCCTCTGCAGTAAGTTCAGTTTCGCCTTTTGGTGCAATCTTCCCAACTAAAATATCCCCAGGATTTACTTCAGATCCAATAACTACAATTCCATCCTCATCAAGGTTTGAGAGGTCCTCTTCTGCAACATTCGGGATATCTCTAGTTGTCTCTTCAGGACCAAGCTTCGTATCAACTACCGTCGCTTCATATTTTTCTATATGAACAGAAGTAAGCTCATCCTCTTTAATAAGTCTGTCTGAAATTACAATAGCATCTTCGTATCCAAGCCCGTCAAATGAAGCATATGCAATCAACAAATTCTTACCAAGCGACAATTCTCCACTATCTGTTGCCGGTCCATCAATCAAGACATCCCCTTTTCGCACTATATCACCAGTTTTAACAACTGGATTTTGTGAGAAAAATGTATTCTGTGCTGTCCTTTTGAATTTATCGATATCATATGCCGCACTTCCACCTTTTCCTTTAATAATAACTTTTTGTGCATCTGCATATTCAATAACTCCATCAAATGGTGCTTTAATAACACGACCAAGTGCCTCTGCAACTGACGCCTCCATACCAGTCCCCACCACAGGACTTTGTGCTTTTACCAATGGCACAGCCTGACATTGCATGTGGGTTCCCATAAGTGCTCGGTTCGCTTCATCATGGTCAATAAACGGAATAAGAGATGCGCTTGTTCCGATTACTTGACGAGGGATAACATCAATATATTCAATTCTCCCTGGTTCAACTTCAAGATAATTCCCATTATATCGAGCTGGAATAATTGCATCAGTAATTTCCCCTTTTTCATTAATGGAGATATCTGCATGTGTTATGTAATGATCGCTTTCCTCATCTGCATCAAAATACACGATCTCATCAGTTACATGCGGGATTGTTCCATCACCATTCTTTTTCTGTTCAATTTTTCGGTATGGTGCTTCTAAAAATCCATAATCATTAACCCGTGCATAGAGTGCAAGATAGGTAACTAAACCAATATTTGGCCCCTCAGGACTTCGAACTGGACAAATCTTACTATACTGAGATGAATTAATATCTCGGATAGAAAATGAAGCTCTATCTCGAGAAATTCCGCCTGTTCCCATAACAGTCAAACGTCTCAGATTATCAATTTCAGCAAGCGGGTTAGTTTGATCTAAGATAGCAGAAAGCTGAGATGTTCTAAAAAATTCATTAATTGCAGCGATAATTGGATGTGCATTAATAAAGTGAGATGGTGTATACGATTCTTCTGTTGAAGTTAAGCTCATCTTTTCTTTAACGATTCTCTCCAACCTCAAAGCTCCAACTCGAAACGCAGTTGACTGAACAAGTTCTCCAATGCTTCGGATTCGGCGGTTTGAAAGATGATCAATATCATCAACGCGCCCTTTTCCTTGAGTAAGTCCAATTAAATAAGTAATCATCCCGACTATATCATCAAGCGTGAGCGTAGTGGTATCTGAGAAGTTAATATTTTTAAGATTCCTGAGCTTCTTGTTTATTTTATATCGGCCAACACGATTAAGATCATACCGTCTCTTATCAAAGAATGTGTCGTGGAAATTTTGTTTAATAGTATCAATCACGATAGGCTCTCCAGGATTCAATTTTTTAAAGATTTCAATTAATGCATCGTTGCTTCCCTTCGTGTCATCCTTTTCTAGGGTATTTTTAATAATATTTTCTGCTCCTTCTACGCCTTTAAATTTCTCATATATTTCTTCGTTTGATTCAATTCCGAGCGCCTTTAGAAAAACAGACGCCATAAATTTCTTTTTTCTATCAATTCTTACTACAATCATGTCAGTTCTCGTGGTGGAAATCTCAAGCCACGAACCGTGAACGGGTCGAAGTTCTGCTGTATATAAAGTTTTTCCCGTAATAGGGTCTTCTGATCCAGTGAAAAATACTCCAGGACTTCGGACAATTTGACTCACAATCACACGCTCAATTCCATTAATGATAAATGTCCCACGCTCAGTCATCTTTGGCACTTCACCCAAGAAAACTTCCTGTTTTACAGTTTTATTAGTCTTTTTATTGAGAAGAGTTGCCTCTACAGTAAGCGGAGAAAAATACGTAAGATTTTTTTTCATCGCAATCTCTTCAGTAATTTTTGGCTCACCTAATTTGTAAGTTCCAAGCGATAGCTCCCAGTTTTTACCGGTAAAATCTTCAATAGGAGTAATTTCATCAATGATTGCCTGGATGCCCTCATCAATGAGCCACTGATATGACTTTTTTTGAATATTAAGAAGATCTAACTCAGGAAGGATGTCTAGCTCTTTGCCCCAATATTGTCTTATATTTTTTTGTTGCGCCATTTTCGGAATTATTTATTATACACCTTTTTAACAAAAAAAGCGACAGGGAATCACTCCCCCGTCCCAGGCTTTGCTCTGTGATGTCAATGTATACAGGAAAATACAGTTTTTGTCAACAACTTATAGTTTTTTAGTTCAGATATTTCTCTATATTTACATTATGCTCGGTTAAGGTTTCTGCAAAATGACTTTCTCCTGAAGGAGCGTGAATATAATAATAATATGGAGAACTGGCTGGATTTACTGCTGCTTTTATCGCTTCAATTCCGGGATTTGCGATCGGCCCAGGTGGAAGTCCAGGATAACGATATGTATTATATGGCGAATCAATCGCCCGTTCTTCTCCGGTCGGCACCTCCCACCAAGCTCCACTCGTACCAGTTATATACTGAAGCGTTGCATCAATATCAAGTCCCATTCCGTCATTAAGCCTATTTGCAATAACTGACGCAATCATAGGCTTTTCTTCATCAGTTATCGCCTCACGCTCAATAAGAGATGCCATAGTCACAATATCTAAAATATCAGGGTCATTAGGATTAATTCCTGCTTTTTGTAATTTCGTATTAAAATTACCTCTCATCACCTCAATCACAGCCTCTATATGCGCATCACGGGAAATTAAATACGTATCAGGAAACAAAAAACCTTCATGCTCTTTTAAAGTAGAACTCCATGATTCATCATAATTCTCCACATTTTCTGCTAAAGTCTCTGCTATTTGTTCTGATCTATACCCTTCAGGAATAGTCACCCATATATCAACTGTTCCATGCTGTAGAGCTGCAAGAACTTCTGGAAGTGTCATAGCAGGAGAAAGATAATGAGAGCCAGCTTGTATTTCCGTATCTAATCCTTCTTTTTTTACATAGAGGAAAAATACAACTGGGTCTTTTATGAAGCCTTGTTCTTTTAGATCATTTCCTACCTCACGAGGTCCTGCACCTTTCGTTACTACAAAAAGCGCTTCTTCTGTATTTCTAGGATCCGGCGCGCCCATCCCACTCTGCCACCATATAAAAAGTCCTAAAAGAAAAATCGCTATAATCCCACCGAGTATTACGAGCTTCTTCATTGTATTGATTGTATCATATGGGCCTCACTAATCTTCAAAATCATAAATTGGAAATATTTTGAGCGAATCAACGGCTTCATCAAGGAGCTTTTCAGACGAACTATAAAACTCGATAATATCTTCTCCTTTCCCGACACTATGTTTCCGGCGTTTTTTCAAAAGAATACCCGCCTTCCTATCCTGTGGCGCACCTAGAATACGAGTAATTGCCGTAATATTTTTATTATTGATGCTTTTTACTTTTGAGTTAAATGTAGCAGTTAGGCTCATAGAGAACCTTCCTGGCTTCAAATCTGTCGAAATAACTTCTTTCCCATTCTGTGCTTTTATAATTTCGAGCATTTTAGCATGAGCTTTTTTTGAAACTAATAAATCTTTTGCCCACTCTTCCCCAGAAGTATATTTTTCTTTATACCTTTTTTTCATTGTTATACTTGCATCCTTAAGACACAGCTCGAGAAGTCTGCCTGCAATTTCAATTGATCGATTCTCCAAATCAAACGGCCTATTTTCTGCTTGCTCCAGAACTCGCAATGCATCACGCGTTTCCAATAACGGACCGATCCCATCTCCTGCCGGTTGAGATGATCGCTTCACAAATGCCTTCAAAGTAATATCAAACTTTTTTGCAATAAATTCAAATTTATCCGCAAGCAATTGAGCATCACGCTCTGTATGAACCTTCATGGTTTTTCCATATGGGATATCTATAATTACATGTGTCGAACCAAATGCTATTTTTTTTGCCATAACAGACACTAGTACCTTATCTAAGCTCTCAAATAATAGGGGTTTTTCAATTTGAATTATCTCGTCATCTGCAGGCGCAATTTTAAAACTTCCACCCCACACAATACATCCTCCAGTTTCTTCAACAATTCTATACAGTCCTTCTTTATCAAACTGAACATCTGCAATTACTTCCATACAGTCAGCAGTTCCTGCAGGGGTAGTTATCGCACGAGATGAACTTTTTGGAATTTTAAATCCGGCAGCGGCGAGGATCGGGACCACAATCATTGTCGTTCTCGCCCCAGGCAAACCTCCTATAGAATGTTTATCCGCAATCACCCCTTTAAAACTCAACGTATCCCCAGTTTCAATCATTGCTTTTGTAAGATAAAAAAGCTCATTCTTACTAAATCCTTCTGAATATCCAGAAGCAACAAAGTACGTTGTAAGAATATCTCCTAACTTGTCTTTGGAGATTTGATCCATAATAGAAAAAATCTCATCATAATTTAAAGTTTTTCCTACTAATTTTTTTTGGATAGCTTTGAGTGCCTTATCGTGTTCCTCCATCTAGAATTTGAGCTGCTGAATCGCAATCTTGACTCCCGCTGTGATGATTTTTTTCAAGTAGAAAAACGCAAATGTAATAAATTCTCCTATATAAGGAAAGACTCGCACTGCATAGTACATGAACCGCTCACGAAGCATCGTCAATCTATCTTTTAAATATACGCCATTTGGATCTGTATTATCATCACCAAACTCGTTCTGAGAATACGGATCATATTCTTGAGCATTTTGCATCCCTTCCATACTATCAAAACTCTCTACTGCTGGCCAGTCAAACTTGCCCGCAAAACTAATCTCTTCCAAACAGTTCCTGGTGGGGTGCAGGTGACTAAGGTAATGTAGCTATTATCAAATGATTGGGAAAAAATATTTGGATCTGTTGGATCTACAATAGTAATAGAAAAAATTTGATATATATATGTTTTCCCCTCTACGGTAATGGTGAATTCATCTCCAGTTTTTAACGTATGGAGATGCGCAAAAATAGTGTCATAGTTATTTGGATTAAATAATTGAGGAAGCGTCGAATGACCGAAAATTACAGAAGTCCCTTTATCAATAGGATTATTTGATGTAGTAAAATATTGCACTAAATGATCTGAAAGCTCTGTATCCATTGCGGAGACTTCTGCATCCACTATCCCAACTTTCGGAACAGAGAGAGTATAACGCTCTATTTTTTTCCCTTCAGGAATTTTTTCAATCGCTACTGCCTCTGCCCCAGGAAACCAATTCGCGGCATCTGAATAATCTGCAGTAAGAGATGAGATTCCTTGCGCAACAAGGCCTGTTATACTTGTTTCATTTCTCATCACAAAGCGGTCTGGAACCGGAGCCTGATAATTACTAGATGCAAATGCAGATGAGAGATATAAATAATACGAAATTACCGGAAAGAAAATATAGAGCACTACGACAAATCCCATCGCAATACAAATCACTCCAAATATCTTCAATTTTGACCGCAATTTACTCTTAGAACTATACGTATATTTTTTCATAAATTTTAAAATCACTCAGATTCGAGAGTAATCTCAATCTGACTACTTCTCAATGGAAGAATTGAGGGAAGGAGGGGAAGCTTATTTGGTAATATAATCGTCACGTCAGAAATTACTTCTTGTTGTTCTATGAGCTCAATTGCTGAATCCACACTCTTACCAGAAATTTGTTCAGCTAAATTATCGAGTTGAACATCGGGCTTATAGAGTACTTCATAAGAGAGTGTTCCCGTAATCTCTCCTTCATCTTCCTCAATTTCAATAAGACGGATATCAGAATCTTCCTCTGAAATCTCGAGGCCTTCAGGAAAATCTTCCCCTCGTGCGTCATCAATAAACTTCTTTGCTTCTTCTTTTCTATATACGCCAAGCGTATAGAGAACTGTCGCTTCGAGTTTTACACTTTTTGCCTCATCTCCCACCGACGCACTATAGTTTTCTTCTTCAATACTGGCATCAAGAAGCACAGAGATTATCTCTTCATCATCTCCCAATCGCTCTCGAGCATTACTTACTGCTTGATCAAATAATTCACTCAAAACCTTTTCTTCAAGTCCCAAAACATCTCTTTCAGCTACGATTGTTTTTTCCTCTTTAGAACCTCCCGCAAATGCCGTCTCATTCTCAGCCTCTATCGATGAATTACTAAATCCTGCTACAGAGAATTTTGTAGCAGAAGGAAGATTATATTCTTTCCCAAACTCCTCAGCCGTAACACCCACTCTCACTCGCTTAATATCACTTACGCCACTACTTGAGGCAATCTCTACATCATCATCTAAACTAAATTTTAGGCCATTTGATGAAGTAAGAACCGTCCCAGCTTCAATTATCGTGTCATTATCAACAGAGCTAAGTATTGTAACTTCTCCCGTTGCCTCATCTCCCACCTCTTCTGTGCCTGTTGCATTTGCTACCACACTACCAGACACCTCCTGTTCAATAGTATTAATATGTAAAATTTTGCTCTCGAATGAAGTAGTATCATCTTCGCTAAGGCTCACTATAACCTCATCACTCAGCTCATCTCCTGCTAAAAATACAACAACTTCAGCTTTCAAAAATAAAATATAATATAATCCTGTTAAAGCTATAAAAATTAGTACTGCAAGTATTGGAATAAGGAATGTCTTGAGCTTTGAGGAGGGTTTTGTAGGTATTTTCAAAAATCCCATAATGCTTTCCGGAAATGATGATATAAATGCTAGAATACCTGTAGTTGACTCTATACTCTTTTTTTCTTCATCTTCTTTCTTATCTTCGCGCTCTTCACCACCATGAAGCACTTGCTCACGAACTTCATGAGCATATTCACCTTCACGCTCAATAATATCCTCTTCTTTCACAAATCCAAAACTCTCCTTTTCGTCAACACTTGATGCATCATTTTCTATAATTTCATTTCCCTCCACTTTACTATCGCCTACGCCTATATGAAGCTGTGAAGCAATCGCATCAACGATTGCTTCATTCTCAAAACCTTTCTCGAGAATCGAAATCTGTGGCAAATGAAGAAATGGCAAATCACTACTCCACTGATATGACAACAACTCCTGTTGACGAGATGCAATATCATTATGATGCAAAAGGATCATTTTCGTGGGAAGTTTCTCAAAATTCTCTACTTTTTTTAATGTTTTTTCTATTGCATGCTCGATCATTCCATCAATTACCCCGCTCTGAATTTCAAGAATATTTCCCCTTTTTATAAGATATAAATAAACTCTATCTTGAGCCTCTTCAACAAGAATCGCGCTGAGCGGAACTCCATCTTTATCCTGGAGATGCTTGATTATCGCCTCAATACTAATGATAAATCCCATTGGCTTAAGCGCAAGTTCTACACTCAGCTTTTTTAATTGCAATAATCGCTCTTTTTTAATAGAACTGTCATCTTCAGCCCAATAATGAGGTACGGAAAAAATAGTTCTTTCTACGTTTTCATTTTCATTAAGACTCAGTTCTATTGACGAAATCGCTTCATCACAAGCCGCAGTCATCTCCTCAGTATTTGCAGAAGATAAATTGAGCGAAACACTTTTTGTAGAAACAATATCTATTTTTTCGTTTGTATTTTTTAGAAGAGTTGCGATAATATTTTTCGGTTTAAAAATAAGCGAAACAAGATAGTCATCACTCTTTTTTTTATTAAAAAATGGCAAATTGGGCAGTTTCATAAAAATAACCTACTACGCTACTTTAGCATAAATTCGTCGGAAACCACGAGAAACTCCTTCTTGTTTTATTATAGCAAAGCTTTTTATTTGACTTGTTCTCTCTACATGCGGACCACCACAGAATTCTTTTGAATAGGCAGACTGAAGATCCTGAGCTGTCCCACCAATAGTATAGATTTTTACTCTATCTCCGTACTTCTCATCAAACAATCCGATTGCCCCTAAATTTTTTGCCTCCTGAAGGGTCATCATTGTATGGAATACTGGTAAATCATCCTTAATTTTTTTATTTACGATTTCTTCTACTTGCACAATCTCCTCATCTGTCAATTTTTTATCATAATTAAAATCAAACCGAACACGCTCTGACGTAATATTGCTTCCTGACTGATGAACTGCATCCCCTAAAACATCTCGCAATGCCTGGTGCATAAGATGCGTTGCAGTATGCCCCTTTACTGTCAAATCACTGTGATCCGCAAGTCCCCCAGCAAATTTTCTCGCAGCACCTTTCCGTGACAGATTTTGATGTTCTTTAATTTTTTCAGAAAGCAACCTTTGATCAAATGTGTATCCCAGGCTTTTTAATTGTGTCGGTCCAAGTCCAAATGATGTAATCGCCTTAAACGCCAAATCTGAAGAAATACTAACTACACCTACTAGTTCATCACCAATTTTTCTCCCGGATTTTGCAAGCTCTTTCTCAATAAGCTTTTTTCCTCCTATTAACGCCTTCTGATATATCCCCTCTTCTTCCAAAATCGTATTTTTAATTATTTCAAATTGCTCAACAAGATACTCATCGGTTTCCTTATACTGATCGACTATCTTTTCAATAACTGGAATAACCGTGTCACCATTTAATAAATAAAAGCTATCAAGCCCTCGACGAATCAACCTCCGCAAAACATATCCCTGCTCTTTATTTGATGGCTTAACGCTATTTGCGATAATAAAAATTGACGCTACAAAATGGTCAAGAACTATTCGCATACTTCGTAAGTTTTTTTCATATTCTTTTCCAGTTGTATTTTCTATAGATTTAATAATTGGAAAAAATAACGATGATCGAAATACATCTTGAGTATTTTCTGTTGCTGAAACAAGTCTTTCTAGACCACCGCCAAAATCTACGTTTTTCTGTGGCAATTCTACAAATCCATTTTTTGATTTAAGAAATTGCATAAATACACTATTCCCAATTTCCATATATTTCCCGCAGTCACAATTTACATGACAATATTCTCCAAATGATTTATCGTGCTTCACATCAAACTCATAAAAAACTTCTGAATCAGGGCCACCTGGCTCACCAATTGGCATATTGTCAGGCATTCCTGCTCGTGACCACCAGTTTTTATCTGTATCATATTCAAAAATCTTTTCACTCGGATCAAATCCTAGATCAGTAAATATTTTTGTCCATATTTCTTTTGCTTCTACATCTTTTTCTACTACATTGTTTCCTCGGAACACCGTTACGAAAAGTTTCTTAGGGTCTAAATCTAGACCTTCATTTTCTTGTGTTAAAAATTCCCAAAACCAAGGAATTTGCTCTTTCTTGAAGTATTCACCGAGCGACCAATTCCCCAGCATTCTAAAAAAAGTTGTATGTCGGTTATCTCCTACCTCATCTATATCCTGCGCACGAAAACAATTCTGAACGTTCACCAATCGTTTTCCTGCAGGATGATTCTCGCCGAGCAAATAAGGGAGTAGCGGTTGCATACCAGATGAAGTAAAAAGTGTAGTTGGATCATTCAGAGGAACAAGAGACGCATTCTCAATCTGAATATGACCTCTTTTTTTATAAAACGAAATATACCGAGATAAAACTTCTGAAGCTTTCATTGTGCCTCAAATTGTATCATAGAATCTTAATACGCAAAAGACAAACAGTCCACGCAAAGAAAAGATTCACAATATTCACCCGCTACTTTTTCTGCTAAAGACTTTTCAGTGATAAAAACCGTGCAGCCTTCAAAGCAAATATCAATTACTTATTCTCTTCTAATGAAAAAAACGCTTTCTTTCTAATCTTTCTTGAGCTGTTGTCCTACTTTCCTAATTGCATCATGAAGCGTATTTGAAAGCTTCTTCCCCTCTACTTGCGTCATAGCACCCTCCCCATTCATCATATGAATGCGTAAATGAATTTCAAAACCTGTGATTTTTCTATTTATATTACGGTACACACTTACCGCTGATTCAATATGTTTTACTTTATCTTGCTTCTGTAATTTTTGAGCAAACCGCTCAAGCTCACCTGTAATAAATTTCTTATCTCGCTCAGTGAGAATTTGATGCTTATCACTCAATTCTATTGGCACAGTCTCCTGAGGCTTTAGGCTTGAAATAGCCTTGAGGACATTCCGCATTGTAATAATTCCTTTTGGTCGATTATTCCGATCAACAACAACGATACTATTTACTCCTCCATCAAGCATTCTTGATAATATCTCTCGGAATGATCCTTCTCCTTCCGTAGTGACAACATCTGTTTTCATGAATTCATGAATAGGATTATCAAGTCGCTCAATCCTCTCTTCATCAAAAGCAATACTCCTGGCATTTCGGGAGGGATTTTTTCCGAATCGCAGTTTTTCCGTGGAAGGCCATACCCCATCCTGAATATCATGACGAGTTGCAATTCCCATCAATTTTCCATCACTACCAGTAATAAGCACTCGAGAAGTCTTCCCTTGCTTAAAATTTGCATATATGTCCCGAACTTTTGCATCCCTATCAAATATTAATGGGGGATCTATTTCAATTTTATTACTGAGAAGATTTAGAGTTATATCATCCTGCAATATATCACGGAGAATTTTTCTTGCTGATATAACACCAGCAATTTTTTTTCCTCTTACTACTGGCAATATATACACTCCACTCGAAAGAATTCTCTTCGCAACAGTATATATATCTGTTGATGGAGTAATCTTCGGAGTGCTCTTCATCACACTATGAATTTTCGTACTTAAAGGATATCGCTTTTTATAAAGAGCATAGGAAACTGACACAAACCCCACAACGGCTCCATCTTTCATTACAAAGATTGGATCATGACTGCTCTTAACACCGTCCAACGCTGAACCAAGGAGATCATTCATCAGAGCAGTCGGAATCCGCTTGTGAGAAGAAATAAGATGCACTATTCCTGCCATAGATGCTTATATACTACACCAAAATATCTCGTATGTCTGTAACTTTACTCACAGTATAAGATATATTCATAAAAACCCCAGTAAGATTAAAGACTTACCTGTAATAACATTTTTTATAAAACATGTCTTTCTTTATATTACAGTTTCATTGAGATAATATATCTTCGCAGCGGACACTCTGTATGCTTACACCGAGCAGTACAATATTCTCGTCCATAATAAATAAGTCCAAGCGCAAAATCATGCCAATATTCCTGAGGAATAATCTCTATTAAATCTTGCTCTATTTTTACGGGGTCAGAATTTTTCGTTAAACCGAATAGATTTGCAAGGCGCTTTACATGAGTATCAACGACAATTCCTTCTGATTTCCCAAATATTTCTTGTAAAATTACATTTGCAGTCTTTCGCCCTACAAATGGCAGTGCAACTAATTCTTCCATTGACTCTGGGAGCTTCCCATCGTATTTCTCATGAATGATTTCTGCTGCTTGCTTTATTGCTTTTGATTTCCCTTTATGGAAATTAATACTCTTTATATCTGCATCAAACTCCTCAAGTGAAACCTTCTGATAATCACCAAGCGTTTTATATTTTTGAAAAAGTGTTGCAGTCACCTTATTTACTCCTACATCTGTTTGCTGCGCAGAAAGTACAACCGCTACATATAATTCCCATGGAGTTGTATAGTTAAGAGGAGTTTTGGGATTTGGATACAACACTTTTAACTCTTTACATATCTCTTGTGCTTTTATTTGTATCTCCATAAAGGATTTTAGATAATTTTCACTAATTCTTTTGCAAGCTTTTCTGGATCATGGCGTAAAAATTTCCCATGACGTAAAAATTTCCCACGAATAATATTTGGAGTATTTTCCTCTTCCTTAAGATCATCCACTACAAACTCTACATTTTCCTCTTTATATTTCTCCAAAAGCCTACCACTTGGCTTCTCAATATTTATTGCAATGTAATCAATTACCCCTTTTCCTAAATATTCTTCAATGACACAAAGGAAGTTTGATGCTGCAAAATCATTCGTCTCTCCAAATTTCGTCATAATATTTACATTATAAATTATGGTCGCTTTTGTCTTCCTTAATGCCTCGGAAACTCCCGGAATCAATAAATTTGGTATTACCGATGTATATAAATCTCCAGGCCCTAAAATAACTGCATCTGCTTGTCTTATTGCTTTTATCGCTGTTGGATTTGCTTCTACTTCAGAAGTTAAGGAAATTTTTTTAATTTTTTTCTTACCATCGTGTTTTGGAATATCAATATTTGTCTCACCATGAATCTTTGTACCATCTTCAAGCTCTGCGACAAGCTTTGCTTGAGAAAGTGTTACAGGTATAACTCGCCCACGAACATTTAATATTTTTACTGCTTCTGCTATTGCGTCAGGAAAACTTCCTGTTATTTTTTCAAGGGCGGTAAGTAAAATATTCCCCACATTATGCCCCTGCAATGAAGAGTTCTTTTCAAATCTGTAATTAAACAACTTTGAAAGGATTTCTCTATTTGATCCAGACAACGCAACAAGTGCACGCCGTATATCGCCTGGTGGAAGTGTCCCAAATTCTTCTCGCAAAAGCCCTGTTGAGCCTCCATCGTCTGCCATACTAACAACTGCTGACAATCTCACATCCTCATATTCCTTAAGTCCTGTAAGAACGGTAAAAACACCAGTCCCTCCACCAATAACAACTACTTTTTTCATCAATTAGTTGAAATTATAGTAGAGGAGTGTTCTCTTCGCAAGAAAATACAATTATTATATGGTATATTAGTTTTTAGAGAACTCTATGCATGATCGAGAAAAACGAGTAAAAAAGATCCTAGAAAAAAGCAACTCATTCCTCACTGGCCATTTTCGCTACACCTCTGGAAGACACGGAAACCAATACATCAATAAAGACGCAATTTACCCCAACACAAAACACATTTCCGAATTATGCCAATATATGGCAGAGCCATTTGTGAAAAAACAGATCGATACAGTTCTCGGACCTGCCATGGGAGGGGTGATTCTCGCACAACGTGTTGCAGAGCATTTGACAATGCTTACTCGAAAAACAATTTATGGTGTATATGCAGATAAATCAAAGGATGGAAATAGTCTTGAGATAAAACGGGGCTATGACGCATTCGTAAAAGATAAAAATGTTCTCATTGTAGAAGATATTCTCAACACGGGCGGTTCTGCAAAAAAAGCTATAGAGCTAGTTCAAGAAACAGGAGGGACTGTAGTCGGACTTTCAGCACTTGTTAATAGGGGAAATGTTCAGCCAATAAATGTTAACAATACCCCCATTCACTCTCTCTTAATGCTCACCATGGAAACTTTTGAAGAAGCTCACTGTCCACTATGCAAAAAAAATATTCCTCTGGATACAAATGTGGGCCACGCAAAGAAATAATTACAGATAATTCGCAATCTCTTTTTCTAACCTTATAACTTCTTCCCGTGCCTTATCTGCAAAATCTTTCTTTTCTGACGCGTAAATAATTCCTCGAGAAGAATTTAAAATAAAATTTTTCCTTGCATTCCTTACGGTTACTTCGACATCTCCACCCTGCGCACCAATCCCCGGAATAAGAAGCATGCTGTCCGGAAAAAGCATTCGAATCGCAAGAATCTCATCAGGATTCGTCGCGCCCATTACAATCCCTACGTTATTGTTTTTGCTCCATAAACCAAGAACGTGCTCGCTCATAATTTTATAAAATTGCTTTGAATCAACAAGTAAATCTTGAAACTCTTCAGCACCTGGATTTGAAGTGCGTGCAAGAACAAAAATTCCTTTATCAGATCTATCGAGAAATGGCTGCATTGCTCTCTGGCCGAGATATCCATGGATAGTTATAGCGTCTGCTTGCAGGAATTCAAATGCATATTTTACGTATCCATCATTCGTATTCCCAATATCTCCCCGCTTTGCATCTAAAATTACTGGAATATTTGGATATGTATCTTTAATGTAATAAACAGTTCTTCGTAATGCTTGCAGTCCTTCGATTCCTTCTGCTTCATAAAATGCAGAATTTGGCTTATAAGCACAAACCAAATCGTGTGTTGCATCTATAATTGCTTTATTAAATAAAAATATTGCATCTTTCTGAATATGATGAGGAATTTTTTCCACGACAGGATCAAGTCCTACGCAGACAAATTTCTCTTCATACCATTTTTTCCTAATTAATTCTTGGAAAGACATTCTACAAAAGGAGCGCTATTCGAGCAGCAGGAGCTCCAAAAATTGCCTTCATTATTTTTTCTTGATTCCTTTAAACAATCGAGGCTTCTTTGGGGATTTTTCAACAACTACTCCTTCTCGTACCTTATTCTGCGATAGAGTGCCACTCTCACCGAGCGCATCCTTTATCTCATCAATATCCATCAGGTTTTCTATTGATTCAATGCCATGTTCAGAAAGTTCTTTTATAATTCGCCTTCCCTTCTCTGTCGATAGAAGAGATCCAATAGCCGCTCCTATTAAAAGCCCCCAAACAAATCCTGAATTATTTTTCGTATCACTCATTTTCGTAAAGCATGAATAATTTTGAGCACAGTTGAAACTGTCCCAGCTCCACCGATCATATCAGAAAGAGAAGATACTGGACGAATTATATTTTGAGAGAGTAAATCTACATCATCAAGAATTTTATTTGTCTTTTGGACAGTTTGTCGGAAATCCTTGAGAATAAAAAATACCTGAATACCTAAAATTACGAGAATAATAGATAAAAGCACAATAACTGACAATAACACTATTTGGATAATATTCACCATAGTTAAAAAAGCCTAGCATGTGAAAATTTTAAAAGCAATATATCAGAAACGATAAAAGAGCCTCAGAAAACTCACGGGACTTGTACAGATATTACCTGCTCATTCTTCTTTCCATAGCGGTTTTGTGATATGATTTGTATCTTTTGTCTACCAGAAAATAAATATAGATTCTTCTCAAAACTCCCGTCCAAATTTACATATGTCTCATCACCATTGATAGTAAGCGCCGCATAGGGATCTGTCTCCCCAGCAATCTCTACAATATTACTGCTTACTCTCTGCGCATCTTGGGGCATATGAACCACAAGTCTTGGAGGGAAAAAATATGCACTATACTGAAATCCAAGATACCCCCCAATTAAAATCAACAATAAAACAACCAACACAAACTTAGGAGTAAAAAATATTTTATGGAAGAATGAAAGCTGCTTCTGAGTAAAATTAGGGATTATTTTTTGAGATTCCTCTTCATATTCACGCCGAAACATGCGTCCGATCTTATAATCATCAATCTCCAAATACTTTGCGTAATTTTTTACAAATCCTACAGCATATGATTCAGATGGAAGTGATTTATAATCTCCTCGCTCAATTGCATCTAGGAATTTTTTCTTTATTTTTGTCTTCTTCTCAACTGCTGCAATCGATAATCCTTGCCGCAATCGCTCTTCGCGAAGAATTTGATGAACTGTTCTCATGGAAAATATTATACTTCAGGCACAGAAGCATCTTCTTGTCTATTTACGCGCGCATAATATTCTTCAATACTTCTCACTAATACTTCTCTAGGCTTTGCACCTTCTCCAGCACCCACAATTCCATGTTGCTCGAGTTGCTCAAGAAGCCGTGCTGCCCGATTAAATCCGATCTTAAATCTCCGTTGCAAGAGAGATGCAGATGCTTTATCATGCTGGCACACTAAATTTATTGCTTCTTCGAACAACTCATCAGTATCATCTTCACCTCCAGATGTCACACTTATCCTTCCTCTCCCTTTAATATTTACTGACTGCTCCACAACTTCAGTTGTATATTGAACAGGGATTCCTTTAGATTTAATGTAATTAACAAGCCGTTTTACATCTTGATCTGATACAAATGTTCCTTGAATACGAGTCGGTCGTGCTTGATCTGGTGGAACATATAACATGTCCCCTCGACCCAAAAGCTTTTCTGCTCCCGGTCCATCGATAATAACCTTGCTGTCAATCCCAGATGACACATTAAATGCAATCCTGCAAGGGATATTTGCTTTAATAAGTCCTGTTATAACATCAACCGAAGGTCGCTGTGTTGCCAAAATAAGATGGATCCCTGTAGCACGTGCCATCTGCGCAAGACGTGCAATACAGTCCTCTACCTCTACAGGTGCAAGTGCCATAAGATCTGCTAACTCGTCCATTACGATTACAATATATGGTAACGCCTGAAATCCTGACAGCTCATTATAGCTGTCAATATTCTTTACTCCTGCTTCAGCAAATTTCGTGTATCGCTTATCCATTTCCTTAAGCGCCCACTTGAGCGCAGAAACTGATTTTTCAGGCTCAACCACCACTGGAGATAGTAAATGCGGAATATCATTATAGCCAGTAAGCTCCACGCGCTTCGGGTCAATCATAATAAATCGCACTTCATTTGGGGATGCATTAAAGAGGATTGATGCAATAATTGTATTCACCATTACTGATTTTCCCGACCCAGTCGTCCCTGCAATAAGAACGTGTGGCATTCGGGAAATATCTGCAACTGCTGGGTGTCCAGAAACATTCAATCCTAGTGGTACTGCAAGTTTCGATTTAGCTTGCTGCATAGCTTTTGACTCAAGCATTTCGCGAAGTCCCACAAACTGCAAGCTTCTATTCGGAACCTCTATTCCGACAAGTGAGCGTCCCGGTATGGGCGCTTCGATCCTTATTTGTCCTGTTGGGGCTTCAGTTGCAAGCGCTAAATCATTTGCAAGCGTTGTTATCTTATTAAGTCTTGTTCCTGGAGGAATCTTAATTCCATATTGTGTAACAGAAGGACCAACATTTATCTCTACAACTGTTGCTTTAATACCAAAATTCTGCAGCGTTTCTTCTATCACCGCAGCGATTTTTTTCACATCTCCAGTATCACGCTTCTTTTCAGACGCTTGAGTAAGAAGTGAATATGGAGGACTTTCCCACACACCCATATCAGAAAGCGGATTTACTACTACATCATCAGGAAATTCGCTCTGCTTTTTCGGAGAAGGTGGTAGTGGGGACGGAGAAGTATGCGCCTTTTTCTCTCCTGGCATAATTCCAGCCTCTTGAATCTTTGGCTCATTAAGTCCTCGAATTGCAATCGGCTGCTTAATATCATGAGTAAGCTTATCTTTCGTTTTTAAAAGCGATGCAATACCAGAAGAAACAGCTGATGCAGCACTTCCTGTATTTTCTGCAATATATGAAAAAATCTCTTTAAATGATAAATTCATCAATACGACGAATCCTACAAATGCCATAGAAGCAAACAATAATACAGAAATTATTCCACCCAAAAATTCGTTTGAGTAGAAAAATAGATCATTTCCCACCATTCCAGTTCGGAATAGTCCGATAATCGCGATAGTAAAAAGTAAAAATCCTGCAAAAACATTAGGCCGAGAAAGTGCAAGCTTTGACCGAGTCATATAAAACGCAAAGAATATAAGATTAAGAGGAATTAAAAATGAGAAAAAACCGAAATAACTAGATAGGATATGGTAAATAACCCTTAACACCTCACCATTTCTCGTATAAGAAAGAAGCAATACTGCAGCAATGAAAAACAGTCCAACAGCAGAAAGTGTGTAAATAGTATCCTGCTTGAGTTTAAAAGAATTTTTCTTCTTATACGCTTTTCGCTTTCTCTTCTTGGGCATACAAAAAATTATACTACATTTAGGAAATTGAGTAGGATAAATTAGACCTCGACAATAATTGGGATCACCATAGGCTCACGCTTTTCACGTACGAGAAGTCTTTCTGCACTTCTTTGGATAATTTTTCGGTAGTATCCCCAATTTGTTGCTTTTCCTTTTTTCTCAGACAAAAACTTACTCGTACTATCCTCAAGTCGTCGAGAAAATTCTTCCTTTTCTGGATATAAAAATCCACGTGCGATAATATCCGGTGGTGACACGAATTTTCCAGTATTTGTATCAACTTCAGCAAGAATTATCATGACGCCTTCTTTTGCGATCTTCTGACGATCTCGCAATACAAAATGCTCCAATTCGCCACCCGTAAATTCATCTACATAAATAGTTTTTAGATCATGTTTTTTCCCAATTCTATACGCAGAACGAGAAAAAACAATCTCTTGTCCACTCTCAACAAGGATTATATTTCTTTCATTATAATTCAAATCTTTCATAAGGTTATTAAAGGCATTCATATGTCTGTAATTTCCGCTAATTGGGATGGTAAATTTCGGTTTTACAAGAGAATTTAAAAGTTTTATGTCGTTTTGATTTCCATGCCCCGAAACATGAAAGTCATTTGCAATATCAGAGTATATGATTCTCGCACCTTTTTTCGATAAAACATCGAGAAGTGCGTATATTGAAACTTCATTCCCCGGGATCGGATCTGCCGAAAAAATTACCGTATCAGTCTTTTCAATCTGAATTCCATGCCGATTTGAATCTGTCGCAACGCGCACAAGTGCTGATTCTTCTTGAGCTTGGCTTCCAGGAAGCAGAATCATAACTTCTCTTGGATTCATGCTTGCAACACGCTCTGGCTTCACTTCCCATTTTTCAGGACAATTCAAATATCCTAACTGACGAGAAAGATCTCTAACTTTCAAAAAACTTCTTCCCATAAAACAGATCTTCCGATTAAACTTCATCGCAGCTTCTATTGCTTGATTCATGCGAGCAACATTTGAAGAATAAGTCGTAATAAAAACCTTGCCTTTTGCACGTCTAAATTCGTCTTCAAAATTACTCGTAATCATACTCTCTGATTCTGAGTGCCCCTCACGTTCCGAACCCAAGCAGTCAGAAAACATAGCAGTAACTCCTTCATTTCCTGCAGCAACAATAGCCTGAAGATCTGACGGCTTCTTGTCAACTGGCGCCAAATCAAACTTATAATCACATCCATGATAATAGTTTCCAACAGGAGTTTTTATAAAAATATGTGCTGTATCAGGCACAGAATGTGTTACATGAAGCAATCTGAAAGTAAATTCTCCTATTGATATATCCGTATTCCAATCCACTTCTTCCACTCTCTTACTCAAAGCGAAATCTTTCAGCTTGAGGTTCGTAAGTGCAGAGGTAAAACGAGAACCATAAATCGGAAAATCTGGAAGCTGATCCAGAACAAATGGCACCGCACCGATATGATCTTCGTGCCCATGAGAAAGTACCATTCCTACAATTTTTTTCCCGCCATCTACTAATTTTTTTAGATGCATAATATCAGGAATCAAAAAATCTACCCCCGGAACAGTGGACTGATCAGGAAACCCAATTCCGCAATCAACTATCAAGATTTCATTCTCCACAATATACAAATACATATTCCGTGTTACTGATCCCATTCCACCAAGAGAAATAAATGTAAGCCCTGAGGTTTTTTGTTGTATTGGTTTTTGTATATCTTCTACCATTGTGATACGAAATTGCCCAAATTCTGTTGAGTAATTACAAATTGTTTTCCTTGTGTTATTTTACCAGTTAAATAATAATGTACAACCTTTCGAACCAGTCCCTGCATTGCACGTTTTAACGACCTGATACCAGAATCGTATCCTAACGGCCTTACTATCTCTGCCCATACACCATCTTCTATTGCAAGCTCTTCTGGCACTAAGCCTGATTCTTTCAAAACTTCGGGGAAAATATAGTTTTTCGCAATATAAATTTTTTCTTCGTCATTATATGAAGGCATTTGAATTATCTGCATACGATCAAGCACTGCTGTTGAAATATCCTTTGTATTATTTGATGTTGCAATAAATAACACATTCGAAAGATCGAATGGATAATCAATAAAATGGTCTACAAATTGCTGATTCTGTTCTGGATCTAACAACTCAATCAAGACCCCCATGATATCAGCACGTGCTTCAGCACTCACACGATCAATCTCATCAAGAAGAATTACTGGATTGTTTGTGCCTGCTTGACGAAGCGCTCTTATTACCATTCCTGGCTCTGAATCTGGTGTCATACGAGACTTTCCCCGCAACTGCACCGCACTCCCCATTCCTCCAAATGGAATTCGTACAAATTTTCTCCCCAAAGCCTCAGCAATAGAACGTGCAATAGTAGTCTTTCCAGTACCCACAAGTCCTACGAGAGACAGGATTGGAGCACGCAATCTTGCCTCTTTACTCAGCCTACTCCTCGTTAGAATCATCACTGCCAGATATTCCAAAATCATTTGTTTTACCTCCTGAAGTCCATGATGATTTTTATCAAAAGTCTGCTGCGCATAATCTAAATTTAAAATATCTTGAGACGCATTTTTCCATGGGAGCGCAATAACCCAATTAATATAACGAGACAAAGTATCGTACTCTGCAAAAAAATTGTTCTCTTTTTCAATAAGTCGCAATCGACCCGTCATAGAAAGCACATTTGAAAGAAGTTCATCTGGCAAATCTACTGCTTCAATTTTTTTTTCTAATTTTTCAATTTGCGAGTGAGGACTGACATCCTGATGTGAAGAAGAATGTACTGCATTTTCCACAGGGCTCGATGCTTCACCTATAGCACTAGTTTCATCCTGAGAAGGAGTAGATTGAGCAGAATCCATACGTACAGTATAACAAATTGCTGTTACACAAAACTCCCTACATCAAAGAGCTTCATTTTATAGCTTTCCATTCTATATAAAATATTTCCAATCAATTCATTATCTTCCACTCTACATACGCTCGTGCATATTATTTTCACGGCGTTGTCATCCTGAAATTTTTAGCAACCCGCTCAATGAGAGATTATCACAGAAAATCTACCTATAAAGTTAATGAAGTATACTAGCGGTTCCAATCATCTCGACGCCCGCCTTCGTAGGTTCTTTCCTTTCCTTGAGAAGACTTCCTTCCACCACCAGAAAATCCTCGTCGTGAACCTGATGAGGAACCGCCGAATGATCTTCCGCCGCTGCGTCTCTCATCACGTCCTCGTCCACCATTATGACTATCGCGTCGCGGACCTCTACCATCTCTCCGTGGCCCAACGCTCCCTTCAGATCGAGAAGATGGCTTATCAGCATCGGCACCAAACTTCATCGAAAGATTTATCCTCCCTTGATCATCAATCTCTTTCACCCGAACTTTTACTTTCTCTCCAAGTGACACGACATCTTCTGGCTTTTCTACATATTCGGTAGACATTTCACTTACATGCACGAGCCCTTCTTTCCCAGGAAGAATTTCAACAAATGCTCCGAATCCCATCATTCGCTTCACTTCTCCTTCATATTCTTCACCACTAACCACTTCATGAGTAAGCCCTTCAATCCATTCAATTGCCTTGCTTACTGCCTCTTCATCTACGGCAGAAATACTGACTGACCCGTCATCTTCTACATCAACCTGTGCTCCAGTTTGTGCAATAATACTCTTAATCATCTTTCCTCCCGGCCCAATAAGTGCACCAATTTTTTCAGGATCAATTTTTATCATTTTGATCTTTGGTGCAAACTGCGAAACCTCACTCCGTACCTCTGGAAGGGATTCCATCATGACATCTAAAATCTGAAGACGTGCTTTCTTTGCACGCTCAAATACTTCAGCAACCATCTCATCTGTCAATGCATCTTTTTTAACATCGAGTTGAATCGCAGTGATTCCATCCTTTGTACCTGCAACTTTAAAATCCATATCTCCAGCAAAGTCCTCAAGGCCGATAATATCGGTTAGAATTTTATACTTATCATTTAATGTCATAAGTCCTATCGCAATTCCAGCAACAGGAGCTTTTATCGGCACTCCAGCATCCATCAATGCAATTGTTGAACCACAGGCAGATGCCATTGAGGTAGAACCATTCGAACTCATAACTTCGGATACTACACGGATTGCATACGGGAACTCTTCAATACTTGGAAGAACAGCCTCCACAGCTCTCTCTGCAAGCGCTCCGTGACCAATCTCACGTCTATTTGGTGAACCGATCCGTCCAGTCTCTCCTACAGAATATGGTGGAAAAGAATAATGATGCATATAACGCTTCGTCTCTTCACCCTCAAGTGTCTCAATTAATTGACTGAATGATGCAGCAGCAAGTGTGGCAATAGAGAGAACTTGCGTTTGCCCACGAGAAAATAATCCTGATCCGTGAACCCTTGGAATGAAGCTTGGACGAGAGGTAATCTCTCGAAGTTCATCAATCTTCCGTCCATCAAATCGCTTCTCTTTCTCCACAATATTCTCACGAATAATTTTCTTGAAAACATAATCTACTGCCTCAAAAACTTTCTTCTTATCAAGTGGATTCTCTCCGGCTTTTAGGTTCTTTGACTCTGCCTCAATAATACTATCTGCAATTTTTGCCAAATCTCCACTTACGTTCTCCCCAAGTTCTCCTTCAAGAACGTCTACGATATTTTGTCTGTAGCTTTTCTCAACAAGTGCGATAAGGTCGTCTCTTGCTTCATCAGAAACAAGCTCGATCTTCTTCTCACCAATTTCTTTCGTTACTTCTTGTACAAATTCAATAATCTTCACTCCCCATTCTCGTGCAAGGGTGACTGCTTTTAGCGCAATTTCCTCAGGAATCTCATTTGCTCCTGCTTCCACCATGAGGGTATGTCCAGTTTTACTCGCGGTAAGCACTAAATCAAGATTTAATTCTGTAGCAACATCCGGATTTACAATAAGAGAATTTTCAGGATCAGACTTTGCAACCCCAACACGAACTGCCCCCACTGGTCCATTCCATGGAATTTTTGAGATCGCAAGTGCTGCAGACACTGCATTGATTGCGAGAACATCAGGATCATTTACGCCATCTACTGACAAAACATTGACGATCACTTGAACATCTTTTTTTAACTCTTTCGGAAACAGAGGACGGATAGAGCGATCAATAAGCCTTCCAGTAAGAACTGCCTCATCAGTTGGACGCCCTTCACGCTTAACCCAACGAGAACCTTTTATCTTTCCTCCGGCATAAAGCCTCTCTGCATAATCTACCGAAAGGGGGAAATAGTCGAGGGTCGTATCGTTGCGACCCATAGTGATATTTGCAAGCACGATAGTATCTCCCATACGCGCCATTACGCTTGAGGTAGCAAATTGTGCAAGATTACCAGTTTCAAGGGTAATTGTCTTACCATCAATTTCAAAAGTTTTAGAGGTTTGTTTCATTAAATATCCTTACTTCTTCATGCCGACTTTGTCTGCAACTTCTTCGGCACGTTTCTTGTCCACCTTATCGAGGAAAGTAAATAGCCTTCTTCTCTTTGATAACATATTGAGCAGTCCTTTTCTACTATGAACATCTTTATGATGTGTCTTCAAATGGTCAGTTAGCTTCTGTACCTGATTTGTAAGAAGTGCGATTTGTACCTCCGGACTCCCAGTATCTCCGTCTGCTGTCGCAAACTTTTTAATAATTTCTTGTTTCTCGTTCGTTGTAAGTGGCATAAGATGTATATTTTACCAGAGGTTTACCTTCATTTCAAATCCTCAATATCCTGGCTTCCAGTAAACACTTTTGGCATAAGCCAATCACTGGGAATTTCTTCTCTATTTTGCTCAGAAGAACCGTTCATCACTTCTTCCCGAGGAGCACTCATCTGTCTCTTCTCTTTTCGATCTTCAACTCTCCTAGAATCATCCCTATACGGCCTATTTTGATCTTGTCCCTGACTGTGTCGCTGCTGCCCTCGCTCTCTTTTTTGAGATTGCTGCCTATTCTGAAAGGCTCCACGTCCTACATTTCTATTATCAGAACGCTGTGCTCCCATTTGCATCATAACTCCCGCTGACTCAAATGCATAGGCACTACTATTTGGCTTTGTGAAATTTCTTGTTCCATATAAAATTCCATCAAGAAGATTCTGCGCAATATCAATATTCATTGGAAGACGGATATCTTTAATAAGTTTTGCAACAATCTCTGAAACAGATGAAAATGATTGATCCACAATTGAAATATCTCCAAATTTTTCTCCCATGGTATCAATATTTATCACTTTCACGGAATTATTTTCTGGTATATATTCAGCCAATTGGCTTCCATTACTCATTCCTAACGCAATAATTACACTCGGCATTGCACCCTCCCATATAAGATTGATATCGTTTGTCTCGTAATAAGAAATAGACTTTCCTTCAGCTGCCGTCAAATAAAAATTTATTCTATCATTCTCTTCTTTATAAGATACCTTTCCCACTTCACCACGATTATAAGGAAGTGAAACAACTACCTTTCCAGAATCACCAGAAAAACTTTTTTTGAGCTTATTTATCCCTACTAAGTTTGAAATTTCTACAAATGGTTCTTTCTTAGAGATAATCTGCGGATCCTTCCCGGCATCCTGAAGAGAAAGGTAAAGACTGAGCCCTGCAGCTGCAGTATCGAGATTTAATCGATCTCCAAGAACGATTCCGACAGTATTATTCTGGAGGACGCTTCCAATGTTTACAATTTCCTGGGTTAAATTCGATGGATTCATAGTAAATAATTCTTATTTTTTACTTGAGACGAATACTAACACATCACCTATAGTAAAGTCAATTGGGGCATCGGTCATAATCCCACACTCTTTATCTTTCCCAACCTGCTTTACATCTTCTTTTCCGTGTTTTATCGAAGATACTTTTCCGAGCGTTGTCTCGCTTTCCTCAGTCTGTACTAAGTCTCCCACCTGAACTCTCCCTTCATCTATTCGAATCCCGATAATTGTCCCACTACTTCCTTCAAACTGCGCAAGAACTTTTGCTTTTCCGGCGATCTTCCGAGCCTGGCTCTCCAACAGCATAAGTGCAGCATCCTCAATTTCTTCAAGCATTTTATAAATAATTGAATATGTTCTAAAGAAAATATTTTGCGACTGTGCAATAGTCTCTGCCTGCTTTTCTGCCTTTACATTAAATCCAACCACAATTGCACTAAAATCTTTAGCCATCATAATATCCGATACAGAGACATCTCCTCGACCTTCAAAGATTATCTCTACGTCATCGGGGAGCGAGGCTATAATTGCCTCGTATTCACCACTTGTCCGAGTTTTGAGAATTATTGGAAGCTTTTCTTTATTCTGCATTTTAATCCGCGCAAGTAAATCATGCGAACTGACATCGGAAAGAGCAGTACTCCCGGAAAAACTTGCCGCCCGCTGTACGGTATCATGCAGAACACTTCCTGCTGGCAAAACTGATGTAATCCCCAAAATTTCAACAGCATCTCCAGGAAGTGCAGATTGTGTTGGTTTTATTTCTGTATTAAACAATGCTCGAACATTCCCTACCTCTTGTGCTCCCAAGAATAACTTTATTCCCCGAGAAAGTTTCCCGCTTTTTACCACTACAGCACTTACTGGGCCACGACGTTTATCCAGCTGAGATTCAATAACAACGCCCTGAAATGTCGCATCCTCATCTTTTTTGATTTCCTGAATATCGTAAACGATAAGAATCAAATCCAACAATTCTCTTATGTAATTATTTGTTTTTGCAGAAACTGAAATATAAGGCACTGTTCCCCCAAGCCCTTCGAGTAAAATCCCTGATTTGAGAATTTCTTGTTTTGCCTTTTCTATATTTGCACCAGGTGCATCAGATTTAGTAAAGACTACAATATATGGAAGATTTGACTTTGAAATAATATCAATAGATTCTTTTGTCTGAGGCTTTACTCCATCATCACTGGCAACAACGAGAAGCACCACGTCAGCAGCATTCACACCATGCGAGCGCATATTCGCAAATGCCTCATGACCTGGGGTATCAATAAAAGTAATTTCTCGATCCTTACCCTCGTGAGAAATAACAACAGAAGATGCCCCAATAGATTGCGTTATCCCGCCTGCTTCACGCTCTGCTTTATTGCTTTTTCTGATTGCATCAAGAAGACTAGTTTTTCCGTGATCAACGTGTCCTAAAACGGAAACTACTGGAGGATGCGACGTTCGATGTTGTTTTTGATCTTTATTCTTTCCCATATAATATGTACTAACGAATTCATAGTTCTTATTTTTCGTTATTTGACGGATCAAATTCTGAAGCAATTTTTTCTGCTTCTTGTTTCTCCTTCTCACTTCCGACAACTTCCAAAGTATATCCCGTCAACTTAGAAGCGAGACGAACATTTTGCCCTTCTCGACCTATAACCAATGGGAGTTCTTCTTGTGGAGCATTAATATAGGCAATCTTTTCTTTTGCATCGAGCTTTATAGTCAATTCTTTTGCAGGGGACAACGCATTCACGATAAATCGCTCAGGATCATTGCTCCACTGAATCACATCTATCTTCTCAAGCCCATCAATTGCATCAATTACCGCTTGAATACGTACTCCTTTTTGCCCTACACATGAACCTACTGGATCAATCCCTGACTGCTCAGAATATACTGCAATTTTTGCCCTACTTCCTGGTTCTCGAACAATTTCTTTTACAATAACATTTCCAGAGTTCACTTCTGGCACTTCCCTTCTCAAAAGTCCCTCGATAAGTCCTGGGTGACTCCGAGATACTACAATTTCGCGTCCTCGCGTAGTGTCTTCTTGAATTTCTTTAATGTAAACTGCAAGCTTTTTATTTAAGAAATATGATTCATTTTGAATTCGCTCAGATGGGGGAATAATCGCTTCAGCTTTTCCAACGTCCACAATAATCGTCGTGCCGTGGAATCTAAGAATCATCCCATTTACCACGGTACCTAATCTTTTCCGATATTCAGTGATTATTGCATCTTTTTCTCGCTCTCGGATATTTTGCAGGAGAACTTGTTTTGCAGTCTGAGTCGCGATTCTTCCAAATCCAGGCGGTGTAATATCTTTCCCGTCTTTTACAATTTTTGTCTCGCCCGTATTCTCATTTAATGAAACGCTAACCCCTTCAAGCTCCTCTTCATTCTCATCTGATATGTGGTCTTTTTTGTATGCAGCAAGAATTGCAGATTTAATGCTCTCCATAATAGTCTCTGCGGATACTCCTCGCTCAGATGCAATTTGATTTAATGCGAGTGCAAACTCGCTTCGTTGTATTACAGCCATATGTTTATAAAAAAAGGTGGGCAAATTATGTCCCACCAGTCACTTTTTTTCTTTTGGTACGTTCTCAATTGCCTGAAATCGTACTCATATTTTACTAAAATTAGGCTATCAAGTCAAGAATGCTGATCTTCTAGTTATTAAAAACTTTGCATTATTGCGTTATAAAAGTAACTATTTTGTATCACTTGACAAGAGTATTCACTTATAGAATATAATAGCGTAATCTCTCGTTGTTATCTTCTTGCCTAGTTTGTATTATTGTAGCCTGCCTATGAATACATTACGCAATATATCTATATAAACAGTCTCTGGGCTGTTTTTTTTGTGGCATGATTTTATAGGAAGGATACGAAAGGAGGTGAAAATTACATGAATATAAAGCAAAAAGTTACGAGTGCAGTAATTCTCGGAAGCTTTGCACTTACTGTATTTGCACCAGTAGGGGCATTTGCTGCACAAAGTAACGGAACTATAAAAAACAATGGACCATTCTCTTGGAATTCGATTTTCTCTGTAACCAAGAAGAAAACAAGCGTTTCTCAGAACAACACTACAAAAGCAACCACGAACACCACTATTATCTCAAATACTGGCAAAAATAAGTCCGGGTTCAATGTGGGATGGGGAGGAAATAATACAATTACCTCTGGAGATTCTACAACGAATGTTGGTGTTGTCGTGGTCGGAGGATCAAACGCTACAATTGACGAATGCGATTGCGAAGAAAGCTCATCGACAAGCACCATTTCAAATAATGGCCCGCTGAGCAAAAATACAATAGTATCAGTCAATAAAAGTAAAAAGTCTGTTTCTCAAAACAACACTACTATTTCAAATACAAATACAACAGTTGTTTCAAATACCGGTAAAAACTCAACTGGATTTAATGGAGGGAATTCTTCTTCTATCACAAGCGGGAATTCTGATACATCAGTATTTGTACTCGTTGGAGGTTCAGCAAATATTAATAACTAATTAAGGCCGCTTTTTTAGTTTTTCAAACCCTTTCTTAAGTACACAGGAAGGGTTTGTTTTTTTAAATTGGTTTCGCAAATACCAATAGTCGTCTCAACGCAGTCCCCACTGGTGCACACGTTTGTAAAATTAAAATATCTCCCTGCGGTTCTGTAAGATATTGCACCTGATCCGGCCATACTTCTTTCTTATCATACACCTTATATTCATACTCACTCCCATCATTTCGGATAATGATTTTTTCACCTATTTTGACCTCACCAAGTCGGAAGAATGCCGTATTGTACCGGGTTATCCGCCACGGCACGTCTGAGCTATGTGCAAACAAATACACTGTACCACTCTCTCCTGGCAATGAAGAATTTTTTGCATGTGCGACTCCTTCCTTCAATTTTTCTCTATACTCATCTTGATTAAATGGGTCTACGTCTTTAATAACTTTTGAAAATACTCCGAGAGAGGGGATTTCTACAGAAAACTCGACTGCATTTTTTTCTTGTTGAGAATATACGGGAGGAAAAAAGAATTCTTTTGCGAGCGGATAATAAATAAAAACTAATCCTAAAAAAGAAAACGCCATTAAGGCGTTTCCGATATTCTTCTTGAGCCTGGTATTCATAAGTATTGTATCTTACCGTACGAGGCTACTCTAGGCAAGCGCTGGTGGCGCATTTCCCGAATGAAAACGCAGATACAGACCAAGCATGAAAAGCATTAAAAACATAATGGTAAAAAGATATGTCAACGGGAGCCCACCAGTCACTGGGAGCACTGCACCATTTGCAGGGCCCTGATCACCATTACCTCCACCGCCATGGCCACCATTCCCAGACTGAACTGTAGATTTTGGTGTATCAGTTGGCTTTTCAGGCGCTTCTGGTTCTTCTGGAGTCTCAGGTGTTTTTGGCTCACAACTTACACACGTTGTTATTGCGGTACTGCTGTTGATATTTTCATTTTTAACCGTAATATCACTCTCTATATCTCCTGTTACAATTGCAACATCTCCCAGATTTCCCTGTGCTTTATTTCCGCCAGTATTGAGCTTATGCTTTATATTATTGGTGATGTTTGCGAGATTTACGACATTGGTAATTGTAGTGTTTTTTTCGTTTACCGTAACGATGTTTACAGAATTGCTTCCGTTTCCAGATATAACTACTGAAGATGTGTGGGTGCCTGTCTGAGATAGAGCAAAGCTATTATTAATATTTTTGTTCACCACATCAGTAGTTGCGATAATATTTCCAGTTTTTATCCAAACATCACCGCTATTGTAATGTGCGTTGTTGTTACCTGTATTCGAATCTGTCTTTACATTATTTGTAATATTTGCAGTATTATTCTGACTAGTAGTTGAGCTTGAATTATTTGAAGAATTTACGACATTATGAGAATGAGAACTATTTCCAGAGACTACTATATTTGCCCCTCCATTACAGCAACTGTTGTTATTTGCCACATTTGAATTAATATTTGTGTTCGTTACCGTTGTATCAGTAGAAACATTTCCCGTTTCTATATTTACTTCACCACCATTGCTATCAGCGCTGTTATTGCCTGTATTCGAATCTGACTCTACATTATTTGTAATATTTGATTCATTATTCTGAGATATAACACTTTTGTTCTCAATCTTTATATTCGTTTCATTATTAGAAGAAGATCCATTTCCTTCAACTACAATATTAATTTGCTCAGCCATAACCTGCAAGCTAAGCACTTGGTGAATAATGGGCAGGCAGATAAGTAATAATGCTGCCTTTTTTATCATAAGAATAGATTTACTCCTCGCAGAGCAAGTGATTTCATTGGTACAAATATCTTTTTCAAAAAAATGAGTACTCCAAGTACTGGCAATGCGAGAATTAACCATGCAAGATTGATAGTAATCGATTCATCAGCTACTGTCGCAGAATCGTCTTGCCCAACAATTGATGCAACAGTAGCCTCTGACAAATCTTTTCCAGAGGTTTTTTCACCCCGGACTGTACCTGCGACAATCTTTTGTTCGTTTTCATCATCAATTCCTGCAACATACGTAACATTTTCATTGCCACTATTTTCTACAACTACCTCAGTTTTTGAAGATTTTGCGTTAGAAGATACATTTTGAGTAGTATTCTGTTCATTATTAAATTTCTCACTATTTCCACCAATATTTTGTGCGGTATTTTCCTTTTTATGCCCTGGAGTCACAAAATCTCCTATCCAGCTTCCGAACACATTCACGACAGTAACAAGCATCCTTCCCCCACCACTCACATTGTTATTTACAAAGTTCACGATATTCGCAACAATCTGAGCGTCCCCTGTCTGGATATTTGAATCTCCGTCAGTATTATAGTTTGCATCATTTTCACCAGTATTTGCACTTAGGTTTATATTATTCTCAATGTTTGCAGTGTTAGTTTGACTTGTTGTGTTTGTATTGGTGTTATCTATATCACTATTATTGTAAGATCCTACACCATTCTCATTGTTCTTTGCAGTAACGCTCCCTGTTGTAGGGTCAACATAAAACTCTGTCCCAGCGGAACCTGCCATATTCGATCCATTCTCTGCTCCAAATAACTTTCCTACCCAATTCCCAGCTTCATTAACAATTACGAGCCACCAGTCCCCGCCATTGATATTTGAATTTGCGATATTTAAAACATTTGCGTCAATCGATGCGTCCCCTGTCGTAACATTTGAAACTCCGCCAGTATTATAATTTGTACTATTACCTCCCGTTACCGCATCAAAAACAAGGTTATTATTAATAGTTGCATCATTGTATTGGAATGTTTCATCAGTATTTATGTTAGTTACTTCCGAATTGTTGTAAGAACCTGCGCCGTTATTGGTATTTGCCGCACTGTTTTGTGCATAACATGACCCTCCGCAGATTGATTGCATCATTTCCTCAGTAAGAATTATGTCTCCCACGAGGTCTCCGAATATATTTACCACTCCATAGATGATGTCTCCAGCCAGATTATTGTTTGCAAACGTCATAACATTTGCGGAAACATTTGCGTCACCTGTGATAATTGTAGAATCTCCCCCTGTATTGAAATTCGCTGAGTTATTACCTGAGTTTGCAGAAAGATTTAAATTATTCCCGACATATGCGTCGTTATTTTGATTCGTCTTATTTGTGTTCGTGTTATCTACATCACTATTATTATAAGATCCAGCACCATTATTGGTATTCTGCGCGACAGCTTCTTCCGGCATGCATCCTTGGATACAATTTGCCCCAAAGTCTAGAATTATGTCACCAGTATGGTCATCGAGAATATTAAATTCAGCAATTGCTACCCCGTCTACGTTCGTATTTACAGATGTTACAACAGTTCCCGTTACATTCGCATCTCCTGTGGTGATCGTAGAATCTCCTACATTGTAAGATGCAGAATTATCTCCTGTTACGGATGATTGCTCTATGTTGTTTCCTACATTCGCACTATTATTTTGAGTCGTATTATTCGAATTATTAGTCGTTGCTGATCCGTTATTTGAAGAATGAGCGCCATTTCCGCTATTTACTACTCCAGCACTGCCATTCTGAGAGCCATTATTTGTAGCAGTATTCATATTTCCACTTGTAATAACATTTGAAGCATTATGTGCGTCATCGGTTTCTACTGTAGTGCTTCCTACATTTCTATTTGCATTCGTTCCAGTATTGCCATTTGGAGTTTGTACGCTATTTGAGTTATTAGTATTTCCTGGATTGGAGTTATAATTTGGCTTTGGTTTCCAAGCATTCTCTGAAGGCTTCTTTGGTACCTCAGGTGCTTTTGGCATATCTGGGCTCTTTGGAGCATCCGGAGTCTTAGGTCCTTCTGGTGTTTTTGGAGCATCCGGAGTCTTAGGTCCCTCTGGTGCCTTCGAGGATTCTGGACCTTTAGGGCTCTTCGGTGACTCAGGTGCTTTTGGTTCTTCAGGGGTCTTTGGCTCCTCAATTGTAGCTTCTGTGGTTGTTTCCGCAACTATGTCTTCCGCGATTACGACTGATGGTGCGACTGCACGCCCAAGGAGCACGAGGATCAGTGCTATTGTTAGTATCTTTTGTGTTATTGTTTTCATTTTTTTAGTTTTATTTTTTAATCTATTTTTAATTTTTGTTTTGGGTTTTGTAGAGGTGCTGCCGAAGTGCTAGCAACCACCTCTACTCCCGCCCAATTAGTTGGACATTCCAAATGTTGCGAAAAATGCTGCCCAGCTGAATGAGAATTCAAGGTTTGGCATTTCTGGCATATCAAAAGAAAAGTCTCCTAAGATGTTTTCGTTTCCACTGTTTGAAACAGTCGTATCAGAAACAACGTTTCCGGTAGTAATGCTTGGATCAGAATATTCTCCCTCTCCAACATTGTAACCAGCTTCGTTATTTCCAGCGTCTGCATCAGCTTCTACGTTGTTGGTCAAATTAGCAGTGTTTCCCTGTCCAACAGTTTGTGTGTTGTCAAGAGTTAAGCCGATGTAATTTTCGTCTTTATCCCACCAATTTTTCCACCATTTGTGATCTTTGTCACCTGCATTAGCTCCGTTTCCGGAAATTTCAGCAGTGACATCGTATTCACATCCGCAATCAACATCTGCTGCATTGAAGTTAACAGCATTGTCAACTCCAACAGTTACTGTTGAATCACCACCCATACCAGCATTGATGTAAACATCACCGCCAGTGTTGTAGTTTGCTTTATTGTCACCAGTCTCAGCATCTGCACCTACATTATTAGTAATGTTTGCTGCATTATTCTGAGAAAGTCTTGTGTCGTTTGTAAGCGCAGCTGCGATTTCATTATCAGATCCTGATCCGTTTCCGATAATCACAAAGCTTGCTGATGGTGTAGGGGTTGCGCTGTTTCCGCTTCCAATTCGAGCAATATTAGTGTTTGCTTGAGTAGTTACGTCAACATTTGCGAATGCTTTACCAGTATTTATATGAACTTCGCCGCCGGTGTTTTCACCTGCTTTGTTGTTCCCAGTCTGAGCATCAACTCCTACATTATTTGTTACATTAGCAGTATTTTTCTGATTAACAGTAGTTTTGTTCTCATTTACGAGTCCAACTTTGTTGTCAGAATCTGAACCGTTCTTTTTAACGGTAACGTCAGCGCCTCCTGCTGCACAACAATCAACCTCAGCAATATTCTTATTGAGGTCGTTTGAAACATTAGCAGTTACATCTGCTTTACCGGTATTAACGTAAACGTCTCCACCAGTATTGTAGTTAGCTTTATTGTCGCCTGTATCTGCTTTTGTTGTTACGTTGTTGGTGACATTTGCTGTGTTATTCTGGTTAACGGTAGTTTTATTGTTAGATTCAACAATTACTTTATTATCAGATCCTGATCCGTTTCCAGAGATTTCTATAGTACCTGCGAGTGCTGGAGTAGCAACATTAAGAAGCATAGCTCCTGCTGCGAGTACTGAAAAGGTTTGTTTTGTAAAATTTGTCATTATTTGTTTCACCTCCTTCTCATAATGATTGTTCGATTTCTCGAACGCACTTCGTAAACTTGCTCCGCACATTTCGCCTTCGGTAGCCCCTTAAAAACGAAAAACGGAGACTTCCGCACACAAGAAATATTGTGTGTAGAAGCCTCCGTTTGCGGTCAGCTTTCGTTACTAGATACTACTTATACCCTATGAGCCATGTGGTGTCAAGAGTGTAAGTTTATCCGAATTTTTCCACTTGTCCGAATACCTTTTTCATAAGAAGAATTTTTTGGAGAATGGTCTTCATCGCCAATTCCAACGCTAGTTTTTTTTATATTTCTGACGGTAATTTGAGTGACGGTGTTATCCTGAACAAAGATCTCAACACTGCCATATCGCACGCTCTTTAAGGCATTTTTTATTTCTGAAAGTAAATCGACCTTTAAGTTACTCATAAAATGATAAACGAATCTTGAATTTAATTAAAATTAATTTCTATCGTTTTCTTTTCCCCGCTAATCTCTCCAACTTGGAGAACGATAGGGGACTTCGTGTCTGATTCATTGATCGCAAGACCGAGTCTCGTATATTTAGTAGAAATCGCCTGCACTTCAACTGGATCGTTGTGAATATCTGGCGCAAGCTTTTCATCTATATTTCCATTCACTACAATTCGGATATAATCTCGAGTATTGAGCTGAATTGCCTGATCAAGGTTATTCACAATCTTAAGATTTAAAATAAGAAATATTCGTCCTTCAATAGAAGTTGCTCGCTTTCCTTGCACAATAATCTGCTTTCTCAGCTCTGCATTCTCTATAGTGTAATCAAATGAACCCACCTCTTCCCCTGCTTCATCTGTCAAAGGGAAATTTGATGTGTCGTCCAGCTTTTCTACTGCAATTGCGTCAGGAAGTGCTGCACCGACTTCTGTTGTGTTATTAACAGCAGATGTAGAGTTCATGCTTCTCACTAAGCTCATTGCCCCAAGGATAAAAATTACAACTACTAAGACTGGAAGTGCCAGCTTTATAAAAAACTTTTTATTAAATTTTGGGAATTTAAAATTTTTAAAAGGGTTTTTCAGAGATCCTAGTTTATTTTTTACCTGAATATTTTCTCGGATTGTACGATTATAAAAATTTACTGAAGAAAAAAGTACTACTTGTTTAATTTTCTCAATTCCCAATAAGGGATTCGGGATGTTGATAGAAATTGTTGAATTATCCTTATCCATATTTTTTGCTATAAAAAAAGCCCCTTTGCTGGGGCAGTTCAGTTCGAGGATAGTATCAAACAATACTCAACGAGTCAATATGTTATAGTATTTTCACTGTCATTTTTGTGAAATTATCAGAATCTGAACGTGATACTTCCACTTCTACAGTCATCTCTCCGTTACTGGCAGCAACCTTATTCAGAATGGCTCCATTTGTATTTGTCGTAACAACACTCGTCGTATTCATGTCATGCCCACTGACCTTCTCTTTATACCAGTCGGTAATCTGAGAAGGAGTATCCACAGACTGCGCCACTATGACTCCATTGCTTTGTGAAAGGACCGTGCTCCCAGGATACATAAATACACTTTCGTGACTACTGGTATCTCTCGGAGTTATAGGATTTACCGTAGGAGATTTTAGAACACCTTTCTTTTCTTGAATTAGTTCTTCTTCTCTTTTTTTAATATCATCTTCTCTTAATACCTCTCTATTGTTATTTTTAATATTTTTTTGTTCTGATTCTATTTCTTGATTACCATCAGTAATATATACGAATATATTACCCACTAAAAGCACTGCTAGTACGCCTCCTAAAAAGATAATCAACTTATTTTTTTGCAAGATATCAGAAAAATTCATGTAGTCTGCTCATTATAATCTACCCGTCAAATTTGTTTTGAAAAATCACCTCATCAATGATACTATGGGGAAATGAAATTCTTCAAAAAAATCCCTGCTATCCCACGAAAATTATTTACGTGGTTTAGAAAGCTTTCTTGGAAAAAAAAGCTCCTCGTTAGCATCGTTCTTATCATCTTATTCTTTGTTATTATGGGGCAAATTGCAGCGCTTACTGCACCTCCCAAATATACTCTCGCAAAGGCTGAACGACATGACATTACAGAAACTGTCACTGAGACAGGAAATATCTCCACCAATGGAAACACGCAAATATTTTCTCCAACAAATGGGGTAGTAACTGAAATATATGTCTCGAATGGCACAAGAGTTACAAAAGGACAAAACCTATTAACCATCCAAAGCACTGCAACTCAGCAAGAACAACAGGCAGCTTATGCAAATTATCTTTCTGCGGTAGCCTCTCTCAATGCAGCACAAGCAAACTTAAATGTATTGAGAGCTGATATGTATACGAACTGGGAACAATTCAGAAATCTCGCAACAAATGACACGTATGAAGATGGGAACAATAATCCCGACGAACAAAATAGGGCTGCTGCAGAATTTCAGATTTCTCAAGATATGTGGCTTGCCGCAGAAAAGAAATTTAAAGATCAACAAACTGTTGTTGGGCAGGCAAGTGCACAAGTCAGTTCGAATTGGCTCTTATATCAAGCAACACAAAATGCAATAGTTCAAGCAACCAGAAATGGAGTGATTACAAATCTTATGGTTCAATCTGGTGCAACGGTACAGGCACCTACCGCTATGGGAACAACGCAGCCCATTCTTAATATTACAAATCTCACAACTACTGAAGTAATCATTGCGCTGAGTGAAAGTGATATCGTAAAAATTAAAGAAGGGCAAGAGGTGACAATCGATGTTAATGCAGTAAACGATAAAACATACCAAGGAGTTGTTAATCGCATGGATACCGTCGGAACAAACAATCAGGGAGTAATCCGTTACAATGCATACATCGAAATTTCAGATCCTGATGAAAGCCTGCGCCCTGGCATGACTACTGATGCAGAAATCATCACAAATAAAATTAGCAATGTTTTATCCGTCCCGAACGCTGCAATAAAACCATATCAGGGAGGGCGCGCTGTACGAATCGTTAATCCAGAAAAAGAAGAAATAAAATACATTCCGGTAAAAATCGGAGTGCGTGGGAAAGATAGAACACAGATCTTGCATGGCATAGAAGAAGGACAAGAAGTAGTAACAGCGCTATCAAATGAACAAATTAGCCGCCCGGGACTATTCTAATTTCTGATGCAATGCCAAACAAAACTCCACTTATCCAGCTAAAAAGTGTTACAAAACGCTACCCTTTGGGGGATAATGAATATTACCAAGCACTGAATGGAGTAAGCCTTGAAATCAATGAAGGAGAATTTGTTGCAATTATGGGGCCATCGGGAAGTGGAAAATCTACCACTATGCATATTATTGGAGCGCTTGATACTCCAACAACTGGAAAATATCTCTTAAAAGGGAAGGATATTAGCGCATACACTGAAGACCAGCTTGCAGACATTAGGAATAAAGAAATTGGATTTGTATTTCAATCATTTAATCTCCTCCCAAGAACTACCGTGCTTAAGAATGTAGAACGCCCTATGCTATACGGAAAAATAGATCTCCAAGAACGAACCAAACGCGCAATGGATGCGCTCACGCTTGTAGGGATACCTGATAAAGCACAAAATTTATCAAACCATATTTCGGGAGGACAAATTCAACGTGTTGCAATTGCCCGTGCCCTTGTCATGAATCCTGCAATCCTCCTTGCTGACGAACCAACTGGAAATCTGGACACAAAAACTTCTCATGAAATCATGAAGTTTATTAAAAATCTCCATGAAAAAGGGCACACAATTGTCCTCATCACGCACGAAGACGACATCGCACAATATGCAAAGCGTATTATTAGACTCGTTGATGGAAAAGTCATATCTGATAAAAAACAATAAAAACTATGGAATACAAAGAGATAATTCAGTCCGCAATCCAAGCATTAAAAAGCAACCTTCTCAGAACGTCGCTCACAATGCTTGGGATTATTATCGGAATTACGTCTGTAATTCTTATCTATTCAATTGGACAAGGGGCCGTTGCATTTGTCACAAATGAATTGTCATCATTTGGAACTGATTATTTCCAAATCACACCAGGATCTGACTCCTTCAGTTCACTTGTAGGCACGAATACACTCACTATGGAAGATGTAGAAGTCCTCCAAAATGATGCTTCTCTAACAAATATAAATAAAGTTGCTCCTATTGCTGTCACTTCTCAAATCGTAGTAGGGAATGATGAAGAAGATCTATTGACTATTATGGGTATTACTCCAGAAGCAGGAGAAATTTTACGTCCAGAAATCCTCTATGGAGAATTTCTCACAGAAGATGCGGAATCAGAGCGGGTAGCAGTTATCGGATCTGAGGTGGCTGAGACATTTTTTGGAGAAGATACTGATCCCACTGGCGAAACGCTTCGAATTAAAGATTCTACATTTCGTGTTATCGGAGTTGATCATTCTACGAATGCACTTGCAGGAAGTGTGTTAAATAATAGCATCTATATTCCTATAACTATTGTCTTTAATGAGTTAACGGGAGAAGATACTATCCAGGAAATAGATGTCAGCGTGCATGACACAAACCAGATCAATCAAACAATCGCAGATGTAGAATCTCTGCTCCGTGAGCAACATGGACTCGATGAAGGCGATGAAAGCGATTTTCGGATAGCAAGCGCGCAAGATATTCTTACAACAGTCGAAACAATAACCGGACTCTTAACGGCAATGATTGCGGGAATTTCAGGAATCTCACTCATTGTAGGAGGAGTTGGAGTTATGAATATTATGCTCGTATCTGTTACTGAACGGACTCGAGAAATAGGGCTCTTGAAAGCAATAGGTGCAAAAGAAAAGGATATCCTAACACAGTTTTTAATTGAATCTGTTGTAATGAGTGTAATCGGAGGACTTATCGGGATTACTCTCGGCATATCTGGTGCATTTATTATTTCACTGTTTGCAAATATTCCATTCGTCATAAGCCCTGTTGCAATCCTAATCGCAGTTGGCGTATCAACACTTGTGGGAATTGTGTTTGGGATATATCCTGCCAAACGTGCTGCAAAACTTTCACCAATTGATGCGCTCCGATATGAATAATTTGCATAGACAATTTCAGGGAAAAATCTTGAATTTTTACAGCAACAATAAACGCAATTTCTCCTGGCGTGAAACAACTGATCCTTATAAAATCCTTGTCTCAGAGATTATGCTCCAACAAACCCAAACGCAGCGTGTGATTACAAAATACGAAGAATTTTTGAAAACATTTCCTACTCTTGAAACACTTGCACAGTCTTCTACCCAAATACTCCTGACAGCATGGCAGGGATTGGGCTACAATCGCCGTGCATTATATCTAAAAAAAATAGCAGAAATTGTTATGCATGAATACAATGGCATACTTCCTAAATCTTCTAACGAACTCCTTAAGCTTCCTGGTATTGGGAAAAATACTGCAGGATCAATTATGGCATTCGCCTATAATGCACCTTCAGTCTTTATTGAGACAAATATACGTCGCGTTTTTATCCACGAGTTTTTTTATGATAAAACTGACATTCATGATACAGAGATATTAACGCTTATCAAGCAAACGCTCCCAAGAGAAAATATTCGTGAATGGTATTACGCGCTGATGGATTATGGTGCATATATTGCAAAACAGGTTCCTAATCCAAATAGAAAAAGTAGACACTACACAAAGCAGTCTAAATTTGAAGGATCTCTCAGGCAAATTCGTGGGAAAATCTTGAAAATTCTCATTGAAAAACCACAAAAAACGGTGCATCTTTTCCATCTTCTTAATAGTCCACATACTGAAAATGCAGTAAAACAACTTCTCAGTGAGGGATTTATCGAGGAAGAAAATGGCTATCTTTCAATCCCGTATTGACAAGAAAATTATAGTCTCCTACACTAAGCCAAGAATGAAATCTCACGCATATCTCAATATAATCTTGCCGCCAATCGAATTCTTCATATTTCAATCGCAATAATTATTCTGATAATTTATTGCGCTCTGGATTATAAAATCCTTTAATATTGCGTATCCCATTAACATTACTACCCGTCAAGCCTCAGGAGAGCTTGCAGTTGTCGGTGAAGGAATAGTAAACGTAATCCCCGATACTGCAAATGTGACACTTGGGATAATCGTTAACAATACTCAAACTGTTCAAGAAGCACAGTCTCAGATCAATACTGTCAACAATGCGATTATTTCTGCCATGGAAAAGCTTGGAATCCAAAAAGAGGATATTTCTACCTCAAATTATTCAATAAGTCCAAACTACAACTATGAAATAGGCGCAAAGGAAAAGGATATATTAACGCAATTTTTGGTCGAATCCGTTGTCATGAGTCTTATAGGGGGACTTATAGGGATCGCGCTAGGGATATCTGGAGCTTTTCTGATTTCCCTTGTTGCAAATATCCCCTTTGTCGTAAGTATCCCCGCAATTATAATTGCTGTGGGGTATCAACTCTTGTCGGAATTGTGTTTGGGACATATCCTGCAAGGCGTGCAGCAAAACTATCTCCTATCGATGCTTTGAGGTATGAATAATTCTTATTGACAAAGGATTTACTAAAATCTAAACTTTAATTGTGAAACTCCAAAGAAATATTGCCGATCTTGTCGCAAGCAGAAATTTTCTCTTCACTATCGTTTTACTTGCACTTATTGTATTTACTCTTTGGGTAATAAATGCTCTAGGAATTTCGTATCCTATAGACGTTACCACCAAACAAGCCTCCGGAGAACTTGCTGTAATCGGAGAAGGGAAAGTGGATGTTGTCCCTGATACGGCACAAGTAAATGTCGGAATTATCGTAAGCAACGCAACCACTGTCGAAACAGCACAAAACCAGATCAACCAAACCAATAACTCGATTGTCGCCGCCATGGAAGCCTTAGGGATTTCTGACGAAGACGTATCTACATCAAATTACTCGATAAATTCTGACTATAATTATGAATCAGGAACTAACGAAATCACCGGATACAGCGGCAATGCAAGTCTTTCCATAAAAGTAAGAAATCTTGATATCCTTCCCCAACTCATAGAGCAGTCGACGGCAAATGGTGCAAATCAGATACTAGGAACAAGCTTTGTTATAGATAAGCCCGAAGATTACCGCGAGCAAGCTCGAAATGCGGCTATAGAAAATGCACAACAGCAAGCAAAAGAACTTGCAGATAGACTTGGAATAAAACTCGGAAAAGTTACAAATATCGTTGAATCCAGCGGAAATGACTATCCAATGCCGATGTATGACAGAGCCCTCTCAGTAGAGGCCATGGGCGGGGGAAGTGCCAACCTCCAGCCCGGAAGTCAAACAATCACCTCGACAGTTACTTTATATTTCGATAAAAGGTAACTAAATCAAAGCTCTTCTGGTAAAATACTCTCCATGATAGATTTCAAGATCGAATTTAAGTCAAAAAAGTCCAACGCGCGTATAGGTGTTCTCAAGACTCCTCATGGAGAATTCGAGACACCTAGCTTTACTGGTGTCGCGACCCAAGCAGTAGTTAAAACATTAACGTCCGATGAAGTTGAGAAGACAAACACGAATATTCTCATCTCCAACACCTTTCACCTCCATATCAAGCCAGGTGAAAAAATCCTAGACAAAGCCGGTGGAATTCATAAATTTATGAACTGGAATCGTCCTCTCATGACAGACTCTGGTGGATTCCAAGTCTTTTCTCTCGGGTTTGGGATTGATCATGGCGTAGGGAAAATCCTGAAGGAAAAGTCAGACCTGTCCATTAAGGAAGGTCAACAACCGCAAAACATAAAGATAACAGATAACGGAGTATTTTTCCGCAGCCCAGTTGACGGCAAGAAATTATTTATTGGACCTAAAGAGTCTATAAAAATTCAAGAAAAAATTGGCGCGGATATAATATTTGCATTTGATGAATGCACAAGTCCAGTTGCCAACTACGAGTACACAAAAAAGTCCCTAATTAAAACCCACAAGTGGGCCAAAATTTGCCTCGATGTAAAGACGTCTGATCAAGCACTTTATGGAATAGTACAAGGTGGAAAATTTGAAGACCTTCGATCCGAAAGCGCTAAATTTATAGGCGCACTCCCTTTCGATGGTTTTGGTATTGGAGGAGAGTTTGGAGATGATAAGAAAACCATGCAGAAAATGCTCCGTCTTACAAATTCCTTTCTCCCTGAAAAAAAACCACGTCACCTTCTCGGAATCGGGCATCCAAGTGATTTTTTACCCATTATGTCAGAAGGTATCGAAACTTTTGACTGTATTACTCCTACGCACTATGCCCGACATGGAGTCGCATTTACTCCACATGGAAGACTCACTATGAAAAAACAGTCCTTTCTTTCTGAAAATAAACCCCTTGACCCCACATGCGAATGTGTTGCTTGCGAGAAATACTCACGAGCGTATATCTGTCATTTATTAAGGAGTCACGAGATTACCGGATTAAAGCTCTTAACAATCCACAATCTTACATACTTCAACAAGCTTATCAATAATTTGAGGGAAGAAATTAAAAATGGAACAATTTAAGCTTGACATCAACCTCAGATACTGATTACTATAGAATAATGAGTGTAAATACCCAAAACGTTGTTGGTGTGTTTTTGTTTTTATTTATTGCAGCATCCCTCATTGCTATACAAATTCAAGCACAAGAGGTTACAAATAATCCATCAGAAATTGCACCACTGCAAATAGCACAGCAAAACCCTACCACTATCAATACTTCACAACAACAATTTCTCAACCAATTAAACCAGATCGAAAACATAGCTAAGCGAAATACTGTAGAACAAATCTATACTGATCTTCATGCCATAAATGAAGATAAGACTACTCATTGGATAAATACTCTTGACACCCTAACCAATATTCTTACCCGTGTCCAAACAAAAATAGATACTCTTGCAACAGAAGAAGTTGACACCTCGACAATTCTCCAACTTATCACTACTGCAGAGTCTGATATCGCTTCGGCAACTCTTTCTATTGGTGAGCAAGCATTAAACACCTATACGATCAGGCTTGATAATGAACAAGCATTAAAACAGTCTGCTCAGCTTACCGTTACTCAGGCGAAATCTGATCTAGAAGCTACACTCCAAACAGTCCTTACAGCCCGAGACTCTACTCGAGAAGCCGCACGAGAACTTGGAATGCTTACGACGGGAGAGAATACGCCTTCTGAAAATACACTACCAGAACAAATTATAAATCCTGTACAATAATCTTATGGACCCAAATAGACCCAATAATTCACAACCTAACAATCCTGGAAATGGAAATCCGCAGTCAGTAAATCATGATTCAGCAACACAAAACCCTCCAGCTTCTCAAACTCCCCCAATACCGCCAGGGCAAACGCCTCCAACACACCCTTCAGAGCCACCTCCGCCTCATACGCCGGTATCAGAGGCAAGTCCTGCAAACCCTATTCCGAATCCTCCCCTACAACCATCTTCTAGCGGAAATCGCGGTGGGGTACTCATTGTAGGAGGAGTACTTTTTGTATTTATAGCAATAGTCGTAGCGCTCTACTTTCTTATTATTCAGCAATCTGCAACTCCTGAGTCACAAGTAGTACCTCAGGTACCAATCCCTACCTACTCTCCAACACCGGAGGCTACCTCAAGCGCCCTCACTGAGGAAGAGCAGGAAGTACTCGATCTCCCTATAGAGGAAAATATAGAAAACGATTTTATAGAACTAGAGCAAGCCATAAATCAACTGTAAAATCCACTAGCTAAAATTCTCCAAGGAGCTTCCAACCACAGAAACGATAATACTAAATAAGAGTGCCCACCAAAATCCATCGACAACAAATCCTGGAATAAATAGCTCTACAAGAAGTACTAATAACGCATTAATCACCAACAAGAATAATCCGAACGTTAGAATAGTTATCGGTAATGTAAGGATGAGAAGAATGGGCTTAATAAATGCATTTACAATTCCTAATACAATTGCGACAACGAGTGCTACAAAAAATGAGTCTATACTTACACCAGGCAAAATCCACGCTGCAAGAAGTACTGCTACTACTTGAATAAAAATCCTTACAAAAAGATTCATAGAATCAGAATACCAAAGAATAAATTCATTCTCAACTTATCACTAAAATGTTCGCTTCGTATTATAATCTAGAAGTGTTTTATACACATCTTTATATTCAGGCGAAATTTCTAATTGCCCAATAATACCTTGCGACTCATTATAAAGGTTTTCTATGAGAGACTGTATTTCTGATCTTACCCCTAATTCTTCTGTCATCTCCCGAATCCTTAGAACATCTTGGTTCTTCAAGGAAGGATTTCCAAATATCTCTTCGAGGTATTTTCTTTCTTCTGGTGACGCTTTTTTTATAAGAAGACTTCGCATGAAAGTTTTTTTATTCTCTCGGATATCAGATCCTATCGGTTTTCCTATCTTGCTCTCACTTCCAAATATCCCGATGTCATCATCTATAAGCTGAAAAATAAGCCCTATTTTTTCTCCCAATTTTTCCATCATCTGTATTTGGCTATCAGGCATCTCCGCTGCAATCGCACCAAGACAGAGAGGTAATGTAAAAGAATATCTCGCACTTTTATCAATATACATCCTCTGAATTTCTGCTCCATCAAATTCTTTCGAGAGAGCACCGTATTGAAAATCCAGCAACTGTCCAATTCCAACAATTCTCAATTCTCTCGTGTAAAACTGTAATAACTTCTGCAAATTTTTTTGGTCCGCATATGCGGCTAGCTCCTCCGCTATAAAAAGCGCTATATCTCCTACTACAATTCCCATAGAAATTCCGAAATGATCTGCATTTTGTATTTTTAAATTCCTTGCTTGATCTTTATACTTTGCAAATACTGTTTTCTCGCCACGGCGGAGTGTGTCATTATCCATAATATCATCATGGATGAGAAGCGCTGAGTGCATCAGCTCAAGAGAGGCAGCAATATTTAATAATTCTTTACTTGTCTCTTTTTTATAACTATTTACAGAAAGCAAAAAAAGAGATCCCCGAAGCAATTTGCCTTTTGTAGAAAAACTTCGAAGCGTTTCAAAAACATCAACTTCGGAATGCATCCGTTCGTCAAATTCTGTTTGTTTTTCTGAAAGAACTTCCTGTATCCTTTCAGAAATTATCGTACGATAATATGCAAATAATTGTTTAAAATCCATGTAAAATCTTATTTTGCACTATTATACCGTATTGATAGGGTTCCCCGTGAAGAAAGACGCTATATTGTCATGTGTTGTCTCAAGTATTTTTATAAGCGCCTCATAACTATTAAACGCATTATGTGGGGTTATCAGAACACGCGGATGAGTACAGAGCATATGACCCTCTAGAACTGACTGCAATTTCTCTTTATCAAAGTTATGCGACAATAATTGCTTTTCTTCGTGCAAGACCGGCTCCTCTTCCAAAACATCGAGGCCAGCAGCGTATACTTTCCCTGAATCCAATGCCTCGAGAAGCGCTCCGCTATGAATAAGTCCGCCACGTGCAGTATTGATAATAACACAATTATTTTTCATTTGAGAAAACTTTTCTTGAGAAAGAAAATGGTGTGTTTCTTTCGTATAAGGAATATGCAGAGAAACGACATCAGAATTTCCTAGAAGTACTGATAAATCGACATGACGGAACCCTAACCTTCTCTCTAGAGTCAGATCAGGATGCCGCGCATACGCAAGTACATTCATCCCAAACCCATTTGCAATTTCTATGACATGCTTCCCGATGGTCCCAATCCCAATCACACCTAATGTCTTTCCCCTTAATTCAAATCCAGTTAATCCTTCTGGGCTAAAATGATTCTTCCGTGTTCGCTCAAATGACTCCTCAAGACGACGAGAAATCGCAAGCAGAAGTGCAAATGCATGCTCTGCTACTACGGTCTCTGCATACACTGGAACATTTGAAACTATAATTCCACGCTCGCTTGCAGCCTTGATATCAATATGATCAAACCCTGTAGACATCGTAGTGATAAATTTTAAATTTGGGAGGGACTGTATCATCTCACGAGTTACCCGTGAGTATACAAATACTACGAGAACCTCAGTATTTTGAACTTCCGAGATAAGATCTGTAGATAATTCTTCATCAAAACATGTCACACTATGTCCTTTAAATACATTCTGGAAATACTCTTGTTCTTGCTTGTCTGCTTCAAAAATAGTAATTTGCATCTATTTTTCTAATATATAATTATTATCATGATCAAGTGTCACAAAGATCTTTTCTCCCTTTCTAATTGTCTCTTCTAGAATCCCTCGGGAAATAAGATTCTCGATATGCTCCTCTATGTATCTTCTCACATTTCGGGCACCAAAGTCAGCATCAAATGCCTCACGAGAAATTTTAGCTATTGAACTTTCTGAAAAACTGATATCAATACTTTGTTGTAATAATTTTTCTTTGAGATCCATAAGCATTAGGTCTGCAATTTTTATTACATGCTCTTTTGCCAAGGGATGAAACACAACAACATCGCTAAATCTATTGATGAGCTCTGGCCGGAATATTTCCTTTGTAAGGACGAACTCTATTAACTCTGTTTTTATATTCTCTTCTCCTGTTGCAATCTTCTGACGGATAAACTCACTTCCGGCATTTGATGTTGCGATAATTATCGCATTAGAAAAAGAAACCTTTTTCCCTTTATTATTTGTCACAAATCCTTCATCAAGAATTTGTAGGAATACATCTAAAAGTCGCGTATTCGCTTTCTCAAATTCGTCAAGGAGCACCACTGAGAATGGATTTTTTACAATCTTATCTATTAAACTTTCTGAAAAACTCTGCTCTCCAGGCATTTCTCCCAATAGTTTTTTCATCGATTCCTCCGTCTGATATTCTGACATGTCAACTCGAATCATTTTCTTTTCATCGCCAAAATATTCCTTTGAGAGGAGTTTTGCCATCGTCGTCTTCCCCACACCACTGGGTCCTAAAAATAAAAATGACGCGATTGGTCCTTGGCTTTTTTTTAATCCGCTCCTTAATCGCCTTACTGCATTCGATACTGCTGAAACTGCTTCATTTTGACCCACTAGTCGCTTATGAAGCGTGTCTTCTAGATTGAGTAATTTCTTCTTCTCCTCAACAGTAGGCGCAGACAAATTTACGCCAGTCTTCTCCACTATAAGCTCTTGCACGTCCGCTGCAGTAATTGTATTTCTTCCTGCATGAAATACTCGGACTATTGTGTCTTCCAGAAGTCGTATTGCAGAACCAGGAAGCAACAGATTTGACGAATATAAATTTGCAGAATTGATAATTTCCCGAACTGCTCCATACGTCACAATTACATTCGAGCTTTTTTCCCTAATCTCAATATCATGAATTGCCATAAATAATGTAGTTTTTTCGTCTGGCTCATCAAGCGAGATCGCGTGAAAATGAATCTGAACTGAAGATTTTGGTGCAATAAAATCTTTATATGCTTGTGGTGTCGTCGTTCCGATAATCTGCACACGGCTACTTTCTAAATATGGCTCAAGTGCCCCTGAAATATCAAAATTAAATCCACCCCCACCAAAAATATTCTCTATGCTCTCCAAAAATACAATAACATTTCCCGCATGAGAAACTTCAGTAAAAATATTATTCAATCTCCTCTCTATCTCTCCCCTATCCTTTGCACCGGAAATCAACCTATCAATAAACAAAAAATATATCCTTTTTCTCTTGAGATTTTTCGTGATCTCTCCTTTATGCGCATCATACGCAACGTCCATCACTAACGTCGTCTTCCCAACGCCCGGATTCCCAATCAAAAGAACATTACTTGAAGATCCTCGCGAAAGGCTTTCTATCATTTGCCGATATTCTTTTTCTCTCCCCACTGCTTTTGGTTCATATCCAAGGCGTATTACTTCACTCGTAAAATCAGATGTATATTTTTTTGTAGCAGGAGTCCAACCATGTATCAATTGGTCGAAAATACCACTTCCATTAAAAGTACCCTGCAACACTTCCGTCGGGTCTTCAATACGAAATCTTTTCCTCACCCAAAACAAAATAACCAACATATCTTGAGCCATTAACCCCTCTTGTTCTAAGATTTTTACACTTGGCTCTTGAAGTAAAATATAAGCAACTAATACATCTACTGCATGGATATATTTTCCTTGAATCATCTGCACCAATTCCCCAGCCTTTTTTAAAAGTTCATCTTTGGAAAGATTTATATCGACAAGCTGAAGTGAAGAATTTATTTTTTGAATAGCAAATCTTCCTTCTTTTGTACGGGCAATCTGTACAACAAGCTCATGGCTTGTCTGTGGTGACAGCATGTCTGCTCGAACATTAAACAACGTAGCTTCATAGAGATTTTCAGCATTAGTTACTGTCCTTGCCGGATTTAGGGTACGGAGTTTTTTAATAAATAATTCTTGGAGGATTAACACAAAAAGGAACGGTGAGAGAATCAAGAGTATCCGAACATTATCAAAAAAAAGTATCCCAATTACAAAAACCAGCATGAATAATACTCCTCGCACAAACAATGCTTCTTTTGTATTCAAAATTTTATAGAGTTTAAAATGATTAGAGCCCAACATAGAAAAGATATAATAATAACCCTGGAAGTATAAAAAAGAGTGCAATGATAAAAAGTTCAATTATGATAAGGATAAGGAAAAAAAATCCAACCAAACTCAAAAGGAAAGTCTTAATGAAAATCCCAAATACGATAGAAAATAATACTAATCCTTTCCGATACTCATTCTTCAAAGGTTTAAAGAATGTTTGCAAAAGAAGACCTACGGAAAATAATTTTGCAAGATATGAGTTAAGTTTTACGAAAAAATCTATTACCCCAAACCCTACATCATGATACCAAAAAACAAGAAGATCCAATGGATACATGAGGGCAGTTTTCATCCTACTATCAGTTTAGAGGGTGTACGAATTCAAATCAAGCGAACATATACTAAAACCATCCTTTTTTCGAACTCTCTTTCTCAAACTCCTCAATAAGTTTTTTCTGCTTCGAATTCAGCTTTTTAGGGATTTGAATTTTTATTTGCACAAAATGACTCCCCTTTTGACTACTATTAATCCGCTTTATCCCCTTATCCTTTATGCGAATAAGTGCACCCGGCTGAGTTCCCTGAGGAATCTTCAGTTTAATCGTTCCATCAAGTGCTCGAATTTCAGTAATTCCACCAAGTAAAGCGAGTGTAAAAGAAATCTCTTCTTCAGAAAAAATATCAGATCCCCGTCGTTCAAAAAAATCATGGGGTGCAACATCAATCACCACATCAAACTCCTCAAATCGAATCCGTTGCCCACTACTGATTCCAGCAGGGATTTTTATACTCCGCTCTTTCCCTTCAACTGCCACCTTCTTTGTTACCCCTTTTACCGCCTCCATAAATTCAATCCTGAGTGAATACACCGGCTTTCTCTGCCCAAAAGGACTTCCACCACCAAAGAATTGCTCAAAAATATCAAATGGATCATTAAACCCAAAATCTTGATTATTTGCATTCTGTCCAGATGAGTAATAATACCGGAATGGTCCTCCTCCGCCACCGCCAAATGGCCCTCCCCCATACGACCCACCAGCATCACCTCTTGGCCCTTCACTTGATCCATACTGATCATAATTTTGCCGCTTTTGAGGATTTGAAAGCACTTCATATGCCTCATTGATTTCCTTAAATTTTCCTTCCGCATCCTTTGATTTGTTCTTATCCGGATGATATTCTACAGCTAGCTTTCTATATGCTTTTTTCAATTCATCAGCAGTAGCATTTTTTGATACTCCTAAAACTTGATAATAATCTTTCGCCATAATGGATATTTTAGCATTCGAGATGCTCTATTGCTAGTTTACTGACTCGTACAGATTAGAGGGCATAACTGTATACTACCTTCACCTTGATTACACGATGGATCAAAATCACACCGATAATATTTTATGGGCGTAGGAGTAGCAGTAGGCTTTTTTGCCGCTTCTGTAGGAGGCTGTATAGGATCATTAGTCGGTAATGGCCCAGAAGTAGGCTGGATTACTACCGTAACAGTAGGCTGTGCGATATCTCTCGTAACCCGAATGGGAACCTGAATAGAGGGGCTATTCTGATCAAGAATAAGGTCTTCTGTACTTATCCCTTGGTAGCCTATGCGAAATGTCCCCGGAAAAAGGCTATCGAAAATAAAGGTTCCATCAGTAAGCGTCGCAGTCGTATCAGAATATGCTCCTGAAAGCTCAACTATCTGATTCTCCATAGGTGAATCTCCAGCATCAAAGGAGCCACTATTATTAGTATCTTCATATATAATACCTTGAATATAATATTGCGCAACACCAGGGGTCAGTGTTACTTGAGGGTCAGGGGTCAATGTAGGTATTGTAATACTCCCACTCCGTCCACAATTTGCTATCGCATTTGCGATATTCAGGCGTGGACCAATAGAAGACGATGAGGAAGTGCCATCCGCATTACTCACTAAGCAACTTTCCACTTCAGCTGATGTAAGTCCTGAATTCACAGAGAGCAAGAGTGCTGCAGCACCTGCTACATGAGGCGCTGCCATTGACGTTCCTTGCATCACTTTATAACTAGCACCAGGAATAGTAGATAATATATTTACACCAGGAGCCGAAATATCAACAGTATCTCCATAATTACTAAATGATGCTTTTCCATCATTTTGTGTCGACGCACCTACCGAAATTACTCCTTGGCATGAAGCGGGAGTAAACCCTACTGCATCCGTATTACTATTCCCTGCTGCGACAACTACAACGACCCCTTTAGAAATGCCTTCATTAATTGCATTTTGATACGACGACTGCGGAGCGCACGACCCTCCTCCACCAAGACTCATATTAATCACTCTCGCTCCATTAGTTATTGCATATTCTATCCCTGAAACAATACTCTGAGTAGTACCCCCGCATCGACCGTATGCTGGACCCATGGTCTTTACGGGCATAATACGAACATCCCAATTCACGCCCACAACCCCCACATCATTATCACCCACTGCACCAACTGTTCCTGCGACATGGGTTCCGTGACCACATTCATCAGATGGATCGGAGTCATTGGAATAAAAATCGTATCCTGAAGTCAACCTACCAGATAAGTCTGGATGCGAGAGATCAATTCCACTATCAATCACCGCGACAGTGATCGCACTCGATCCGATCGTAGTATCCCATGCGACCGGCGCTTGTATTTTTTCTAGTCCCCACAAACTAGAATACTGAGGATCATTTGGAATACGAAATGGTTCCATAATAAAGTTCGGTTCAGAAGCAAGTATTTCATTAATATGAGAAAGCTCTTCTTGAAGCACTCCAATATCTTTTCCTTCTTCAAGCTTCAATAAATAATACCTACTCAATAATCCCTCCATGGATTCATACGCCTTCTCCTGACTCTCTACTCCGAACGCTTTCAGCCTTATCTCTAGATCTTGTCTCTGAGAATCACTTAACTCATGAGGCGCTTTATCTTCTCTATAGTTAACAAGTAATTCATAAGGAACATATGGCGCTACCGGAGGAATCGCAACATACGGATCACGACTCAAAAAGTATCCTACTACAAAGCTTCCTATCCCCAAAAAAAGAACTCCGGAAAGAGCGACTACTAGTTTCTTATTCTTGAAATATTTAGAACGTTTCAAATTGCGTATTTGGCTCGGCATTTACTACTTCTGGCAACAGATAGATTTGCTGTGCTACTTCTTCTATATTAGTACCTTGCTGAAACTTTAACAAGTAATATCTGCTCAAAGCTCCTTCTTCTGCTTCATACGCCCTCTCTTGAGAAATAACCCCAAAGCTCTCAAAGAGACTCAAAATCTCTTGCTGCCGTTCCGGCACTAAATTATCAAACTCCTGACCCTCAGAATATTGAATAATAAGCTCCTCTTCTACACGGGGTGCATCAGGAAATGTAGGAAGCGGTGCTTTTTGCGTCGGCGTAGGAATCAATAGGACATGATCTTCAGACTCTTCCACGCTACTCGCCAGAAAAAATAACACCACTGGGATTAATACTGCAACACCGAGAAGGATGACTACTATTTTTCTATTTTTTACAGAAAGTTTTTGTATCATTGTGTTGTTTGAGAATCTCCATTTACTGCCATAGTTAATGCCTCACCAGTCGCAGGGTCAACAGGAGGAGGGGCTGGAGTTGGATCTTGAGTAATTGGTGCTGCCGGATCAACAATTATTCCACTATTTTGCGGAGGTAGCGGTTGACCAGGAGGATACATTCCTTGATTCATTTGAGGATTTCCACCCTGCTGAAGATTGTATACCCCATTTTGCGGCACTACCTGCCCTCCCTGTTGCACACCATCTTGCCTAAGAGACGGATCCAATTGCGTAGGGTTTTGTTGGGCAGTTGGATTATTAGGGTCTACTGGAATTGTACCTTGTTGAGGAGGAGCTCCCATCTCCTGCTGCTGATTCTGTGAATTCAATGATTTTTTAAAAGTAAATTGTTTCGTTTGCTCATCATAATCTACGATAATTATATCTCCTTGAACAAATTTCTTCCCAATAATATCCATGCTTATCGGGTTTTCTATAACTGACTGGATGAGTCGCCTCAACGGACGGGCACCATACACAGGATCAAATCCATCCTTTGCTAAAATCTCAACTGCTTTCTCCGTTATCTCGAGCCCGAATCCTTGCTCTTTCAAAAGTTTCTGCGTATTCTTAATCCCCAACTTCGAGATCGCATTCATATATTTTTGAGTCAATGGTTTAAAAATGGCAACACCATCAAACCTATTTATAAGTTCTGGTCTAAAGAATTTGATAAGCTCATCCATAAGATTCTTGGAGAGCTCCTGGAATACTTTCTCATCAATTTTCTCCTCATCTGTCATTCCTGCTTCCACACTTGAGCTCGGTGGCTGTTCATTTTGAGAATTTTGATTTTCAGCACTAGGCACAGCTTGAGCCTGTTCAGCACTTACCTCTGCCCCTTTTTCCTTATTATCTGCTACAGAAAGCTCCTTTACTTCTTTTTGTGTAATTAATGTTTCTTGAATCAATCTGCTCCCAATGTTTGATGTTGCAATAACAATCGTGTTTTTAAATGAAATCGTATTTCCTTTATTATCAGTTAGCCTTCCATCCTCAAGGAGCTGAAGAAGGATATTAAATACATCCGGGTGTGCTTTCTCTACCTCATCAAGCAACACTATAGAATATGGCTTATGCCTGACCGCCTCAGTTAACTGTCCGCCCTCTTCATACCCTACATATCCAGGAGGTGCACCAATGAGCTTTGCAACCTCATGTTTTTCCATATATTCAGACATATCGAGCCTGACCATCGCATCATCTCTTCCAAATAAAATTTCTGCGAGTGTTTTTGCAAGCTCTGTTTTTCCGACTCCTGTAGGACCCAAAAACATAAATGATGCTATTGGCCTATTTGCCGAAGCGAGACCAATCCTCCCACGACGCACTGCTTCTGAGACTGCCTTTACTGCCTCTTCTTGATCAATTAGCCTTTGATGAATCAAATCCTCAAGCTGCAAAAGCTTTTTACTTTCATCCTCAGTAAGTTTTGTAACAGGAATTCCTGTCCATGCACTTACAACCTTTTCTATATCAGCCCTAACAACTTGTGTATCTTTTCGCTTCCCCTCAGCAGCCATAAGCTTTACCTCCGCTGCTGCCTCATCTATTAAATCAATTGATTTATCAGGAAGGTGCCGCTCACCGATATATTTTTTCGAGAGTTTTACTGAATATTCTATTGCCTCAGGAGTGATAGTTACATTATGAAACTTTTCATATTTTACCTGTAAAACCTTCATCATTTCTATTGCCGTCTCGACGCTTGGCTCTTCTACAATTATCGCCTGGAAACGTCTCTGAAATGCCTTGTCTTTTTCAAAGAACTTTCTATATTCTGCAGTAGTCGTAGTCCCAATAATCTGCAATTGCCCTCGTGCAAGATATGGCTTAATGATGTTTGATGCATCCATCGCACCATCTGTTGAACCAGCGCCAATAAGCGTATGAATCTCGTCAATAAATAATAGATATTTCCCTTCAGAAAGCATCACTTCTTTAATGACATTCTTCAATCGCTCTTCAAATTCTCCCCTATGCGAAGCCCCAGCAATAAGAGAAGTTAAATCAAGTTGAATTATTTTCTTATCTTGAAGTTCTTTTGGGAGTTTTTTCTGGACCATTAACTGTGCAAGTGCTTCAACAATTGCTGTTTTTCCAACTCCTGCCTCCCCAATTAAAATTGGATTATTTTTACTCCGCCTGAGCAATATATGCACAGTGCGCTCTATTTCTTTTTCACGGCCGACAACTGGATCAAGCTTTCCGTTTTGCGCCTCAAGCGTTAAATCGATTCCGAACTCCTCAATAACACTTTTTTTACCGGTCTTGAACTTTGTATCTTTTTGGATTGCCTCCTCAAAAGCCTTTTTTTCTATTCCTTTCGCCGAAAGAAGTTGTGCAGCTGACTCAGAAGAAAACAGCGCAAGCAATAAATCTTCTGGTGAAACAAAGCTTGTTCCTCGTTTCTGAGAATTCTGATACGCTTCATCAAAGATCCTCTGTGTTGCTTCTGATAAAATTGGAGGAGTTGTTGCAGTTCCCGTTTGCTGATGTGTTTCAATTTCCTGTGCGAGCAGCGCCACATCTACTTGATGCTTCTGGAGAATTTTATATATCTCTCGATCATGCGTTAACGCAAGAAGAAGCATATCAGGCTCAATTGTAGGATGCTGAAAACGTCTGGCGTCATTCTGAGCCTGCTGAAGAATTTGATTGGATCTAGAATCCAAATGGGAAAGAGCATTAACGTTTTGTCGTTTTGACGGATCCATAGTTGTTCCCGCAATACCTTGATTTGGGGCCATTCCATTTTGCATTTGAACTTGAGGGGGATATCCTTGCAAAGGCATCTGTGGTGCTCCCTGAACCATCTGATTTTGCTGAGGATCACCTTGCCCTACTACTTGATTATTTGGCGCAAATAGACCCTGCGGGTTCTGTGGTGCAGGCTTCGCCTCATCAAATTGTTTTTTCTTAAATAAGTCTCCAAACATATTTCTATTATAGACAAATTACAAACTATTGACCAAATTATAAGTCCCTTTATGCATCTTGCTCTCCTGAATTATTATCTTTATTTTGCTCAATTGGCAATTCTCGTCGCATAACCATCTCAGCAGAAGCTGATTCTTGCCGTGGCTTATTTTTAAGAAGCATATCATCTTCCTCACGCTTTTGGGTTAATGCTTCTAGCACCTCACGACCAGCAGCTTGCTTTGCCTTGAGATATGCAATAACCTCTGCTTTTGAAAATCCTCCAATTAACAAGAATGGCAACACATCCGAAACTGTTTCCATGCCTTTTTGTATTTGTGTTTGATCTGGAGAGCTTAAGAGATTTATTGCTTCTTCTATCTTTTGACCATCCTGAGTAACCCACTCTTCCTTTGAAAGCCTCTTTCCATCAAGCGGTGCTGGTGGTTCCATATTGGCGTAATTTTCCTTCCATATATTCTTTACTTCTTCATACTCATCCAAGCTTACTTGTTGAACACGATTGACTACCGGCAGTGATGCTTGTGCAATAGCACTTACCCCTTCTTGCGGAAGTACTTTTTCTGCAAGCTGGCTTCCTTTCTCTTTTTCTGCAAATAATTTCTCCTTTACTTTATCGAGAAGTGATTGTCGCTCTTCCTCATTAATTGTCTCACTTGCAACCTTATTACTCATGTCCAAAACATAGGTTGCGAGCGGATTCCCTTGACTCTGCGCAGAGAGTAACTCTTCACGAATAGATTGTGCCTTTTGTCGCTCTTGGGGAGAAAGTGCTCTTGTAGGAGACGCGATATGCTGAAGCGTAAGATTCAAACGATTCTTTACCATCTCGCCTGCCATTCGTCCTCGCATACCAACTTGTGATCCAAGACGTGACGCACTCAAAATAGAAGATGCAAGAGGGTCTCCCTTCTGCTGCATTTGAACCAATTTTTCTTTAATAGTTGTAAACTTCTCACGTTCAATAACAGGAGCTGTCGCAGGAGATGAGATTTGACTCAGCTTATTTGTTACCTCAGTGCGCTGCTGCTGAATAGTCTGATTTTTTGTCAATGAGGCTGATTCCATACGCGCAATATCACGCATTTTTGGAATTGAGAGATTTGCAAGTCGCATTACCTCTGTCGTTTCATTTGTAACTGCAGAAGTCCTTTGTTGAGAAGATACCCCTTTATTTACATCAGCACTCGTTATTTTCTTAACAGGTATCTGCATTTGCCGCTTATTTGAAAATGGCAAACTCATAGCACGCCCAGCTCCTGCCGGACTAATTGGCGGTGGGGGAGGAGGAGATCCAGGAGGAGATCCAGCAGGTTGATTGATAAATGGAATGTTTGTCCTTGCTATTCGCCGATACAACGCAGTCTCGGTAAATGATGCATTATTTATGTAATCCAAAAATATCTGCAACAACAGCCAGGGAAGGAGGATCACTACCCAGAGCATTAAGAGCGCTACGACATACTGTGCAAATGTGTCACTCAAATTTACAGAATTTGTAATTCCGATTCGCTGCGCTGGACCTCCAAGTAAAATACTAATTGCTGTCGGATATACTACCTGACCTTGTTCTACTCCAGAAAAATCAAATCCTAATGGAATTCTATCTCGCCACATTCCAACTAAACCATGGAGGAAAATCGCAAAAAGAGGAGCGTATAAAAGCCATCGGAAAAATTCTCCCACCCATACTTTGGCAGTATTTCTCAGTGGAGAAAAAAAGATTAAAAGCGGAAAAACAGGCGAGATGATAAGAAAAAACCATAATATAATTTTCCTGATTAGGAGAATACCTGACATCACATAATATGTCACCGCAGTAATCCGAACAAGTAAAAGCGAAATATAGGCAGACTCATCATATTGGATACCTGCCTTTCGATAACCCATAAATTGATAATCAAATCCTATATAGAGAAGGTCTGTTGGATCAATCAATCGTTCATTCTGAGACTCTGGATCTGTCGTTGCAAGAAAGAAACCTTGAATAACATCAAAAAACTGATAAAGAAATCTCACAATCGCAAAGGACAAAACAATAAAAAGGAGAATTATGATGAATCGAGGAATAAACCGCACAATGGTAAGATTCTGCCCTCTTGTAATAATCATAATAAACGCAGCAACAAGAATAAAAAGTACGATTAACGCAAGAACTATTCGAAGAATCTCGCTCCAAAATACTGCTAGAGGATTCGTTGCAGCATCTTCTCCAAGATCAATCCACTCATAATTCTGCAATGTCCATTCTAAAAACGCATTTGCACGAGCTGCCGTTTTCCCAATAAACGTTACCTCTTGATCTTCTCTCCAATCGGCTAACACATCGGGCACAGGGGTAGTGCCCACAACTTGTGCTGAAGCAGTGCCGGGAAAGGAAAAGACACCTGATAAAAATAGGACTGTGGTAAACAATATGGGCAGTAATCGTTTCATAGCTTAGCTGAATCCGGGAATTTGTAAAATATCTCCACTAATAATTTGCATAAACACAAACCCGAAAACAGCAAGCAAGACGCCAATAATAGAATACGTTATGTATGATTTTCCTATTTGAAGCTTACTTGGATCGCCCTGAGAAGTCATAATATAATACCCACCCACAATAATAAAAATAAGCGCAACCATTCCAATAAACCCAAGCCCTATTCCATAAAATTTCTCAACAAATCCGACAGGGTCATTCGGGATACACCCAAAATCTGTCATTATTTCACTAGGAGCACACACAGCCATAGTATCATCGTATCATGCAGAAGAACGCAAGACAAGAATTGGAGAAGAGGAAATTAGTTTTTTACGTCAGGCTCGTCTACGACTTCACCTTCCATAGATTCTTTTGTATCTTTTTCAGGAGCTTCTTTCGTATCATCTGAAGAAGTCTTATCTGAAGAATCTGTTTGCTCAGCTTGAGAATACATTTTTTCACCAATCTTTGAGAGTGCCTCAGAAAGTTCCTTTGTTTTGCTTTCTATCTCATCCCTACTTTCTCCTTCAAGCGTCTTTCTCAAATCAGAGATAAGAGTCTCAAGGCCTTTCTTATCATCTTCATTCATATCTTTCATATCATTGATTGTCTTCTCAGTAGTAATAATAAGCGCCTCTGCACTATTTTTTGCATCAATAATCTCTTTTTTCTTTTTATCTTCTTCAGCATACATCTCCGCTTCTTTTGTCATTTTTTGTATTTCTTCATCAGAAAGACCGGTAGATCCAGTAATCGTAATGCTTTGCTCTTTTCCAGTTGCTTTGTCTTTTGCAGTAACAGACAACATTCCTGAAGCATCAATATCAAATGTCACTTCAACCTGAGGCACGCCTCGTGGTGCTGGTGGAATTCCATCAAGAATAAAACGTCCAAGCGACTTATTATCAGCGGCCATTGGGCGCTCTCCTTGAAGAATATGAATCTCTACTTGAGTTTGATTATCAGCTGCGGTTGAAAATATTTGTGATTTCTTCGTAGGAATTGTCGCATTTTTCTCAATTAATGGCGTTGCGACTCCGCCCAGCGTTTCAATAGAAAGTGTTAATGGTGTGACATCAAGAAGTAGAACATCTTTCACATCTCCCCCTAAAACTCCAGCCTGTACTGCAGCACCAACTGCTACAACCTCATCAGGGTTTACAGACTTATTTGGCTCCTTCCCAAAAAACTTTGTTACTTCTTCCACAATCTTTGGCATTCGCGTCATTCCTCCCACCAGGATAACTTCATCAATTTTCCCTGATTCTACTTTTGCATCTTTGAGCGCCTTTTTTACCGGATCAAAAGTTCTCGTAATCAAATCTGAAACAAGAGATTCCAGCTTTGAGCGAGAGAGCTTTGTCGTGAGATGAAGTGGGCCACTATCAGACATGGTGATAAATGGCTGATTGATCTCTACCTCCTTTGAAGAAGAGAGTTCTATTTTCGCTTTCTCAGCCGCCTCTTTCAGACGCTGCAAAGCCTGCTTATCCGCTCGCAAATCCACACTGTGTTCTTTCTTAAATTCATCTGCGAGATAGTCGATCAACGCTTGATCGAAATCATCTCCTCCAAGGTGCGTGTCTCCATTTGTGGCCTTTACTTCGTATACACCCTCACCAAGTTCCAGAATAGAAATATCAAACGTTCCACCACCCAAATCATATACTGCAATTGTGTGTGCATGCTTTTTATCCATTCCATAAGAAAGTGCAGCTGCAGTCGGCTCGTTTACAATTCTGAGCACTTCAAGCCCAGCAATTTCACCTGCTTGTTTCGTCGCCTGACGCTGAGCATCATCAAAATATGCAGGGACAGTAATTACTGCTTGCGTTACTTTATCACCAAGATAATCTTCTGCATCCTTTTTGAGTTTTTGGAGAACCTTCGCTGAAATTTCCTGTGGAGTATATGTCTTTCCGTCTACTTCAACTGCCACCATCCCATTTTTTCCTTCGACGATCTTATACGGAAGGAATTTTATAGCCTCCTGTACCTCTTTATCCTTGAAGCGTCTTCCCATAAGCCTCTTTACAGAGTAAATAATTTTTTCCGGTTTTAGAACCATCTGACGCTTCGCAACTTCTCCTACCACTCCTTCAACAGGATCAACTACTGACGGGGTCGTGTTTTTACCTTCCGAATTAAAAATTACCTTCGGACTTCCACCCTCCATGACAGCCATGCAAGAATTCGTTGTACCTAAATCTATTCCTATTATTTTTCCCATAATTACATTTATTGTTTTATTTTTATCAAATATTTCGCTTATATCAAGTATCAATTCCTTAATACTTTATATAAATTAAATATTCTCTTCGCCACCCCCTACTCTTACCTGTGCGGGCCGAATTACTTTATCAAATAGCATAAACCCTGGCATCAATTCTGCAACTACAATATCTTTTTTTCCCTCTACCACATCAACGCACTCCATTTGATTCGGATCAAACTCCCTCCCCAATACTTCGATTCTTACAACTCCTACCTCCTGCAGACTCTCCGTCAACTTCTTAATAGTTAGCTTAATTCCTTCATCTTCAATATATCTTTCTGCTAAGTATAAATTATCGAAAGCCGGCAAAAGCCTTTTTAAGAGCTCTTCGTTTGCATATCTGATAGAACCTGCTCGCTCCTCAAGGACGCGTCTTTCAAGATTCTGATAATCAGCAAGTGCCCTCTTCAAGTTCTCTTCAAGATTTGCTATTTGATTTTCAAAGTCCTTTACATCAGTCTTTTTCTTATTACCTGTTTTCTTCTCCTCTTTCATAGTATGTTTTCATTTTACCAATCTGCAACCTCATCTACCAGTGACCCATAGTATCGAACAACTGGCAAGATGTATTCGTATCGCATCCGGAACGGTCCGATAACACCAATCGTTCCTGTATAACTTCGCCTTGTATTAAATTTTGCAAAAACAAAACTATACGGTCTCAAAACTTCTTGCTCAAACTCGTCTCCCAAAATTACCGTACATTTCTCAGTAATCCTTCCATAAATTGCATCAAAATACTCTTCATTATCTAAAATTGCTAATAAGTTCTTCATGACATCAATGTCATAAAATTCTGGCATTGAGAGAATGTTTGAATATCCTGCAAAAAATAAATCGCCTACGCTCGTACTCGCAACAGCAAGTGACTTTGTCTTCTCTGCCAATTTCTTTGTTGCTGCACGTAAAAACTGTGCTTCTTTTGAACGCAAGTCCCAAATATTTTCTTTTGCCTCAACCTCTTCTGCAACAGAAAGCTCTTTTTCTTTCATAAGCTCGTTGATGTAGAGCTTTATTGCTCTTGAAGTTGGAACATTTCCTGATGAGGAATGGGCTTTTGCAAGATATCCTTTTTTTACCATGCTTGCCGTTTCATTCCTAATCGTAGCTGGACTTACTCCCAAGTCATATTTTTTCTCAAGAGTCTCAGACCCAACTGGACTTGCTGTATCTGTATATTCTTTGACAATGTGCTTCAAGATCTCGATTTGTCGCTGCGTTAAATCGTACATACCTGCTAAACGTTTATTGAGTATTAGCACTAATATAGCATGACTGCTAAGTCTTGTCAAGAGCCTCCATGATGTCAAATCATTGTTTTTTTGCTACGCTATATCTATGCATCAAAGAAAATCGTTTATCCCCGCATTATTATCTTCATTTATTTTATTTCTCTGCCTTGTCCTGTTTATCATTTTTATATCTCCAAACAAACAAACGTTCTTTTCACTTCCAATCTCGCCATTTATCTTTTTTTTTCTTTTAGTTTTTATATCAACAGCCCTTCTCGGAAGCTTTATTTTTGCTAATTATATTCGAGGAATCTTTCTGGGAAGCTACATATTCACTATACTCTTATTGCGGTTTTTCGGATTCACCAATATATTGTATCCAATCCTCCTCGTGTTTCTCATAATTCTCATCGATCAATTTATATCACAGCGTGCTTGAGTTAGAAATTGTCAGCTGATACAATTCCCCTACATTATGAAGTTTTATATAACAACGGCAATTCCGTATGTAAATGCCAAGCCACACGTCGGTCATGCGCTAGAATTTGTGCAAGCAGATGTTATCGCCCGATACCATAGACTCTTAGGTGATGATACAACACTTCTTTCCGGTGGAGATGAGAATGCACTCAAAAATGTCCAGGCAGCAGAACATGCGAATGAAAGCGTAAAAGCATTCGTAGACAAAAACAGTAAACTATTTGAAAATCTTGCAAAAAATCTCAATGTCCAATTCGATGTATTTCAGAAAGGAAGCGCTCCCTCGCACCACAAATCCTCTCAAGAATTCTGGAATCGATGCCTTGAGAATAACGATATCTACAAAAAAACATACACTGGGTTGTACTGTGTCGGATGTGAGGCATTCTATGAAAAAAATGAGTTAAATGAAAATGGGGAATGCTTCGAACATCCCGGAAAAAAACTAGAAGAGGTGAGCGAAGAAAACTATTTTTTTAAATTATCTAACTATGAAAGAAAACTTATTGAAATTATCGAATCAGGAGAAATCCAAATTATCCCAAACTCGAGAAAAAATGAAGTATTATCATTTCTTAAACAAGGCCTCCAGGATATCAGCATTAGCAGGAGCAATGAGCGTGCAAAAAACTGGGGAGTACCTGTCCCAAACGATGACTCACAACGAATGTATGTATGGTTTGACGCATTAAATATTTATAGAAGTGGAGTAGAGGATAGGAGTATTTGGCCAGCAGATGTACATGTAATTGGAAAAGGGATTTTAAGATTTCATGCTATATATTGGCCAGCATTTTTACTCTCTGCAAAACTCGAGTTACCAAAGACATTATTTGTCCATGGATATTTCACCGTAAATGGGCAAAAAATGTCTAAAACGCTCGGGAATGTTATTGATCCATTGGAGCTTATTAAAACCTACGGCGTAGATGCACTCCGTTATTATCTCCTCAGCCAGATCCCTTCTACTGAGGATGGTGACTTTTCTGAAGAAAAACTTAAAACTGTATATAATGCTGATCTTGCAAATGGCCTGGGAAATTTATGTGCACGCATTGCAAAACTATGCGAAACAGCATCTACTTCCCTATCTTATGAACAGAAAACTTCCCACAGGCAGGACCTCGAATATAATATAGCACTAGAGAGCTTTGAATTCTCGAAAGCACTTACCAGAGTGAATTCTTACATTAAACAGCTTGATGTTGCCATAAATCAGGATGAACCATGGAAAATTACCAATACCGATAAACTGACTCGACGCCTTACCTATTACGTCCTCGAGGTCATACAGATAGCCAAGCTTCTCAGGCCCTTTCTTCCAGAAACATCTGAAAAAATTCTCACTCATTTTACAAAAGAAAAAATCGTTGCAATCGAACCGTTATTTCCCCGAATTAAATAAAAAGCCCCCGATACTTCGAGGGCTTTTTTTCAGAAAAGGACGTGCTATTTTGTAGCCTTTACCTTTTTCGAAACTTTAATTTTTTTCGGTTCCTGTTTTTGAACCTTTTTAAAGGTGAGCTTCAAAATGCCATCCTCAAGCTCTGCCTTTGGCTCCTCATCTCGAACAATTCCCTCCGGAACTCGGAAAGAATAACTAAATGACGTTGCCATAGATGACATAAAATAGCGCCTCTTATCCTTCTCCTCCTGCCTATCTTCAGCGCTTCCAGTTACCCGGACTACCCCATCCTCAAACGTTATATCTATTCTATCTTCAAGGAGTCCAGGGACTGCTGCTTCTGCAACTACCGTGTCCGCAGTTTCATAAATATTTAAACCTTGGCCCATCAAGCGAGAGACACCGGGGATTGTAGGGAGATCCCAATCATCTTCAAAAAATCGTTCAATATTCCAAGGATTCCATCGTATGATTGCCATATTTTTCACCTCCTTCCGTTTGTATGTACATTAGCAATGTATCATAATAACTGCTAATTTGTCAACACTTTTATCGTCTGATATCATTATCTTCATGAGAAGAAAGTTATTGTTTTTACTTGCCGTAATTTTAATTTGCGCTGGTCTATTCCTCTTTGTAAAAATTATTGATTCATTCAAAACTCCTGGAAAAGGAGCGCTTCAAATAAAGACAAATATTGCAGGCACTGTATTCCTTAATGGCACGGAAATTGGCACAGCACCTCTTTGTAAATGCAACGAAAGCGATACTATCCCCGCTGGCATATACGACCTACGAATTGAACCTGAAGATAAAACTCTTTCTGCATTTAGCACAAAAATCTCTATTAATGGCGGAGTACTTACTGCAGTAGAACGGACATTCCTTCCTGGTGCATTCGCAAGCGCATCCATCCTCACTTTGGAAAAAATCAACTCAGAAAATCCAGAGCTTGTTATCACTTCTCTCCCTGATAATGCAATTATTACTATCGATAGTGTTTCTCGAGGCGCAACACCCTATAAGGCAACGGACCTCTCAGAATCCGAACATGAGTTAAAAATTAATAAAGAAGGATTCCAAGAAAAAACAATACAAATTAAGATGATAAAAAATCACAGACTCATAATAGAAGCGTACCTTGGCACCCAAGGAGCTAATGAAAAATTAGAACAAATATCAAATCAAGAAGCCACTAGCTCTGCAAGACTCAACGAAGAAAAAGACGACGAAGAAGAACCTACAGAGGACGAAGCAGCAAAAATTCAAATCACTACTATTCTTACAACTCCAAACGGATTCCTACGAGTAAGAAGTGGTCCAGGAACGAGCTTTTCCGAAGTAACACGAGTAGATACTGGGGACGAATTTGAATTTATTTCAGAAAGAAATGCTTGGTATCAAATAAGAATAGATGAAAATACAACAGGCTGGATAAGTAGCCAATTTGCAGAAATTAATTAACCTCCCAGGACATAAATTATAAATATTACTAACAGTGCCCATGAAATAACTGCCCCCAACAAAGATTTATCCGAAAGAAGCACTCTGTCAGGACTCTCTCCTTCTTTCTTTTCATAAATATCTTGAAGATACCGCATAATTCCGTAAATAACCGGAATTATTGTTATCATAAGCCATTTTCGTTTTAATAATTCAAATGGTAAAAATTCTGGCAGTAATACATCGATTTGAATTTCTAAACCTGATGGATTTGCAAGGAAGGTAAACATTGCATAAAACACAAACGTCGAAGTAGCAAAGATTGCTGAAAATGAGCCCAAAAGCGGTTCTGAATAATGAGATAGGCTCTTGCGAATCTCGTCTACTCGAATATTTTTCGCTCCTTGAAGAAGTGTTAACTCAGACCTCCGCTTCCCTGTTGCAAGGAAAAGTGATAGTGAGATTGTAGTTAGAAGAAGCCACACAGAAATGTGGAAATTTGAAATTGATGCACCGGCAAGAATTCTTAAGATGTATCCGGATGCAATAAATAAAATATCAAATATTGCAATCGACTTAAAAATCAATGAATACAAGAGTTGCAAGAGAAGATACAACAACGCTAACACAAAAAACACAAACCCGAGGGAGAAGGAAATAAATAGAGCGGTACTGAGTGTTATCGCAAGAATAATAATCGCTTCAAAAACAGAGACTTTTTTGCTCGCAATAGGGCGATTTTTTTTAAATGGATGAAGCCTATCTTTATGTACATCGAGTAAATCGTTCACAATGTATGTAGATGAGGAGAGTAAGCAAAATGCGATAAATGCAGTAATTACCTGCCAAAAAGATGTCGAATCAAACAGCTGACCAGAAAATGTAATTGCTGCAAAAAGCGCAAGATTCTTTATCCACTGACGCGGTCTCAACAATTTAAAAACTGCATACAAATGACTATTCATATTCATTTTCCTCTTTTGTTATAAACCTCAACATGAAAAAAAGACCACTAAATAAAACGATTAAAAGAATTATAGCAAATACCTTTCCGCGACTTGATGCACTCAACGCTATGAGTCCCAATACTAAGGACATAAGCCAATAAAATGCTGCAATACTCCGATGCCCCATCCCATATTCCAAGAGCATATGATGAAGATGCCCTCTATCATGCCAGAATGGAGAACGCTTAGAAAGAATTCTTCGTACTATTGTAAACAAAGCATCAATCGTAGGAATTCCCATAACAAGCACTGCTGTCGCAAGTTTTACCCCCGAAGTTATTGATAATACTCCAAGCAAAAAACCTAGTATCGTAGCGCTGTACCCGGGAAAAATTTTTGCAGGATAAAAATTAAATACTAAAAATCCCAACGCTGCTCCCGCTACAATAAATGAAAATTGGGCGATTTCCATGTTAATAGATTCGATTGGAAAAAATCGCAATGACGCTATTCCGATAATGACCGCAGAAATAGCTGCAATCCCCGGCATTTGCCCATCCACTCCCTTACTCCAATTCAACATATTCATCACCCAAACTATCCATAAAATCGCTAAAATAGATCCTACATGAATAGTAACAGTTCCCAAAGAAAACAGATACATCGTATCAAAATGCAAAATCCCGCCAAACGGATTTGTGATAAACGGGATTGAAACACCGGAAAATACAACCAAGGACGCGCAGATAATATTAATAAAAAATCTCAGATACGGAGACGAATCATACTTATCATCAAGAAGCCCTGTAATAACAGTTATAAATGAAGCACCGAGAATCGCAAGCGTAAGAGAATTTATCGGAATAAAAACAAAAACGGCAAGAGCAACTGCAAGAAATATCGGCAGTCCTCCAGCTCGAGGAATTGGTTTTTTATGCAGGATCGCAGGATGTTTATGCCTTTTTGGATCATCGATAAAATCAAATTTTTTTGCAAAATGGATTGTCGGAGGAACTAACATTATCGTTACCAAGAATGCAACAATGAGCGGTAATAATAATGTAAAATCCATCTAATAAATTAAAAATAAAATTTGTAAATATGCGAATGTCCCCAGTAAGCAAAACAGGAAAGAATTAAATGAAATTATACGAGCGAGAAGGGTAAATTTTTTATAGATTGTTATTACTAATACCATATTTATCAGAACAACTGCGAGTACAAAAATCGGGAGTATTATAACCATTTGACCAGAATACAGCCTCATCATTCCCCATGGCATACTGTTAAATAACGGGACTAATGGAGGAAGATGTGGGTAAGAAAATACAACCAAACTACTTACTGCAAGTAAAAAAACTGCCGTAAGAGTTGATGAGTAACGTAAAAATTTATCCTTATACAGTATGTTAATTTTGCCTTTCATAAATACTTGCATCCGAAATCCTATACTTCAAAGAATAGGACGGAATAATCATATTAAGCTCTTTTGAATCCTTAGTTTTTATAATATATCGTGGGTTTTGCTCTAGAACTTTTTCCCTCATAGTATCTATAGCATTATTATAATAGGTTATATGATATGCAACAATATACTTCCCTGGAGGGAGAGTTTCAGAGAGCGCATAAATCTGCGCACTATCTGTCCAGACAAAGACCGTTTCACCCTCTTCTTTCAATTCTCTAATAAATCGCGCAAGCTCATAATCTCGTGGGGTATTACTGTCAAAAAATGCTTGATATTTCCCAATGGGTTTATCATTTGTAATAAAGGCAAAGTAATTCCCATAATACGAAATTGTTTTTTTATAAATTCCAAAATTAAAATATAGTATCCCAAGAACTCCAAACAACACTATAATTTTCCCTATCCTATTCATGGGGGAATCGATAATGTTTCCTATCAACAAGCAAACAGGAATTAGAGACATCAGCACATAATGAAGATAGGCTCGTTGAGAGAAAAATGTACTAAATAATCCAAATGCGAGCCAAAGAAAAATAAATAATTCTGCCTTTGTCAATTTTTTTCTCCATATATAAATTCCACAAACAACTCCGACTAATATTGCTATCTTGATAAATAAAATACCCATAGGAAATACTAAATTATTCCCGGCACCCACATAATCAATATTTTCCGAAAAAACTCCTGACAGAAAATCAGGAAATGCATGTAAAAGGAAAAAGTAAAAGCCAAATACTCCTAACAGTGAAATAAAACCTACAAAAAACAACAGCTCTGCCTGCATTTTTTTGAAATTCAAAAACTGATGAATTTTTGCAATTTTAAATGAAGGATTTTTAAACAAAAAGAGAAATATTATAAACGCGCTAAATTCAAATATCGCAACGATTTTTATAGCAAAAGCAAATGATAAAATTACCCCTGAAAGCACTATATATATCTCTCTCCTCTTCTCAAGATAAAAAAAGAGGAGGAGTGCAGAGACAAGAATTGGCAAATGCATAATGTTTTCTGCATTTGCAATATTCCCCTCAATAATTGGAAGACCAAAAAAGAGCGCATATACCGTTGTTGAAACAATGACACTTATTTTTTTCTGAAATATTTTTTTTCCTAAAAAATAAAACGCGATTACACTAAGTCCTCCTAGAATAAATGAGAATAGGCGAACAAAAAATTGTTCACCATTAAAAAGAGCGTAAATATAATACAAAAGAGGAGGTTTATTATCCCAAATATCTTGATACAAAACCCTACCATCCTGTATCGCTTTTCCAATAACTTGATAAATGCCCTCATCACCATACCAATAGGGCTCGGAAAGTGATGGCAGGCGCAATAATCCAAAAATAAGAACACATCCTATCACAAACCACGCATCTTTGTGAGGCTTTACTTCGGCATTAAAAAATCGCTTTAGCATCAGACTTTATCAGTAACCTTATACTCCATTCGCTTTCCCAAAATGAGCTGAATATGTGTAAGCAGTGCAGGAAGCGCAGAAAGGAGAAATCCCCCAATAGGCATAAATAAAAATTCGAGAGGGAAGAGAAATTGTCGTATCCTTGACTGTTTCGCAAAGCTACTTCTTGACCGCATTGTATAGTCAACATAAATCATCCCCACTAAAGAAAACAGGCAGAGTGTGAGTATAAACCCAGAGAGTTGGGGGAGCGTATAACCCAAACTTGTCCGAGAAAACACTGGATTCAAAATTACAACTGCATTTGCAGAGATTGTAATAATAAACCAATTTACTGGCCATAATATATGATCAATCAATACATTCAATACAAGTAGCGTCTTTCTAAAAAATGGCACTCCTTTCACCGTCAGATACCATTTCACATAAAGCGCATCGTCAGAAATCCCCCAAGACCAACGCCTCTCCTGATAAAACTTGTTCATAAGACTTTTTACGTATGAATGTGACTCAGCTGCATCCATAGACGTTTTCAGAAAAATTGGTTCAACAACCACCCGTCCTTTTGTCCGAAAATATGCCTTGAAAAAAATTCTATAGTCCTCTGGAATCACATCTGTATCCCAATAATCTAAATCATGAAGCAGCTTAAAAGACAATGAATAGACAGAGTTTGGGATAAGGCGCACCCGCTGTACAAGAATTGATGTCCTCCATAAGCTTCCAAAAAATGAGATGATACGAGTAAATGACGGAACTTTCCAGAAATTATTATAATTTACATTTGCTGATTGCCAGAATGTATAATGCGGATCTTCTGACTTCAAAAATGCATGCCCAAGATAGGCATAAAACTGCCTATCAAATAATACGTCAGCGTCTACCGAAGAAACAGACATATAATCAATATCAATTTCCCTCTTCTGAATAAGCTCCTTGTATGCATCACGCGCGGCATAAGCCTGGTTTGATGATTTTCCTTTTACTTCATGGGGCAAATCAGGATGAAGCGTATAATAAAATCCGCCAAATACACTTTTATATTTTCTCTGAAGTTTTTTCGCTTTCTCCTCAACATTATCCTCGCGCTTCTCTAATGCAAGATATAGAAACATTCGATCACCAGGAAATGTTTGTTTTTTAATACTTTCTAAAGTAAGAGAAATTTTTTCAATACTCTCTTTATAACTTGGGATTACGATTAGATGAGTCACCTTCTCAAAATTTGGCAGCTTTTCTGCCTCCTTAAGCCAGTCAATCTTCTCTGCTTTATGGATTTTCCGTGCGGCAATCCATGAAGTAATCACTAAATTAACTGATTTATATAGCCAGTACACATCAAAGAAAATAATGAAATATGCAAGCCAAACTGGAAAGAAAAATGATCCCCAAAAAGGAGCTGTTACAAAAAAGAGTGCTATGAGCGGAGGAATTATTTCCAAAAGTCGTATTGACTTATTGGGATAACGTTCGAAAAATCGTTCGAAAAAATCATGCATGTTTAAATGAAAAAAGCTTCTTGCAATTCTCTTCTATTTGTAGGCTCAGCTTATTATAGGTAATCCCCTTTTCCTTTGCAATAAACTCTATGATCAACGGGATACTTGCCGGTGTATTCCGTCTCCCCCGAAATGGAACCGGGGATAAAAACGGACTATCGGTTTCTGTAATAATTCGATCCACAGGAACAAAGTGTACAAGGTCAACTAGCGCCGTGTTTTCTTTTGGCGGAATACCACCATACGTAATATTTCCATCAAATCCCACATAAAATCCTGCATCTAATACTTTTTTCGTAAACTCAATATTTCCTGAAAAACAGTGAAACATCCCTGGCGGATTTTGAAAATCTTTTTTGTAATCCAGCAAGATCCGTAGTGTATCATCCCACGCAAGGCGATTATGAATCTGGAGTGGTAATTTCAGCTTGAGAGAAAGCTCAATTTGTTTTCGAAATGCTTCTTCCTGTAATTTTTTTTCAACAATTCCATTAGATTTGTAAGAAAAATAATCCATACCGATTTCTCCAATTCCCACCACCTTTGGATGTTTTGCAAGCTTTTCAAGCTCAGAAAGCCAATTCGTATGAAGCTCTCCTTCGAATTCAACATCAGTCTTATCAGCATGATGCGGATGAATTCCAACGATTGCATATAGATTCTCGTACTGCTCAGAAAGCTCTACCGCACGACGAGATGAAGGTATTGATGTTCCAGTATTAATAATTGTAGTTACGCCTGCATTAAGCGCGTCTTTTATTACCGCATCATAATCATCGTCAAATTTATGCAGGTTTAAATGGCAATGCGCGTCAATCATGGTATTTATACTATATTTGTAATAAGCTTATGAGAATCGATGGATTTTTTTTCACTCATTTTTGTCATAGTGCCCATTTTCATAGGCTTGACAATTATAGTAAAAATATACCAACTATCAAGCAAACGCTCTCAAACAAATATTCAGGAACATCAAGAAGATAAACAAGAATTTTATACTGACCGTCCGCGACCAGTTCGCAAACTAGAACACGAAGAAATTGAATTCCTTCAGAGACACCAAGGAAAACATATAATGCCGGAATGGATACGATATAGTCTTATTATTGTCCTCATGATATGCTTTCTCTATCTCATCCCTGCTTCATTATTTTTTGTTCTTTTCGCTTCACAGATTTATCAAGCGTTGGGTATAGCTCCATTTTTTATACTCCCTGTCACTTTTGCTTGCTTAATATTTTTTATATACATAATTTTCTTTCGTCATGATAAATATCGATTTGATCTATATGCTCCTGTTTTTGGCACAACAGGAAAATCCAATCACTTCATTGATAAAAATAAAAAGCCATATCTCATAACCGTTCGAGAAGTTCCAATTAGCAAATATTATGAAAAAAAGCTCTTTCGCGACCTCATATCATATCCAGAGGGAACAGATATTTACGTAGAATACAGCCCCCATTCAAAAAAGGTTTGGAGTGCTAAAGTAGTAAACAGGAGAGAGTAACCAACATATGGGGATCTACATTCCCATACCGCCCATGCCTGGCATGCCGCCTCCACCCATAGGAGGTTCATTCTTCTTTACTTCAGGATCATCTGCAACAAGTGCCTCTGTAGTCAAAATCATCGTTGCAACAGAGATTGCATTCTGCGCAGCGGATCTTACTACTTTAACCGGATCAATAATTCCCTGCTTCAACATATCAATCGGTATTGCACTTTCTTCAGTATCAAGCGCTATTACATCATATCCAAACCCTTTTGCGCTTACTTCGCGTGCTTTCGTGATAAGTCTTCCTGAATCAAGTCCTGCATTTTCAATAAGTTTTATAAACGGGGCCTCAAGTGCTCTCTTTACAATTTGCACTCCGATTATTTCATCACTCGCTGCAATCTTTCCTGCAATTACAGCAGGATCCATCTTCTGGCTGATGTTCAGAAGCGTTACTGCACCTCCTGGTACAATGCCATCCTCAAGAGCAGCTTTCGTTGCCGCAACTGCATCAATTACCCGCTCTTTTCTGTCTTTCATCTCAACCTCTGTAACTGCTCCTACATTAATAACTGCAACTCCTCCTGCAAGCTTTGCGAGTCGCTCCTGAAGCTTTTCTCTATCAAAGTCAGAGGTCGCCTTTTCAAGTTCTTTCTTAATTTGTGACACCCTGCTGTTTACTTGTGTCTTATTTCCTTTTCCGCCAATTATTTGGGTATTCTCATTGTCTGACTTTACTTTATCAGCTCGCCCACAATCCTCTAACGTAATAGTTTCAAACTTTCGTCCTGTATCTTCTGAAATGACTGTCCCACCAGTAAGAATCGCAATATCTTCAAGCATTTGCTTCCGACGATCTCCAAATCCTGGAGCTTTTACTGCAAGTATATTAAATGTTCCCCGAAGTTTATTAAGAACGAGTGTCGCAAGAGCCTCACCTTCTATATCATCTGCAATAATAACGAGATTCTTGGAAACTTTTACAAATTCCTCAAGAAACGGAAGCAACTCCTGAAGATTAGAGATTTTTTTATCGGTTATTAAAATGTATGCATCATCAATTTCTGCCTCCATGCGGTCTGGATTCGTCACAAAATATGCTGAAGCATATCCTTTATCAAATTCCATTCCTTCCTTGTGATCAATTTCTGTTGTAATTCCACGACCTTCTTCTACTGTAACTACCCCATCCTTTCCGACTTTTCTCAGAGATTCGGCAATCAAATTCCCAAGCTCTTCAGAGCCTGCTGAAATAGCTGCAACGTTCTCCCAATCGCTTTCTTGGATAACTTTTTTCGTTTTTTCAAGTTCTGCAACGATATGTCTACTCGCTTTCTCCATTCCACGGCGCATGATCATTGGATTAGATCCTGCAGTAATCATCTTATTACCTTCGTTCACAATGGATTGCGCAAGGACTGTTGCAGTTGTGGTTCCGTCTCCTGCAATATCTGCAGTCTTGCTTGATGCTTCTTTAACAAGCTGTGCACCCATATTTTCAAATGGATCAGCAAGCTCAATTTCTTTTGCAACACTTACCCCATCATGAATAACACTCGGTGCACCCCATGATTTATCAAGCGCAACATTCCGTCCTTTCGGACCCAACGTTGTCGCTACAGCATCCGCAAGCTTATTTACTCCTGTAAGTAACTTCTTTCGTGCTTCTTCTTTATATATAACTTTTTTTGCTGCCATAATTTTTACTTAATAAATATCAAACACCACCGTTATTGAACGATGGCAAGTATATCTTTTTGTTCGACGATTGTCCATTCTTCGTTGCCAACCTTTATCTCATTCCCGCCCCACTTTTTATACATCACCTTATCTCCTGCTTTAACGAGCATAGAATCTTTCATGATCTTCCCTTCATTAAGCTCTCCGTCTCCCACAGCCATAACAAGCCCCGTCTGTGGTTTTTCTTTTGCAGTATCAGGAAGAATTATTCCTCCAGCAGTTTTTGCTTCTGCCTCAAGAGGTTTAATAAGTACATTTGAAAAGAGTGGTTTTATTGTTGATGTCGCACTGTTTTTTGCCATAGTATCAATGTAAATCTATTATTGAATTCGAAAAAAGTTTACAACAGCACTGTCAGTTTGTCAAGTCTTCTGCTAAGATAATTTCATATTATTTATTGACATTGATCTTTATATTGACTACGCTGAAATAGATGAAAATTCTCAAGAATAAATTTTTTATACTGGGCAATATTGCGCTCTTATTAGTCGCAATTCCACTTACACTTCTTTTTATTAGTCGCCAACAAGACTTACGCTCTTCTGCCGCTCCTACAACGCGGATCACCTTCTCTCCACAAACAATCTCTTTCGATGACTCTCAATGTTCTGAACAAACAGTAACACTCAGACTAGACCCCGGAGAAAATATTGTTTCCACTGTCGAACTTTTCTTAACGTATGATGCAACAAAATTTGATATCACTATCCAACCAAACGAAGATGTTTTTCCTCAAATTCTTCGTGGCCCAACAGTCTCAAATGGCCAAGCAAGCGTAGAGCTCAATATCGGATCAAGTGTCACAAAAGCTATCCAAGCTCCTGTAGATTTTGCTACTATTACCATTATTCCAGTTGCGGAAACTGGCAATACTCCCGCAAAAATTCAGATTGATAGTAGCAAAACTCGGGTATTCTCTCTCAGTGCGAATGATCAAACATCAGAAAATGTATTTTTAAGTGGAGGACAGGTGGCAATTAGCGTTGCTGCCGCATGCCAAAACACAGTAGATACATCCCCAACTCCTTCTGCAATCGTCACCCCATCTGCTACACCTAGTGCAACACCTCCTATTACGACACTCACACCAACCCCACCTTCACAGGTCGGCAATCAATCGCCAATCTGCACCACAATCACCGCTTCTCCTGGCACCTCAGGCATAGCACCTTTTGTCATGACCCTTACAGCACAAGGATCAGACACTAATGGCACTATTCAAAAAGCAACCTTTAATTTTGGCGATGGAACTTCTCAAGATGTAACAGACGGAATGGGAAACACGGGAGTTACTACAGAACTCTCACACACATACCAAACACCTGGCAGCTACACTGCCTCAGTAGTATTCACCGATAACAATGGAGCAGTAAGCACATCCTGCACTCAACCTATCACTGTCACATCAAATACTCAGATAACTCCTACTACTGGCGGTGGAATTCCCGCAACTGCCACACTCACGCCAACCCCACCGATTGAAAATCCTGGCGGGGTCGGAACTACTATTGCGATAGTAGGGGGATTATTACTGGTAATAATAGGGGGGGTAGTATTGGTTGCACTCTAATTAAATCTTTAATACAGACATAAACGCCTCCTTAGGGACATTTACGCGCCCGATACTTTTCATCTTCTTTTTTCCTTCTTTTTGTTTATCCCGTAGCTTATTCTTACGCGTTACATCTCCTCCATACAGCTTTTCAGTAACTGCCTTCATATACGCACCGATCTTTTCTGATGCAATAATCTTTCCACCGATTTGTGCACGAACCACAACTTGAAAATTATGCTTTGGAATATGCTCTGAAAGTGTTTTTACGATTTTTCTCGCAAAACTTTCAACTTGAGTCTTGTGAATAATAAACGAAAGTTCAGGAACGATCTTATCATTTACCGAAATATCAACTCGTTCTAAATCCGAATTCCGATAGTCTAAGAAATCATAATCAAACGAGGCATACCCCGCAGAGGCTGATTTCAACTTATCATAAAAATCATAAACAATTGATGCCATGGGCATTTCAAATGTTATTTTTGCCTGATTTCCAAAGTATGCAATATCGCCTTCTTTTCCTCGCATTGAATACACGATCTCAAATATTCCGCCTAAATACTCAAGTGGTGTATATATTTCTCCTAAAATATAAGGTTCTTTGATATCATTTTTTGCAATATCAAAATCTTTCGGACTACTTATCATTTCGCCATCCACTTCATACACAATGCTCGGTGGGGCAGTAAATGCATCCACATTGTATTCTCTCTCCAATCGTTCTACAACAATCTGTGCGTGCAGCAATCCCAAAAAACCACATCGGAATCCAGAACCGAAAATAGTGGAATAGTCAGGCAAAATTTCGAGTGCCGCATCAGTAAGCTTTAGAGAGTAAAGTGCTTTCCTGAGATTCTGAAAATCAGCCGCGGTACTTGGGTAAATAGATAAAAACACAAAGGGTTTTTGCTCTTTATATCCGGGAAGCGCATTTCCTGGGTGCTTTGCGATAGTCATCGTATCTCCCACTTTTGCCTGAGTAATATCTTTTATGTTCGTAATCACATATCCTACTTCACCATTTCTAATTTCACCTTGAGATGAATATGAGGGACTCATATAGCCTACGTCCATAACAAGTGCTTTTGATTTATCGGACAAAAACATCACCTCATCGCCTTTTTTAATTTCCCCACTTTTTACCCGTGCAAAAATTACGATCCCTCGATGCTCATCATATTTCGAATCAAAAATCAGTGCTTGCGCGCTATCAGACAAAGCATCGCTTGGTGGGGGGACTTTTTCAATAATTGCCTCTAATAAATTCTCAACACCAATTCCAGATTTTGCAGAAATTTTTAAAATTTCACTCTTTTCAAATCCAAATGATTGAACTATCTCTTGCTCTGTCTTTTCAACATCAGCACTATCCAGATCAATTTTATTGATAACCGGAATTATCGTAAGGCCCAAATCCTTTGCCACAGTAAAATGAGAAACGGTTTGTGCTTGGATACCTTTTGTGGCATCAACCACTAACACAGCGCCTTCGCAAGCATATAAAGTTCTTACAACTTCATAAGAAAAATCGACATGTCCTGGTGTATCGATAAGATTTAGCACATAATTCTTCCCGCTTAGAGAATACTCCATATGAACCGGCGCAAGCTTGATAGTAATCCCTCGCTCTCGTGAGATCGGATTACTATCTAAAAACTGCTCCTGCTCTAAGTCCTTACCAGAGAGTGTTCCTGTTAAAGCCATGAGCCTATCAGCAAGTGTAGATTTCCCATGATCAACATGCGCAATAATCGCAAAATTTCGGATATTCATGAAGACTCATTATATCAACAAATAGAAAATTATGGGTTGAGTTTTGTAGTGTCAAAAATTATCTCTTTTATTTGTTTGGATATTTTGTTGTCAAAGGTAAATCGTCTTGCTGCTGCAATAAGATAATGAAACTCTCCTATATCCAAAAGCCATGTGAAAAAAAGATACGCTCCAAATCCTACAACTGATGCTATTCCTGTCAAGAAGAAAAGATTTATCGTTCGCGTTGTATCAAATACAAGTTGGTCTAAAAGTTTTACTGGAATATAAAGCGCCACTCCTGTTACAAATGCTGCAATTACAATTTTTGCAGCACTCAAAAAAATAGACAACTTCGGAAGCGAAATCCTCCTATCAAGAGCAATTATCATAAATAAAAACCCGATAATATTTCCGATGGAAAACGATAGTGCGAGATAGTACACGGGAAGTTTCTGGAAAATAATAAAGTACATAGAAAATATGATATTTATCAATACCGCAATAAGCGTTATAAAAAATGGCATTTTCGTATCATGCAACGCATAGAATGCACGCGACAAGAGAAGTGTTGCTGCTTGAACACTAATTGAAATACTCAAAAATGCAAGCGTATATCCAGTTACAAGCGTCGCTTCCCAATCAAATCGCCCAGACCCATAAAAAAGCCGGACTAACGGAACACGAAGTACGATAAATAGCGCACTAATTGGGAGTGTAAGATACAAGATCTGATTAAAAGAATTCTTAAATACCGTCTTAAATTCTTCTAAATTTGAGGTTGATTTAGAAAGTGTAGGAAAACTTGCCTGTGCGATAGATTGCCCAAATAATAAAACAGGTGCTGCCATGAGCGTCATGGCAAGATCAAATACAACAATACTCCTCGCGGAGATTATCGATGCAAAGAATACATTTGCAGTTATTGCGATTTGCGCAACGGCAATAGTCATTGAGCGAGGGAGCATCATGCGAAGCACTCTATCTACACCGCTATGTAAGCTTAATGTAAGCTTCGGAATGTACCCACTTGCAAGTATCAAAGGAAGCTGTGCAAGAAGAAATAGCAATGCACCCAGAACCACTCCCCATGCCGCACCATAAATTCCAAAATGTGGAACGAGAAAATACACGCCAATAATTATCCCAATGTTGTATAGCGCATTTGCGATTCCGGGAACGAGAAAAAAGTGGAATGATTGCAGCATGGCGGTAAAAACTGTACCAAATAAGAAAAAAATCTGTGATATTTGAATAATCCGCATAAGATTTGCAAGCAGTTGAATTTGGTCATCAGTAAATTCAGGCGCAATAACTCGAGCAAGCGGCTCAGCAAAGGCTATAACTATTAAAGAAATTATGCTAAAAATAATAAGCCCCAATGTGGTAATTGCTGATGCGAAATGAAAGGCATCTTTTTTTTCCTTCTTTACTAAATTCTCAGTAAAAATAGGGATGAATGAAGAAGAAAGCGCCCCTATAATGATAATTTGAAATAGTAAATCCGGGATCCTGAATGCCGCCAAAAAAACTCCTAAGTCACTCGTTGCACCAAAATACGAAGCAAAAAGACGATATTTAAAAATTCCTAAAACCTGAGATAATGCGGTCGTTATGATAATTAAAAATGCTGCAGTAAAAATATTTGATTGCTTTGTAGCAACAGCAGATAATCCTCTTCGGACAAGATTTTTTACCATATGGGTGAATTTTTATTGTGTTTTCTAGTATAGCATGGTAAAATGCGCCTATGCCAGTAACAAAACAAGCAATAAAAAAGCTTCGACAAGACAAGCGGAAAACAACGATTAATAGCAAAATAAAAGCGGCGTTTTTATCTGCAGTAAAAGGTATTAGAAAATCAAACGGGACTACTCTCACTGACGCATATTCTAAAATAGACACAGCTGCAAAAAATGGGATTATTCATAAAAATAAGGCATCTCGCCTTAAATCTCAGCTTGCAAAAATTGCTCCTGCTCCTGCAAAATCAACGAAGAAGCCTGTAGCAAGAAAGGCTTCTCCTAAAAAAGCTCGACCTTCAAAATAATAGCTCAACTCCGCCTCATTTCATTTTGACAAAATTCCTAAAACTCAGTAAGCTGAGATGTGGAGAAAAAGAGCAAAATTTCAGTAAACTTATCCTCTAGAAAACAAATAACGGTTGGTAATATATTCCTGAAATGGGCGTTTGAAGCTGGGCGTGCAATTGTAATCCTTATTGAGCTTATAGCACTCAGTGCACTAGGATACCGACTACTCGTAGATGGACAAATAGTAGATTTACACGAAAAAATAGATAATGAAGCAGCCCTCGTAGGATTTCAGGCGAACGATGAAAAGGCTTTTCGCGGCATTCACGAACGCCTTGAAAATATTAGGATTATTAATGAAGAAACAAAAGGAAAAGTACAGGTCATGGATGACATTCTTTCTGCAATAAACGTAAGCGAATTTACTGAGACCAGTCTTACCGTAAATCAAAGCTCAGTAGCACTTTCAGGAAATGCCCTCTCAGTTTTTACCGTTGAAAATTTTGTAAATAAAATTCAAGAATACCCTCAAATAAACTCTATTACGATTGACGAAATTAATACCTCCAGTAGTGGAATTAAATTTTCCTTGAGAATAGCACTGAAAGAATCACAACTTGATCTATGAAAGAACGACTAACACGAGAACTTAAAAGACTAAGGCATGAATTTCAAAATGCGGTAAATGCCTATGGAAAAGATAAAATTATTATATATCTGTACTTGATCTTTAGCCTTATCGCAATAACAGTCTTTGGATTATTCGCAATTCGACCGACTTTGGCAACAATCTCAGAGCTTCATAAAGAAAAGGCAGATAGCAAAGAAACTCTTGATAAAATGACTGAAAAAAATCAAAATCTGCAGATCCTTGCAGCGCACTATCAGCAAATCCAAAGTAAACTGGAAACAGTCTATCGGGCAATTCCAACTTCACCAAAAATTCCTGAGCTTACTCGGAAAATTGAAGTACTTGCAAACCGCAATAATCTTGCTATTCAAAGTCTCAGTACTGGTGCAATAGAGCTCTATCCTGCAGTCCGCGCAAATTCGTCGTTATTTTCCTATACAGTAACTATTAATGTTTTAGGTGACGAATCTGACATTAATACATTTACTCAAGAATTTATCAGCTTTGACCGACTCATTAGTATTGACCGAATTACCTCGGGGAGTGCAGAACGTGGACTTTTTTCAGCAACCATTACTGGACGTGCATTTTTTATAAAAGAATAAATGAAAAACTTAATATTTTTATTTGGATTTAGCGCATTTGTAACCATGGCGTGGATTGGACTCACTGTCTACCATAATACGACAGAATCTCAAATTACTCCTGCAAATCGGATTAAAATCGAACCTATTGAACCGCAATTTGACATGGAAACGATTAACCAACTCGATTCTCGACAGGAAATACGCGCAAACCTCAACGAACAAGCAGAAATCATTGGGGAAGATAGTGAGCTCATTAGTGCTTCAGAAAGCAGCACGATAGAACAAGAACAGATAATAGAAACAGGATCTGAATCAGCTACTTTGCAATAATATGGATCTACACTCATTCAAGAAAAACCTGCCCCTTCTTGTCGCAATTCTCCTCATTTTCGGGATAGCGATCACTATTGGGCTTATTCAGCAAGGAGTTTTCTTTGTAACAAAAGCTCGTCCTACTTCTGTCCCTGAAAATGTTCAGATAACGAATGTATCAGATAGCTCATTTACCGTAGTGTTCACTACTGGTCTTTCGTCTCCTGCTGCAATTCGGCTTTCAGAGGGAACAACCGGAAACACGATAATTCTTGATGATAGAGACAAATCGACTGGAACACAAAACGACTATTTTTCTCATCACATTACAATCCCAAATCTTGAACCACAAAAAACGTACGCGTTTATCATTATTTCTGATGGAAAGGAATATCGGAAAGAAGGAGAGTATCTTGTATCTACTGGATTAACTATAGAAAATCCGCCACCATCCCAAAACCCACTTTATGGAAAAGTTCTACTTCCTCATGGAGAAGGTGCCCCAGATACAATCGTTACCGCGCACACTGAAAACAGCCAAATAATCTCTTCTGTTACCAATGAAGATGGGACATATATTATTCCGACAAATTCACTCAAGCTAGAGAATTTCTCTAACTATGTATTGCTCGATCAAGATTCACCAGTATTTTTAAATTTTATACGAGAAGAACTCGAGGCAGCAATCACAACAAATTATCAAATTGGGCAAAACCTTCCTGCAATTACACTCAATCAACAATATGCATTCTCCACTACTAATGAAGCACTCATGAGACCAAATACCTCTCCTAATGGCGATGGGCTTGGAGAATTGAATGAAATTGCAACACCATCACAAGCAGGGAGTGTAACTACTCCGCGAAACACACAGTCGTACATAGACCAACGACCAGAATTTTCTGGTACGGGCGGTCCAGGAAGAATTGTCACTATCTCTATTCCTCAACTTAATCTCACCACTACAACTCAAATCTCAGAACAAGGACAATGGTCCTACCGTCCACAGGAAAATCTTCCCCAAGGAGACTACGCTATAAGTTTTGAAGTACCTGACGAAAATGGTATCCAGCTCCGAATTTCACGAGACATTTCTATACTTGCATCTGGGTCACAAATCACAGAAGATGCAACCCCCTCTGCTACACCTACATTCACCCCAAGTCCAATTCTCACTCCGTCTGTTAGCATCACTCTTTCTCCTACCCAAAGCCCAACTCTCACCACGTCTCCTTCACCGACAGGAATGCTTCCCACCGCAACTCCTACTACAGCTCAAACGCTTACTCCAAACCCAACCATATTTATCCCTACCACAACCCCCCTTCCTCCAATCGAAAAGCCCGGAACTGTTTCGCAAACCGTAATTCTTGGAATAGCTTCTATTATCTTAATTATTGCAGGAGCAGCAATATTTTTTGCGCTATAATAAAAAGCTATTGTTATGAATATTGCAATTATTGGTGCTGGATTTACCGGTCTTGCAGCAGCATATTATTTATCAAAAAAAGGGTATAGGGTAACTATTTTTGAGAAAGACTCAAAACCTGGTGGTCTTGCAATAGGGTATCAAGAAAAGAACTGGAAATGGAGCCTAGAGGCGCACTATCACCACTGGTTTACCAACGACAAGAGTGTATTGAGTCTTGCGTCGGAAATACATCATCCCGTTATTGTAAAACGGCCTAAAACATCATCCTATGTTGATGAAGGAATCTACCAGTTGGACTCCCCAATCTCACTTCTCAAATTCCCGAAGCTTCCTCCTGTTGATAAAATTAGAATGGGAATCTCTCTTGCATTTCTGCGCTACAATCCATGGTGGAGGCCATTAGAAAATTTTCTTGCTGTGCCATATTTAAAAAAAACCATGGGAAAAATAGGGTACCAAAAAATTTGGGAGCCACTTATGCTAAATAAGCTTGGCGAGTATGCTCATGCAGTTTCTCTTGCCTGGTTTTGGGCACGAATTTTTAAACGTACAGAATCTTTGGCATATCCGGAAGGAGGATTTTTACAATTTGCAAAACATTTAGAAGAAAAAATTAAAGAAAATGGAGGGAAATTTCTCTACGATACGGATGTTATAACTGTCAATTCCAAAAAAACGCCATCAGTAACTTACAAGACACATACAGCTCGTAAAACAGAACAGTTTGATAAAATACTTGTCACACTTCCACTCGCATTATTTTCCCAAATTGCACCACAACTCCCTAAAAACTATGTATCTTCAGCAAGAAAACTTATCAACATCGGCGCAATGAATATGGTACTTAGACTCAAAAGGAGATTTTTCTCAGATACTACGTATTGGCTGAATATGTGTGATAAAAATTCCCCAATTCTTGCGCTCGTTGAACACACAAATTTTATGGATAAAAAATTCTATAATAATGAATATCTTCTCTATATCGGAAACTACATGCAAACAACTGACCAACGCTTTGGGATGCAAAAAGAAGAACTCCTAGCACTCTACGATCCATGGCTCAAGAAAATAAACCCGAAATATAAATCGACAATAATTAACTACGAATTATTTAAGGCACCATTCGCGCAACCGATTATCACTCCCAAGTATTCAAAAAAAATTCCAGAGTTCAAAACACCATTAAAAAACATTTTTCTTGCAAATATCCAACAAGTATATCCTTGGGATAGGGGAACAAATTACGCGGTAGAACTTGGAAAAAAAGCTGCAAATAATTTAACGACATATGAAACATAGTAAGTATTTTAAATTCGTAAAAAAACATTATTGTGGTCTTTCGGTTTTACTATTCTCTGCACTCTTCAGCACCTGGCTCATGTTCTCCACATTCTCATATGAGAACAACATGCTTCTTATCGCATCAAAAGCATGGAGTGATTTTGGAAGTCATATCCCGCTCATCCGCTCGTTTTCCCTCGGATCAAATTTTCCACCAGAATATCCGCTCTTTCCTGGAGAAGTTATCCGATACCACTTCTTATTTTATCTTTTTGTTGGAATATTAGAAAAAATTGGATTTCGGATTGATATTGCATTAAATGTTTTATCTACAATTGGCTTTACTGTACTCCTCGGAATGATATACCTATTTGCAAAAAAAATATTTAAATCAAAATCTATTGCTGCCCTTTCTCTATTATTTTTCCTATTCAACGGCTCACTAAGTTTTCTCTATTTCCTCAAAACTCACACAGATCTAATATCTCTTCCCAAAGAAATTATTACGAATTCAACATTTCCATCATTTGGTCCTTATGATGGAAATATTATCAGCGCATTCTGGAATCTCAATATTTATACAAATCAGCGTCACCTCGCACTCGCACTCGCACTTTCTCTTAGCGCAATCTATCTATTTATCCGTCCCATTTTTTCCAAAAAACACTCTCAACAAATACTACCCTCGATTATTCTTGGGGTACTGCTTGGACTCTCATTTTTTTTTCACCTCGCAATTCTTCTCGCCACCCTCCTTATCATCTTTCTACTTGCAATCCTTTTTGAAAAAATTCGACTAAATGGTGTTATTGCAATTATCATTGCCGGAATTATTTGCCTCCCTCAATATCTATACATGCAAACCGATGCATTGAGCGGATATGGAATTCAGATTTCCTTAGGATATCTTTCCCAAATAACAACAAGCTTTCCTCTGTTAAATTTTATTTCGTATTGGATTGCAAATTTAGGGTTTCACATAATACTCATCCCACTTGCTCTTTTCCTTGTTGAGAAACGGGCAAAGAAAATATTTCTCGCCTTTTTAAGTTTATTTATTCTTGCAAACACCCTACAATTTTCTCCTGAAATTGCTGCAAATCACAAATTCGTAAATTACTTTATGATCGTAGGAGTTATGTATTCTGCATTTGTAGTTATTTTTTTCTGGAAGAAAAATGTAGTTGGAAAGATACTTGCAATAATTTTAGTGTTTTTGTGCACATTTTCTGGAATCATTGACCTCTTCCCAATCATAAACGACACAAAAATCTCAATCCCAGATCACATTGCAAATACAGACTCTCAATGGATCCTTGAAAACACGATGTCTGATTCCATAATTCTCAATACCACGTATCTCAATAATGCAGCATCTATTGCTGGACGAAAAATATTTCTTGGATGGCCTTATTTTGCATGGTCCGCAGGACATGACACTAACACTCGGCAGGAAGAAATGCAGGCTATTTTTAAGAGCAACGATATCCATATGATCTGCAAAAAACTCGATGCAAATTCGATTGATTATGTATTTCTGGAGCAATCCTCACCAGACTTCCAGTTTGATAATAAATTCTGGAAGGAAAATTTTACCCCCGAATACCAGAATCCAATTTCAGGAAATGCAATCTATGAAACTAAGCATATATGTGCAGACCTAATCTAGACTATAAATTACTCTCTGAAAAGATTAGAATATAGCTTGTTAAGCTCATAAAAAATATGTACTTTTTTGATTTAGGACTTGTAATAAAATTTTGGCTTGTGCTTTTTATAATTGGCATATTATTTCTCCCCATCACAACAAAAATATTTAGAGGATTTTTTGACAAAGGATATATCTTTTCAAAAATACTAGGAGTAATTATTCTGTCATATACATTATTCCTCTTCAGCACTACATATATTCTCCCGTTTAATACACTCTCAATTTTACTAATATTTATCATCTATCTAGTAGCGCTCTTATTCTCTTATGGATTAAAGATCCCCAAACTTCCTGAGAAAAAATTGAGGAGAATTTGGGTGTTTGAAGAATCAGTTTTTCTCGTATGTATCCTTTTTTGGTGCTACGTAAAAGGATTCCAGCCGGATATCAATGGTCTTGAAAAATTCATGGATTTCGGATTCATAAATTCTGCTATTCGTACAGAATACTTTCCGGCAATTGATATGTGGTTTGCAAAAGAGCCAATTAACTACTACTACTTCGGGCACCTTATAACTGCATTCCTCACAAAGCTCACTGGGATTGAATCGTTTATCACCTATAATATCATGCTATCTGCTATTTTTGCCTTTTGCTTCGCCGGAAGTTTTTCGCTAGTTTTTTCTGTCGCATATGATATATTCAAAAAAATCCGCCCAAGCATTCTCGCAGGCCTCCTCTCCGCCTTTCTTGTAACATTCAGCGGAAATCTCCATACCATTTATACATTTTTTGAAGGATATCAAGGAGAAAATCCAGTTCCTTTCTGGGAATTAAAAATGCTCCCCTTGGAAAACTATGGCACAACCTATTGGTATCCGAATGCAACTCGCTTTATCCACAACACAATCCATGAATTTCCGTCATATTCATTTGTTGTTTCAGACCTACACGGACACGTTCTGGATATTCCTATTGTGCTTTTAACGCTCGCAGCAACATACGTCCTCGTTCGGAAAAAAGGTCTTACCATACTCAATGTATTTCTGTTTTCATTTTTAACAGCGATTATGTACATGACGAACGCATGGGATGGAATTTTATATTCGGGGCTCATAGGAATAATAATTATTCTGAAAAGTAGTAAACTGCCTCGCGCTGTTTCAAAAAATAATTATTCTTTTCAAAGATTTTATCCATTTTTTCAAAGTACCTTTGTAAAATTTCTCATACTTGGGCTGGGATTTTTCCTTTTTACGCTTCCGTTCAATGTATACTTCAAACCCTTCGCATCAGGAATCGGATTTTTGTGTGCTCCAGAATCTCTACAGGGAACCTCTTTTGGACCATTTCTTTTTGAAGGAGATCACTGCCAACGATCTCCTTTTTACCAGCTCGCAATTCTTTGGGGATTTTTCTATATAACAATGCTTACCTTTGTACTTTTTTTGGTTACGAAAGGAAAAAAGTTACTTGACACAAAGCCTGTTCTTTTTATGCTTATTTTATTCTTTTTTGCATCTCTGCTTATTCTTATCCCAGAATTTGTATATGCAAAAGATATCTACCCTGATCATTATCGCGCAAATACTATGTTTAAGCTCGGATATCAGGCATTTATCATGCTTTCATTAACAAGCGGACTCGCAATCACTATTCTTATCCGTTCATGGAAGAAAATATTTCTGATCCCGCTGTTTGTAGTTCTCATTGTGCTCGTCATGATTTATCCATATTTTGCGATTCAATCATATTTCGGTGATATAACACCCGATCGCTATCAAGGTTTAAATGGAATTTCTTATTTAAAATTTAAATACCCAGAAGACTATGAAGCAATTATGTGGCTTCGAGAAAATGTTTCTGGTCAACCAGTAATTGCAGAAGCGCAGGGTGATTCATATACTGACTATGCACGAGTCTCTGCAAATACTGGGCTTCCAACAATTCTCGGATGGACAGTACACGAATGGCTCTGGCGCGGAGATTATTCTATACCACAACCAAGGATTGAAGATGTCAAAACACTCTACGAAGGAAATGTCTCTGAGGGAAGAGAGATAATTGAAAGATATCATGTATCATATATTTTTATAGGAAATCTTGAGCGAAAAAAATACCAAAATATCAATGTAGCTAAATTCAGGGAACTGGCAACGCCTGTCTTCACAAATGGCACCACTACTATCTATCAAGTAAACTTGTAGGAGTAGGGGAGGGGGTAACTATCCCTTCTTCTGAAATCAAACAAATGTGTCCGGCTGCTATACAGTCTACATATTCATGAATCTGCGAAAACTCACTGTTACCAAGACTTGGAATAAGAACATATTGATATTTATATTCTTCAGATGAAATTGGTGCCATCACTAATCCATATTTGTCCTCCAATTCATTCCCTTCATCAATCACAAAGCTTCTAATCGTTCCGTTCTGCATTTCTTGGGCGAGCTTCACGAAATCATCAAGCTTTTCTGTATCTATGTCAGTTACAATATTGTCCTTTATGATATTAAATGCACCTACAACTTTCACCGGGTTTAATAAAACATGTAATGACAACATCCTACTTTTAAGCGCTTCAATTACTTTTTGTTGACGTTTACTCCGTGCAAAATCACTCCCTTCGCCATTCGTTCCATGCCGAGATCGAACATACCGCAGGGCAGTCTCTCCGTCCATTGTCTGCTCCCCTTCTGTGAAACTTAATGTTGTATATCTGCATGGAAATGAATCATACTGTGTTGCTGTACCAGTTGCAATTTGCACTGTTAAGTTGACAATCTCCTCATCACTATATCCACAAGAGTTATTCTCTTTTCCAGAAATTGGATATTCATAATCGTCAAATGCACGCTCGACATCTACCTCTATCCCTCCCAGATGGTCAATCAGCTTTACGAATCCCGCAAAATCGATAATCAGTACATATTGAATATCTTCTCCGACTACCTCTGAAACAGCATTCCGGATATCCTCCACTCCGGTACCATTACTTTTACCAAACGCATAAATCGCATTTATTTTTGCCTGCGCACTATCTATCCACAAATCTCGTGGGATTGATACCATGTCTACTCGTTTTTCTTCAACTGATACGTGTGAATAAATAAGAGTGTCGGTTAAATTTGGGCCATCGTGTGTCCCGCCTCCGATTCCTAGAACAAGAATACTAAAATCTTTCTTCTCAGGCGTAACTCCCAAATCAATTGCCTTATCGACTGTCACGCCAAAAAGAAATGTTCCAATTTGTCTCAGCTGATTCTGAAAAATCCCAATAAAAATCAACACTACGACACCTCCCAATAATACATATTTATACCGTTCCCAGTTAAATTTTTTCTCTAAGGGTCGTAGTTTTACCATTGTAAAAGCAGATCACCCAATGTATTGGCATCAAGACTCGCGCCACCTATAAGAAGTCCATTGCATGAGGCAATATGGATATAATCTCGAACGTTTTCTGGTTTCACACTCCCCCCATATAAAATTTTCCCGCTAAACTTTTTCTGAATATCCCCAAAAACAGCTTCCACATGATCCGGCTCTGCAGGAGTCCCTGAACCTATTGCAGTCGGTGGCTCATACGCCACGCATTGTACGCCTTCTGGAATAATTTGTGCTTCATTCTGAACACAGTAAACAACCTCTAGATTGTTACTGCGCGCTTCTTGAGCTTTTTTTTGCAAAGTTTCGTTATGCTCTGAAAGCAGATCTCGCCGCTCAGAATGGCCAATTATCGTCATATCGCAAAATTCCCTCACTTGAAAAGCACTTATTTCCCCAGTAAATGGCCCGACACCAAAGGCAGAGATATTTTGCGCAGAGAGTTTAATCGGTAATGCATGAAGCTGAATAAGCTCCTTACAAAGACTCAAAAGTTGAAAAGAAGGGGCGATAACTAGCTCTTTATTCTCTAGATTAAGCTCTAATATCCGCTCAGAAAAGACGGTAAAAAACTCGTGAACTTCAACAGTATTTTTATTTGACTTCCAATTGGCTATAATAAGCTTCTTCTCCATAAAAGGAATAATTCTACGTTATAATAGTATAACAACTAACTATGGATATTCTCAATAAACTAAATACTGAACAACAAAAAGCAGTTTCTTATAACGAAGGTCCTATGATTGTTCTCGCGGGTGCAGGAAGCGGAAAAACACGAGTACTTATCCATAAAGTACTCTATCTAATCCAAGAAAAAGGATTCGATCCAACAGAAATTCTTATGGTAACATTCTCAAATAAAGCTGCTGGTGAAATGCGCGAACGAATGGAACTTGCACTCCACACTCCATCCCTTCCGATCGTAAGCACCTTTCACTCACTATGTGCACGAATACTCAGGCGCCATGGGGTCCATATCGGCATTCCTCATAACTTTGTGATTTATGACACACAAGATCAGCTTGCAACTATAAAAGAGTGCATAAGCCTTCTGTATATCGACCCAAAACAGGCCAGGCCAAAAGCGGTCCTTGAAACAATTTCATCTGCAAAAAATCAGATGATAGATGTAAAAATGTATAGTGAATTCGCAAAAGGGTATTTTCAAGAATTTGTTGCAAATATTTATCCTGTGTATGAGGGAATGCTTACAGAAAACAATGCACTTGATTTTGATGATTTAATTCTAAAAACTCTCAGGCTCCTCCGTGAACACGAAGAAATCCGAGACTTCTATCAAGAGTCGTTTAAATATATTCTTATTGATGAATATCAGGATACAAATGTAGCCCAATATCAACTCACAAAGCTTTTGGGTGGGAAATATAAAAACATTTGCATTGTAGGAGATTTTTCTCAAAGTATTTATAGCTTCAGAGGGGCAGATTATAGGAATCTTGAAAAATTTAAGCGAGATTTTCCTCAATCTAAAACATTCCAACTATCGCAAAATTATCGTTCTACCCAATCAATCCTCAACGCAGCGTATTCTATTATTGCAAATAATTCTCTGCACCCGATCCTCAAACTTTGGACAGAAAACGCTGCTGGCTCAGATTTAGTTATTCATCAAGCAAATGATGGACATCGCGAAGCAGAGTATATTATTGAAAAAATTCATGAACTACAACGGCATAATTCCGACTTGAAACTTTCTGATGTTGCTGTTTTATACCGCATGAACGCGCAATCCCGAACCATTGAGGAGGTCTTTCTTCATCTTGGGGTTCCGTATAAACTTGTTGGTGGCGTGAGGTTCTATGATAGGCGCGAAGTAAAAGATGTACTCTCGTATCTAAGCCTTCTTTCAAATCCAAATGATAAAATCGCAAAAAAACGGCTTGAAAAACTCGGAAAGCGACGCTTTAGCGCATTCGCAGAATACCAAAAAGAATTTACTGAGAACAATTTTATAGAAACAGAGAAAACAATTGATATCCTTGATCGTGTGCTTCAGAAAACAAAATACCTGGAAAAATATGATGAAGATGATGGTGAAGATTTGGCACGGCTCGAAAACATTAAAGAGCTCCGATCTGTTGCGATAGAATTCCCAAATCTCATTCAATTTCTTGAAAATGTTTCACTCGTTGAAGCAGAATATCTCCCAGATCAAAAAACTTCTGATCCAAATAATGCAATAACGCTTATGACACTGCACGCTGCAAAAGGATTAGAATTTAAGGTCGTATTTTTAGTAGGAATGGAAGAGGGAATTTTTCCGCATAGTCAATCAATGTTTAGCGTTTCAGATGTAGAAGAAGAACGCCGTCTGTGCTATGTTGGAGTAACCCGCGCAAAGGAACACCTATACATGACCTATGTTCAAGAACGAACCATTTTTGGACAACGAGCAAATTCTACGCCGTCTCGTTTTATTTTTGAACTCCCAGAAGAAGTGCGCGAAATGAATAACATTTCATTTGATGCGGGTGCCCCAGACTTCTTATGACCTTTACAGAAATTACAGAAAAAAATAAAGTTAACTACAACAAAGTTGTTACCCATCCGCTACAGAGTTATGAATGGGGAGAATTCCGCAAAAAAACCAATACAACAGTTATTCGTTACGGCGTTGAAAAAAACGGAAAATTAATTGACGGATTCACATTGACGCTTCATACAATTCCAAAAACAAACTATACAATTGGATATCTCCCAAAAGGAAATAATCCTACAAGAGAAATACTGGAAAAGCTTAGAGAAATTGGGAAAAAACACAACTGCATCTTTATTCAACTTGAACCGAATATAAAAAAGGGGAATTCAAAAATAATATCTCACAAAAATCTTGTAAAGTCACACCGTCCATTATTTACAAAGTACACATTTGAAATAGATTTAACAAAAGATGAAGAAATATTATTGAAAAAATTTAGCTCAAAAACGCGATACAATATCAGGCTCGCTAAACGAAAGGGTGTAATAGTACATGAAGATAATTCTGAAACAGCATTTAAGAAATATCTTGAACTAACTCAAGAAACAACAAAACGTCAAAACTTTTATGCGCACACTCCAACGTATCACAAAAAAATGTGGGAAACACTCTCACGTTCCACTCGAGCAAATACACTCTCTACACACCTTCTCACAGCAGAATTTGAAGAGGAAATCCTTACCACTTGGATGTTATTCGTTTTTAACGATGCGCTGTATTATCCCTATGGCGCATCAACAACAAAATACAAGAATCTCATGGCATCAAATTTGGTTATGTGGGAGGCAATTCGATTTGGAAAAAAACTTGGACTGAAAACATTTGATCTATGGGGAGCCCTCAGTCCTGATGCAGATTCTCGTGATCCATGGTTTGGATTTCATAAATTTAAACTCGGATATAACCCTGAGCATATAGAGTTTGTGGGAAGTTATAACTTAATCATTAATCCTACAATTTACAAAATCTATAAAATTGCAGATAGATTCCGATGGATTTATCTCAAACTAAAAGCTAAATTTTCGTAATTACTTTTCCTAAAATATCAGATTTCCGAATACCTTCAATCGTTAAACTGTCTGTTTTATTTTCTCCTGAAACTACAAACGTATTATTTGTAATTTCCGTAATTTTTTTAATCATAATTTTTTTTGCTCGTTTTTCCCAAAACACAATTACATCATGTATCTGTGGAGCATGAAGCACATACGGAAGACTACTCGCCAAAACATTATCACCTGGAGAAAATTTCGGCATCATGCTATGTCCAGAAATTCGAAAAACTTTTAGAAGCATTTTTATTTGTGAGAAACAAGCTCCCCTTCTGTAGGAAACCCGGAAGAAATTCGGATAGGCTCAAATCCTTTTGTTTTATAAAAGATTTCAGAAATCACTAAGCATTTTTCTACTAATTCTTTCGCAAGATCCACATCAACTTTCTGTCTAGTTTTTGCAGATAATCCCACCGCTTCTTGCAGTAGCTTTTCGAGTTGCGGGTTTGCTTCATAATGCTCTGGCTTAAAATAATCATTTTTTAACGTCATAAGTTCTTTTTCAACTGTTGATCCGTGGTCTTCTTTTACCCGTATGACTCTTGCTACATCATGCATTTGTGTATGCTCACCGAGAAGCTGGCTCATGCGCAAAACTGTATGTGCTGCAATCTGGAGAGGAGTAGGCTCATAAATCCCACAGGGAATATCGCAATGAGCATACGCCGTATCGTAAGGAAGTATTGAAGATATCAAACTGAGGACTTTCATTGTGTATAATGTATATCATAGAATGAAATTGTCGTCAAACGAGCTGGCATTAGTTCAGAGCATTTTTACGTTTTGCCCAAACTGCGCAACGAAATTCAATACCACAAATCTCTCCTCGAAAACTTGTCCTCATTGTGATCTCCACTTCTACATTAACCCTTCACCCACTACAGGAATAGTTTTACGAAATGAAAAAGGCGAAATACTTCTGGTTAAACGGAAAATTGATCCAGGAAAAGGATTGTGGGATATTCCCGGAGGATTTGTAGACTTAAATGAGGATCTGGAAACATCTCTTGCAAGAGAATTAAAAGAGGAGCTCGGAATAGACATGCATAATTTTACCTATTTAAAATCTAAAATAGATATTTATCAATATGGTAATCGATACCAGCAAACAATCGGGGTAATTTTTGAGGGGACTATATCTTCATCTGAAAAACTTTCCGCATCAGATGACATATCTGACTTTAAATTTTTTACAAAAGAAAATTTTCCAATTGATAAAATTGCATTTAAAAGTCTTGAAGAATTCTTTAGAGAATATTTAAATTTATAAACGTATGCTACAGAAACCATTTTATGATCCTCAGAAAAGCTATGAAGAAAATTATGAAAACGGACCGTTCGGTGTATTCCAAAATAAAAAATTATACAAAAATTCTTCCCCTCCCAAATACAACTTTCATGGATATAGGGTAAATCTTCCGTTTGGAATTCCAGCAGGACCACTCTTAAATAGCAAGTTTGTAAAAGGAGCATTTGAAAAAGGCTTTGATATCGCAGTATATAAAACTATTCGTACAAGATTTTTCCCGTGTCATCCGTTCCCAAATATTTTAAGCTTAAGCCTTACTGAAAATCTTACTCTCAAACGAGCAAAAACGCCACTTATCGCAACGAGCGATTACGGAGAGCCACTCTCAATCACAAATTCATTTGGTGTCCCTTCTAAGGATCCTTCTCTGTGGCAAGAAGATGTAGAAAAGGCAGTTTCCTATGCACAAGAAGGGCAGATTTTAGTACTCAGCTTTATGGGAACTATAAAAAAGGATCAAACACCAAAAGAATTCTTAGAAGACTTTAGTCTTGCCGCCAAACTTTCAAATGAAACAAACGCAAAAATCCTTGAAGCAAATCTCTCCTGCCCAAATATCGGGAATGAGGGACTGGTATGCTATGACCTAAACATGACTCGAAAAATTACCGAAAAAATCCGCCGAAAAATTGGGAACAAACCGCTTATTCTAAAGGTAGGATACTACCAAAATAATTCTGACCTGGAAGAACTTGCGAGAATTGCCCATGATTACAGTGTATCAATCGCGTCTATCAATACTATTCCTGGGATAATTGTAAATAAAAACGGCAGTCAGGCACTTCCCGGGAATGTAGCACGACTCAGATCAGGTGTATGCGGAAGCGCTATTAAATGGGCAGGGATTGATCAAGTAAAAAGGCTGAAAACTATCCGAGAAAAAAATGACTACAAGTTTTTTATCGAAGGAGTTGGTGGAGTTATGAACCCAGATGACTATCATGCATACAAAAATACTGGCGCTGATAGTGTTATGAGCGCAACGGGCAGCATGTGGAATCCGCTTCTCGCACAGGAAATAAAAGAAACTCTTTAAGACTTTTGTGGAAGGGGGCAAATCATCTCAGCATCCTGCTTTGCTCGTTCCAGGTTTTCTTTATTGATTAACACATCTTGAAATGCTTCATCCTTCTTCTCCAACAAATCTCTGCATAGCACAATATCTTTTTCAATAAGTCGCTTCTTTTCAGTTTCTGATAATGAATTTAGGATCGTCACCGGATACATCTGAGGATCTTCGACTAAATCATGAAGGTTCCCCTCACCTGGGTAATTCCACGCAATTGCCGGAACTCCCTTACACTGCGTATATGCAGTTGCATCTTGTGAAAGTTTTGTATTCGTAATTAACCAAACATTATCAATATCATTTTTCTGTTTTACATCCAAAAATCGAGCATAAGTATAGAGTGCAGTTTGGACATCACTTTTTGTACTATGTGAGTTATGAAACTTTGCCTCAACAATTTGCCGAGTATTATTTTTCATAAGCAATAAATCTATCTCGTGACTCACGCAGTCTCCCCGCATTGTAATCCCCACCTCAACACTATACCCTTGATCTCTAAAAATCCGAGCAAGATACTGTTCGAAGGGAAACCCTGTAGGACCTAATTCAAAAATTGCCTGGCGAAGATTAAATCGAAGAGAAGACTTTCTATCTCTTGGCTCGAGAAAATTTACAATTCTCTGATAAATTTCATCAGTTGTGATTTCTCCCTGCAGATCTTTCTTTATTTCCTGCATTACCTCATGCCGTAAATTATCCGGCACCCCAACACGACTCATAGAACGAAAGACTTTTTTTTCAGAGAACGGTTCTCGCTCTCCACTTCTTTTAACAACTACAATTTCGGGCATATGATCATCATAACAATAAAAGGATTTAGAGAACAAGGAGTGTGAGGTTAAATATTTTTAAGAAGAAAATTTATTCTTCTTATCAAATATTCGTGTGCCGAATTCGAGACCTCTTTATTCCTCGTAAGGCTTTTTACACTGTTTTTTAAATCATGGAGATACCTTTTTTCTAGGGTATTATTCTTTTGTGCCCTCTGTGCCAATTTTGCTTTTGTAGAAATTTCAATGTATGCTCCTAGCTTCAACTCTTTATCCTTATATAAAACTTTTATGTTTTTTATAAGTGTTGGATATGCAACAGTCTCCAACACATAACTATCTGAGCTCGTGTTTTTACTAAAATCTATATAATAAATATCTGTCTCTTTATTAACCTTTTCATTAAATGAGAATTGATTCACATTACCTCCCTCATCATAAAAATACGTATCTAAATTATAGCTTGTTTTCTCACTTGCAGAAATCTCGATTCTATATTCTCCACTAGACGGCTTAGAAAGATATACGATCTTTAATGGCTTCGCATTTGATACCGCCTCTCCTACAGGATCAGAAATGGGCTCTTCAATTACCAAGTCCCCCACTTCATTACCATCTCCATCAAACATCTTAATGTCTACATTTTCATCCACAACAAGCATTATGTATGAGAGGTCAGTATTTGAGGGAGCAAACTGTGAGATATTTTGAAACGAATTCGCATATAACGCAAGACTACCTCTATCATAATAGGGATCATTTATAAGAATATCATCATCAACATATCCTTTTCCCACGACAAAGTGCCCAGGAACGCTCAATATCGATGGAATATTACCATCAATCCCATCTTTAACATACTGATGATTCGATGAGTTGATCCGAGAGTATTCAAGTGCATCAAAGCTTACGGCATTACGGTTTGCAATCTGCTTAGAAAGCCGGGACAACGCGAGCCAATTAACAAGCCCACCTCGAACATATCCATCAGGCTGAGATCTGAGCCAAGTATTCATACTCCCCGGATCAAGCTGTACACCGCCCAACATTGTGTCAAGTCCATAGAATTGAAAAACCATCGCAGCAGAAGTTACCGCACACCCCCACGTCGCCATATCCGTTCCACCCACCGCCCATAAATTTGCAGTATCATACAGGTCATCATTCCATGGAGAAGATGTTTGCTTGAGAGCTGGAACGGGAAGGGAGACACCATCAACATGATCAAGAGTAGTAACCCTTACATTATCAAACCATGTCTCAGAATTGGGATTAGCGCCAGTTCCTATTCTCAAAGCAACTTTCCCTGCTGGCATATATACCGACAGCTGTGCTTCTCTCACCAGCTTATCATCTATATATGCTTTTAAATTTAATCCATCTACAACAACTTTTATGTGATACTGTCTACCTGCCTGATATCTTTCAACACTTGAATAAACAAGCTCTCCACCCCGCGGATATGTGAATTCGAATCCTCCCGGAATTTGAAAATGCAACTCATACAACTGTCCTACTGACGGCAGCATTCTATACACTAAATTATGGTCAACGCCCACACCGAACCTCACATCTGCTTCAAAAATATAATCGCTAATTGGTGTAGGCCACACACTATCATTTGGCATGATATTGCTCAAACACGAACCTCTATTCGTAATTCGAGAATAAGCTTCTCCATTTTGCACAACCCAATCAATAGGACAATTTTCTAAAACCTCAACCCATCGAGAAGGGAATGAGCCATTCAGATACAAATCAAAATTATCTTCAAAAATTACTTCTGCACGTACACTTAATGGGAAAAGAAACAAAAGGATAAGCGGAAACAATAAGGATAATAGAATATAATAAAATTTTCTTATCACTAAAATTAGTGTAGAATTATAAAATCTAAGATGTCAATACGTAAAAACATATCAAACCTATCACCATATGACATAGAGCTTCTTCGCAACAAATTTGCAGAAAATAACCAGTATAAAAAATTCAAAGAGTTATATAAAAAAGGTGTCCCTGAAATTAAAAACAGAAATACCAATAACCTATGGAGTAAAAAATTTACAAAAATCGAAACAATTAACGAGAAAGATATGATGACAAAAGAAAAAATATCATATATCGCTAGCTTTCTGAAATCGCAGAACGAAAAGTTTAAATTACTTGATATAGGAATTGGACAAGCATATCTGGAACAAGAGTTAACAAATAGGGGCATTAAGCTTCAGCTGTCTGCTGTAGATATCTCTGAATTAAGTATAGAACGAGTTAAGAAAAAATATAAAGGTGAGGCACATACTGCAGATGCTCTAACTATAAAGAAGCTATTTAAACCAAAATCGTTTGATGTGATAGTAGCAATTGAAGTTATTGAGCACATTCCACCTCATCAGATCTTTTCACTTTACAAACAGGCTTACCAACTTTTAAAACCTGGAGGATTATTTATAATTTCAACTCCAACTAATGAAAATCTCTCAGAAATGAAAACTAATCCAAATGCCCATGTACGAGAATATACGATACCCATCCTAAAGACAGAATTTGAATTAAATAGATTCGAGATTCTAAATATCAAAACTCATGTAGCTTTTCAAACTCTTTATCGCTTTAAGAAAATACTCATGCACATCTTTCCTAATCGTTGGAAGCCAAACAACATCATAGTCATTGCTAAAAAAGTATAATAATTATTTCAAATAGTTTTATCGCATTCCCCTTTACAGAATAGGCTCAAACTTCAAATGAACCCCTTAACAACTCACTAAAAAAGTGTAAACTATATATATGAAACTTATTCTTGTGATGGTAACCTCTCTGGATGGGAGATCCACGAAAGGCACTGTTTCAGACACGCATGTCTGGACATCTCCTGAAGATCAGAAACACTTTCTTACCATCCGCGACAACGCGTCACTTCTCATTATGGGAAGCAAGACTTATGAGGCAGTAAAGAAATCCATGACACACGCTCCAGAAAAATTGAGGGTAGTTATCACGAGAAATCCTGAGAAATACGCGAGTGAAAAAATCCCTGGCAAGCTTGAATTTTCAAGTGAAGATCCTCGTGATTTGATAGAGCGACTGGAAAAAAAGGGCTACATAGAAGGATATCTCGTGGGAGGCGCTCATACCAATACTGAATTTATTAAGCAGGGACTTGTAACCGAACTATGGCAAACACTAGAGCCAAAAATATTAGGGGTAGGGAATGGCATTATCGGAGAAGAACTATCTGAATCTTCATGGAAACTGTTAAGTTACGAAAAACTCAATGAGACGGGAACGCTTCTTTTGAAGAATAAATTTTTAGAGTAATATTTGCTGACTATTTTTCTCCTCTAAATTTTCTAGCGACACAATCTTTTTATAATTCTTTTCATCTTTCAGAAATGATCTCAGAATCTTATACACATCAAAATCTGTGAGTACGAGATCGGTATTTTTCTCACCATTCATAACCTCTTCATATTTTCCCAAATAACACCAATTATTAAAAACCAATCCTTCTGTTGATTCTCCATATTGTTCTCTTATCATAATAGGCCCGTTAAACGGCCAGGCGGTAAGCTTTGTTTTGGAAAACGCCATAACAAATCGAGCATTATAAATGGCAGGATTTTCTTTTCCTACACATGCTCCTTTACACCAACCCAAATGGTAGGAAAAACAAGGACCGGAATTATTACTCATCCCGAGCATTTTCTCGCACAATGTGTAGTCTTTTAAAAGCGTTCGCAGGAGAGCAGTTGACTGCTTTTGGGATTTGGTTATCGCGAGAACATTTTCGATATTATCCACCTCTATTTCATTCGTAGTTTTTGTGAGAACAGAAAAATATCCATTCTTTTCAATTTGCTCCATATACGTAAGTCGCCTCGCGTATCTGAGCTTCCTATTATATATAGGCTGCAGTTTTTTAATCAGCTCTGACTCCAAAAGCAGGGCTCCTAATTCTCCTGATGTTTTAATTGACTCGATCCGTTTTATTTGCTGCGTTATCTCAAGTTCTCGAGAAGACTCGGTGTCGTTACTAAAGTGTGAGAGGACGCGTTCTTTTATATTCACACTCTTTCCGATATATAACGGGATCTCTCCATCTCCAAAAAACAAATACACTCCAGGCCCTTCAGGAAGTTTTTCAATTTCTCCTACTAATAAATGTGGGGGAAGCGAGGGATTTTTGAGAATTTCAGCATATGCATTCTGGATTTTTTCCTCGGATACACTTTCTGGTATTTTTTGCAGAAAATCCCACACAACTTTTGCGTCATCAAGCGCTCGATGACGCCGTGCACATTCGATTCCAAATCGCTCAATAATATTATCCAGCGAATGTTTTCTATATGTGGGGAAAAGTGTACGAGAAAGTTTTACTGTACATAACTGCTTTGCACGAAACTCTCTATCATGACGTTTAAATTCACTCTTAACAAATGCGTAATCAAATCGAGAATTATGCGCTACAAATATTGCATCAGACAACATCTCTAAAAGCTCATCTTCAATATCTGAAAATGTAGGCATTGACACTAACTGTCCCGAAGAAATTCCAGTAAGATTTTCTATAAATGGAGAAATTGCTCCGCCAGGATTCAGAAGTGTTTCAAATGTTTTAACGACACTCCCTTTTTCGATTCGCAATACGCCAATTTCAATAATTCGATCAAACGAACTACTTCCACCAGTAGTCTCTATGTCTACAACGGCAAGGTTATTGAGTCGCATAAAAGGCTTCTCAGAATAAATGATTTCAGATAAATTTGCAACAAAAATACTCCCTACAGAAAGTGCAGACTAATGAATCAATATCTCTACAAAAACAAATAATAAATACAGCATCAATAGCAAAAATCCTTCCAGTCGTGACACCGAATTATTGGTTCTTGAGAAATAGTAAAATACAATAAGCCCTACAATAAGAAAAAGCAAGCTTACTAAATAGCTATTAGATAAGTAAACGGGTTTTCCATGTAAAAAAGTAAGGAGTCCGAATATAAATGTATTAAATGCTGCTGAACCTACATAATCTCCAAAGGCTACTTGATTACTTTTCATAAACATCGATCGAACAACTAACGTCAATTCTGGAATATTTGTTCCTATCCCAATTATTAATAAGCTAATTAAGAATGGAGAAACGTGGAGTAGTTCTGAAAAGAAAATTGTCTGATCAACAACAAACCTACTTGCAATAAATATTATAACTACTCCTAAGAGGATTTTTAAAAATTCACGGCCGGTTTTAATTGATGAAAGTTTTTTTAAACCATCATTCGCATTAAATAGTCCTCTTTTTGTTTGAATAATAATTACAAGTATGACGAATAGCGCCATTGCGACGATGCCATCTGACTGACTGACTTCTCCGTCAATAGAAAGAAGTACGGGCATAGCAATCGTGACAAGTGACAGCACTAATGAAACGCCTCCAAATTCTTTTGTTATTTTGATTTTACTTCCCGTTATAGCAAGCAACGGAACAATCATCATAAAAATTACAATTGTTGCACCGATAAGATTTCCTACATATATTTCTGGATCATTTACAGTAAGTGCATTTACTCCCACGGAAAACTCGCTTAACGAGGTGAAAAATCCCAGAATTATAAACGAGAGTGCAAACGAAGAAAGCTTGAGGTTTTTTGAAAGCCTCTCAACAGAACTAATAGCAAGCCCGGCACCTACCCAAACACCTACAAAAGAAAGCAGGTAGATGAGAAGATTTGATAGAACCATACTAATCAATCATAACAGGTTTAAAAAAAAAGTGAAAATATCTCTGTTCAATAATATGCTGAATATATACATGTTTTTACAGGTTTTATAAAAAAACACATCGCTCCTATTGCTTGTTGGAGAAAGCTTCATCAGATATAATATGGGGACGGAATTAGAAGCTGAATATTTTTTAGTAAAATTCTTTTGTGGAGGAGTCGCATAGTTGGCCCATTGCGGGGGATTGCTAATCCCCTGAGTAGCAATACTCGCGCAGGTTCGAATCCTGTCTCCTCCGCCACGGAGAGGTCGCATAGTGGACTAGTGCAGCGGTCTTGAAAACCGCCAACCGAAAGGTTCGGGGGTTCGAATCCCCCCCTCTCCGCATATTCTCATAACCTACTTCTCTATTCATCGGTTGCCTGCTGTGCTATCATTATATATATGTACCAGCCTAAAAAACTTACTCCACATATCCAATATTCTAATACTTCAGCACTTCTTGAAATCGATGATGAACTAAATCCATTTATCACGATACATCACGAAACATTAGACACCCATAACCTTCTTGAGTCACTCAATGATCTAAAAATCAGGCACTGCGGAGAACAGGTTCTTCTTACTCCTGATCTCACGATTCACGAAAACCAATTTGAACTATCCACAGACATTCCACCTCGACCTAAAAACTCTTTTCTGAGAAAAATATTTTAGACTGTCTATGGAACCAATATCTACTGCAGAACTTCTGCAAATCATGACAACACTATTTGTAGGAATTTTTATTGCTGCACTTATCATTGGCGGAGGAGTGCTCTCTGTTTTTATTGCAGGCGTATGGTTTCGAGCCCGAGATAGACATAATAGATCTCTCAATTCTGTTCTCATCGAGGTAAAAATTCCTCGAGATAATGAGATAAAGATTGATGCCGCTGAACAACTCTTCTCAAGTTTTGCATCTATTGATGGTGTCGATGGAATTTTAGGGTTTTCCAAAGTCCCCGATAGTATTACTTTCGAGATTGTTGCGAAATCAGGAGATATTAGGTTTTATGTCGGCGTTCCCCGAAAACTCCAAGATATGGTAGAAAAACAAATTAATGGCGCATACCCAGACGCACACATCCAAGAAGTCGAAGACTATAATATATTTGAGGCAGAGCAAGGAAAAGTCGCATTCACGGGGCTCAAACTAAAAAAATCTGATTACTTACCTATAAAAATGTACAAAGACCTGCCAGTTGACCCACTTGCAACGATCGTCAGCACTCTGGGGAAAATGCAAGAAGGAGAAGCTGCTGCTGTTCAATTCCTTATTAGCCCTGCCACCTCCAAGTGGAGTAAGGCAGGACGCTCCCATATATCAAGTGAAAAAAAGTCTGAAGCAGATCCGGAAACAGCAAGTTACTCATTAGACCAAAAAGAGCTCGAGGCAATAGAAAATAAAATCTCAAAGCCAGGATTTAATACATACATTAGAATCGTTACTGTCTCATCTACCAAAGAGGCTGCCAAAGCACACCTCTCAAATATCGTAGGTGCATTTACTCAATTTTCCTCTTTTAACGCATTCACAAAACAGAAACAGAGGCTGATGCAGAGCACGATGATGGTCGACTTTATTTATCGTCATGTTCCACTCCTTACAAAAGGTTCAGTACTGAATGCGGAAGAACTCGCAACACTCTTCCATTTCCCAAATAAAAGCATTGAGAACCCACACATCAATTGGCTTGCATCACGCACAGCTCCTGCTCCAGGAAAGATCCCGACCAGTGGGCTATACCTGGGAAAAAGTATTTATCGAAGCCAAGAGAGGAAAATCTATATCGGAAAAGATGACAGAAGGCGTCACATGTATATCATCGGAAAAACTGGTGTGGGGAAATCAGAATTTCTAAAAGACATGGTTCTTCAAGATATCAGGAATGGCGAAGGAGTCGCGGTAATCGATCCTCATGGAGATTTGATTGAGGATATTTTAAAGCTCATTCCCCCAAATCGTGCAGAGGACGTAATTTTATTTGATCCCTCTGACACAGAGCGCCCTATGGGGCTCAATATGCTTGAAGCTGATACTGAAGACCAAAAACATTTTGTGACTTCATCAATTATTAATCTAATGTACAAACTCTACGATCCACAAAAAACTGGCATTATCGGACCACGATTTGAACATGCTGTGAGGAATGCAATGCTTACTGTCATGGCTGAGAAGGGGAGCACATTTGTTGAATTAGTGCGCGCACTTACTGATCAAAATTATGTACAGCGTCTACTCCCAAAAGTTGATGATCCTATTGTGAGACGCTATTGGACTGATCAAATCGCACAAACTTCTGACTTTCATAAATCAGAAACATTAGACTATATCGTCTCAAAGTTTGGCCGCTTTGTAACGAATAAAATGATCAGAAATATTATTGGACAATCAGAAAGTGCATTTAATTTTCGAACAGTTATGGATGAGCAAAAAATTCTTCTTGTGTCTTTAAATAAAGGGAGAATTGGAGAAGAGAATTCAAGCTTTTTAGGACTTATTTTAGTTCCTAAAATCTTAGTTGCTGCCATGAGTAGGCAAGACATTCCTCAAGATCAACGGAAAGATTTCTTCCTCTACGTCGATGAGTTCCAAAACTTTGCAACACCTGATTTCGCACAAATTCTATCTGAAGCGCGAAAATATCGTCTCAACCTGACTGTCGCTAATCAATTTATTGGCCAAATTGACGAGGAAGTGAAAAATGCAATTTTTGGAAATGTGGGAACAATTGCATCATTCCGTGTAGGAGTTAATGATGCAAACTATCTCCAGCATGAATTCCAACCCACTTTTTCAGAAGCTGACCTTATCAATGTCGAACGATTCCACGCATATGTAAAAACGTTGGTAGATGGAGAACCAACAACACCATTTTCTATGGACTTAACGAGAAACATTGAGGAAGAAAAGGGGCTCGAGAATCCTCGTGTTGCAGAATTAGTAAAAGAATTATCACGCTTGAAATTTGGAAGGGCACGAGATGTTGTGGAACGAGAAATAGAGGGTAGGTCTGATTTGGCGCTTCCCCAACCGCCCGGTGGTGGCCCTTCACCCTCTCGAAGATGAGAAAAACTTTGCTATAATAACGACTATTGATGACCTTATAGCTCAGGGGGGGCCTGGCTTACAAAGCACGCTATTTTTTACCTCTGATTGCTGAATGCGTCTGTAGCTCAGGGGTAGAGCGCCATTCTTATAAAATGGATGTCCTTGGTTCGAATCCAAGCAGACGCACTTGTGAAACTTGGATACAGTAGGCTTCGAGGGTGACAGATTCAAAGGTCCACTCTGTTTTTATTCACCTGATATAATCAAGACTATGAAAAAAATCCTTCTTCTTTCCTGCATGATAACACTATCAGTTTTTATGTTCTTCTATAATCTTCACCCTGTTTTTTCAGACGAACTAGATGCACTAACAAAAGAAATTGCAGAACTCCAAGAAGCACTTGAAGCATCTCAAAAAGCCACCCGACCCCTCGAATCACAATTGAAAAATCTTGAATCTCGCTTAATAGGTATCGATGCACGAGTAACTGCAATAGAAACAGATATTATAGAAAAGCGAGAATATATTACAAATGGCTATAAAGAACTCGAAGAACAAGAAGGGACTTTTAATGCAATCGTTAAAAACTCATATATAAAAACGTACTCGCTCTCGCCGCTCCTGCTATTTTTCTCAAGTGAAGATCCATCTGCTTTCATAAAATTTCTTACATACCAAAAACAAGACGCAGAGCGAGATAAAAAAGAAATTACTAATATCACAATGCTGCTCGTAGATTTAGAACGAAAAAAACTACAGCTTGAGGAAGAAGAGAAAACGCTTGCAAATGCGAAAGCGATTTTAGATAGAGAGCGCGCTGAGGTTGAAAGAGTAGTGCTGGGTGCAAAAGATTATCAATCAGAACTAACTGGTAAAATTGCAGACCTATCTGCCAAACAAACTGAAATTATTAACGCCCGATCAGGAGGATTCACCTTTACCATTGGAAGTGGGGAGCTCGCTGATGAGTACCTATCTTCTATTAAAGGATTCAGAGAATCCGCACCTTCTGGTTCTTTTGCAATATTCTCATTCGGTGCAAATACGCATAGAAAAGGCATGAGTCAGTACGGTGCACGAGGTCGTGCCCAGAGTGGACAAAACGTAAATCAAATTCTTAAAGCATACTATGGAAAGGAGCCGGTGCAGAAAGATACTAGCGGAACAATAAAGGTCTCCGGACATGGCGAGATGGATTTTGAAGGGAGATACCTCCTTGGAATTGCAGAAATGCCTTCATCATGGCATCCTGAAGCATTAAAGGCCCAGGCAATTGCTGCCAGAACCTACGCATATCGATATAAAATACAAAATAGCGAGATCTGCACTACAGAAGCATGCCAAGTATTCAACGCGGGAAAAGCAGACAATGCACCTGATTCGTGGAAAAAAGCAGTAGAAGATACAGAGGGAATGATCTTAGAAGATGTTGTAACATATTACGCATCAACGCATGGAGGTTTTGCAGATCCTATCGGATGGGACACCACTGATGGATCTGGCGGAGGAAACTTTATCGATAAAGCATACGATAAAATTGGCGGGTCTCCTTGGCTCTATAAAGCATGGTGGAGACAGGGATACAGCAATAGCGGCGCCACATGTGGAAGATCAAATCCCTGGCTCTCTCCCACGGAAATGGCAGATATTGTAAATGCAGCAATCGCTTTGAAAGATAGCAGTGGAATAGACACTGGGCGGATTACCCCAACAACCACTGAGTGCTGGGGTGGAAATCCATACAGCATAGATGAATTACGAAATCTTACTGCAGGAAAAGGTGGAATCTCTGCTGCAACAAGTGTCACTGTCACTCAAGGAAACGGAAACACCAACACAGTGACCATAAATGGTGTGTCATTAAGTGGCTCAGAGTTTAAAAAGGCTTTTAATTTACGTGCTCCAGGATATCTCTCTATCCCTCAAAGCTCATTCGCATTCTTTAATGTCGAGAAAAAATAATATTCTCAAAGATTTCTAAAAACTTCTGATATAATTTGCTTATGCCTGAAAAAATACTTTCTGGAGAATTTGAACTCGGAGGAAAATCTTCTTCTCAAAATACAGTAAATCCTTCTGAAAATAAAGACAAAACTATAATACAAACCTCTCAATCAAAAACTATTTCTCCTAAAAAACATGCAAAGTCTACTTCGCACTTCTTTTCTTCATTCGGATATTATCCAAAAAACATACGCTTCCAAAATCAAGAGAAAGAAGAAGAGATAATTCTCCTCATTAGAAGAAGGTTTATCGTTAACCTTCCCTGGATTGCCATTTCATTGCTCCTTGCGATTATCGGACCGTTTATTGTCTTTCTGAGCATAGCCTCCCTCCCCATAAACCCCATTACCCCCGTACAAAATTTTTCCATTATAGCATTTTATTATTTACTTATTTTAGGGTTTGTGATTATGAAATTTACTCTCTGGTATTTCCATGTCGGACTTGTTACTAATAAACGCATTAAGGATATTGATATTCATGGAGTATTGTTTAAAGATGTCGCAGAAGCACGCATTGATCAAATACAAGATGTTTCTTTTACCCAAATCGGATTTATCCCATCACTTTTTAACTATGGTGATATTTTTGTCCAAACAGCAGGAGCAAATCCAAACATTGAATTTGATAGAGCACCGGAGCCAACACGAATTGCTCAAATTATTAACGATTTACTCAAACAATAAATCATATGGAATTACTAGATATAATACAAGCATTTGGTCAAGATCGATTTATATCATTTGTATTGCTCGTTTTTTTGATTGTATACGGATTTTTTGCAGTTGTCCTCTCTATTCAGATCAACTCCTATAATAGAATTCTGACACAGTACGGCTTTGCAACGGTATTTAGTATTGTTGGATATATAAATGTAATTATCTCAATTGCACTCATTATTATCACACTGCTTACGTTATGAATGATATTTCTGTCTCGAAGATCGTCGGCTCACCAAATGAATTCGCGTGGTCACAAGCAAGCTCTACTGGGAGATTATATATTGCACTCAGTATCTTTACGGATAATGCATCCTCTGAAATCATAAAAATTGGAAAAGAAACACTCGAACAGATCCAACGAGAATTTTTTGCACTTGATGAAAAAAAACTTTCTGATATAAAAATTGCTGTTGAAAAAGTTTTTTCAAGCCTTCGTCAAGACATTCAGTATTCAGGAGTAATTGCAAGCATCCATGATGACGCGCTCTACATAATAACTGCATCGGAAGGATTTGCATATATTGACCGAAACAATAATCTTGCAGAAATTGCGAGGGGAGAGGTGGGGAAGATTATTGGATTTTCTGGAAAAATTTTAAATGACGACATTATCACTATCGAAACAGGTGGATTCCAGAAACGAATTTCTCATAAGCTCCTTGCTGAATATACCAATCTCAGAAACAGCGAAAAAATTGCAGAAAATGTAGCACCATTCATCCTTGAAGATTCTCGCGGCCAAGAAGCAGCAGTTATTATCCATTATCAAAACTCTCCGAAAGCTCACCGAGAACAGCATGATAACTATTCAACTCTTCCGGAAGCCCCTTCACGCAAAGAACCTCCTGCAAAGCGCTCAAAATTCTCCATATTGCTTCCTCAATTATCAAATTTCTGGAAAAATAAGCTCTCTCAAATCTCTACAAAACAAAAGCTGATCGCACTTATTGCAATTATAGTTATCGCGATTTTTATCGGAAGCCTCATTCTAGAGCGGATAAATGAAGCAAATAAAATAAAATCCCAAGAGTTTACAGCACTTTACGAAGAATCATCTGAAAAATTAGCAGGTGCAAAAAGTCTTATAAGTATAAATCGAGGACGCGCGCTCGAAGAAGCAACCTCCGCAATTCAGAGGATTGAGTCAAATCTTACAAAGTTCAACAATAACTCCTCCCAATATGAAAAACTTTCATCTCTCCTCTCAGAGCTAAAATCGACTCAGGATACACTTAGTGAAGGCGTCGACATCTCAGGAACCGTAATTTTTGAAACCAACTCATCAGAAATACTATCTAAAATTGACTCACTTTCAATCACCAATAATAATATTATTATAGTAGAGGAAAATGGCTATATAGTCCTGAATGAAAACGGCAAAGTTCAAAATGAAGAGAGAACTCATATCGCATCTGTTCAAGACACTACTAGCAACAAAGACAAACTCTACGTTCTCACGAATAATTCCGTTGAACAAGTAACCATATCAAATGGCAGAGCTTCTCAGATTATTGACAATAGTAGGGGAGCGACAGATATTGCACTCTTTGGTTCAAGCATATATCTTCTGGAAAATAGGGGAGTAGTGGGGAAATACAGCGGGAGCTCATTTGGAAGATCAAATTATTTTACCGATGACGTATCCCCTCCACAAGATGCAATATCGTTTGCAATCGAAGGATCTATCTACATAGCAAGCAAAAACACACTCAAAAAATTTACGCGTGGCGTTCCTGACACTGATTTTAAGACTGAAGACACACTCAATATTTCTCAGAATTCGATTCTGTACTCCCAAGAAGGATTTAACCATCTTTATATTCTTGATAAAGCAAGTGGTGCGCTCGCTCAACTCAATACTTCTGGTACCGTGATAAAACAATACACAACAAATATTGTAAGTATTCAATCATTTATAATTAACGATTCTGAAACAAAGGCATTTATTGCGACGCCTTCACAGGTTTATTCTTTTGACCTATAATTATTTACCGTGAAAACTTATCCACATTTTCGTGAAATATTATGTATAGTTTGATATAGTCTATAGTAATCACAGCCTCGTATTAGCAGCTACTACTCCCCTCTGCTCTTGTCCTATGCAGTATAATATCTATCAGACATGCAAGAATTTAAAAAAATATATAACAAAACGGCACCTAAAAACTTCACTATAGAAGAAAAACTAATGGCAGGAATTGTTCTCGTGGGATCCGAAGTTAAAGCTATTCGCCTAGGACATATTGACCTCAATTCTTCCTATGTAAAAATTATAGGACGAGAAGCATTCCTCATTAATGCAAAGATTTTTCCCTATAAATTTTCGAGAACTGAGAACTACCAAGAAGACAGATCCCGAAAGCTTCTTCTTCACAAAAAAGAGATCCAGGCTCTTAAAAGTAAGCTTGAGACTGGTAACTATACCCTCATTCCAATAAGCATCTTCCTCAGCAAAGGAAATTTTAAAATAGAAATTGCACTCTCTAAAGGGAAGAAAGTTTATGAAAAAAGACGCGATAGTAAACGAGCTGCGCTTGAGCGTGTCGCAGAACGTGAACTCAAAAATACGTATTAACTTGATTCTATAGGATAATTTTTATATAATACTCTCACCCTTCACTCAAGGCTATTTATAGTTTTGATTAGGAGGAAATTGATATATAAATCACGCACTTTAAGCGAAATAAAAAGTTATATAATCAAGTTTCAACATAAGGGGATGCATTGATTCGACAGAATTTGTACTTTAAAAACTGCAAGCCGACAATGATTACATGTCGTTAAAATTGATCAAAAATACATGCTAAATCTCAATTTAGCGGCGTAAAGCGATTTTTTGCTGATCGCATGCCAGCATCTCATGTTGGCTTTGCACCAGCATTCGCATAAAAGCCTGTTCGTTTTCATCCGCTTCTCGCACGAGAAAACGAGCATAAACCTGCGAGAAAAACTTAACGGGGCTGGTCAGACCGTTTCGTATAAGACCTTTGCTTAATTTTTCCCGTCAGTAGGAACAAAATTAAGTGAGCTGAAATACTGACTAAGCTTGTAGATGTTTCAAGGGCAATTTTTGGACGCCGAGTCACTCTCGGCCATCTCCACATCATCTTTCCATTGCAAACGCAAGGCCAAAAACTTGCGTTGCTCCCGCTTCCTTCAAAATCTTCCCACATTCACGCAGCGTTGCACCGCTTGTAAATACATCGTCCACAATGAAAATCGCTTTACCTTTTATTTTATCCCTATATCGTTTCTTCAACTCAAATGCCCCTTGAATATTCTTCTCTCTTTCTTCTTTCTTGAGTTCAAATTGAGGTCGGGTATCTCGAGATCTTCTCATAAATACAAAATTTGCTCGCATACCTAAACCCTGTGCAATGCCTCTTCCTAATAGTTCTCCCTGATTATATCCTCTTACATTTAGCCGAAGCGGATGGAGTGGCACACAAGTTATCCACATATTATCGGACGCGCCTATTACTTTTTGCAGTACTTCATTTTGAATGTAAGATTCAAACATAAGCCTCACCAATGTATTACTCAAATTATAAATATAGGGCTCGTATTTAAAACTGTGAATTGCCTTTTTAATTACCGATGTGTACTCTACTGCCACAAATATTCCATCTAAACTATTTCGTGTTCTGCATTTTTTATGCGTTAAGCCACTTATACACGGCCTCATACATTCCGGACACTTTGCAGATTCAAGGAAATGAATGTGTGTAAAACAATTATCACAGATATACTTTCCAAACTCTCCACACCCTACGCATCGCTTCGGAAAAAACAACGACATAATAAGATCCTTCATTAGGATTATTATAAATAAGAGAGCCTGAAAAAACAGTAACCTTTTGAGGTGAAACTATGAGCCTGCTATATAAAGTTGTCTGCATGTTATCCACAAATGTGTATTTATACTATAAGACATCTATACCGTTTTAGCTTCATTTCTCACGTTTTCTCCCGGCTTCCACTCACACATAGGACACGCTCTCATAACTCCTTGTTGAATTTTTATAACATCAGACTCTGATGCTTCCCACTGGCAACTTTTGCAAATTATTTTGTAGCACACTTTACAACCATTCATAGCTTTAACACGCAACTTTTGTACTCTTGCAATACTGACAACGATCAAGCAATTTATTATATGGCCTTTTGTTTTCTTTCCTACAAGAGGGACACTTGAAGTTTCTTTCACCGTACTTATCACTTCCTACCCCAAATTCAATAACACTAAATGGAGAACTGCTCGCCTCTCTAGAGACATTATACCCACCAGACAGCCCACATCCCGCACTTACCACCTTCACTTCCTGATATCCATAATATTCAATATCTTGCTGCTCATCATAATCGTCATAAAAATTTATTGATGCTCTAAAATTTTCTAAACCATCCCCTTGAATACCTCTGGCTATCACATCTGCTTTGTTGAGCACTGCGTTATACAAAATCCGATGCTCTTGAGTAAAATCAGGCCGTTCCACGACAGCTTCTGCATATCTCTCTATTAAACAAGAAACGTTTTCTTTAATAAGAGTAAACGTCTCCTCATCCATGTGTTCATGTTCTTTATATAAATAAAATTTCAAATCGTCTGGAGTCAAGGTGTTTTCTATCGCAATAGGATTTTCTAAAAAATATGCACCAGGATCATCAAAGTCTATTGCAATCTCTGCAAATGCAGAAATTTTTTCTCCATATTCTTCAATAGAGAGACCTGAACTAACCCTCTGACTCTCTACGTACACTTCGCCACTCTCCTGTATTTTTTTTGTATGAATATCAATAAAATTATGGCTATACGTAGAGCCTTCTAGCCCCGGAGGAGAAACGGAAAGCATCATAGTACCTATTGGCGTATCCTCATCTGTCATTACGTCCTGGATCTTTTTAAATCCAATAACCTCTGCATCCTCTCTTCGATAATCGATGCTACTCCCATACTCTCTCCTATAGTCTCTGCCGCGCTTCAGAGATTGCATAAATGGCTCACCCATATCTTTCCCCCACAATTCCCCATCTCGCACATCATAACTATAAGTACTCAAAATCACGTTATACCGCTCAGAAAGATTCGTCACCATCTGGTCTTTGTTATAAGAAACTAATTCATTTTTTTTCCGCTGATAATCTTCAAGCGAAGCAGCCTCTGCAAGGCCCTCTTGAGCTCTTTTTACATCAAGGGCTACATCATAGTTTCGTAATACTTCTACCATTATCGTTTCTTCCAAATAGTCTCTGCCTTATCTTCTCCATGATTGACATATCTACTCATCGTAAAAAACAAATCAGACAATCGGTTTACATATTGCACCACGTCACCGTCTACTCTCTCTTTTTTAATAAGTGCTACAAGCTTTCTTTCTGCCCTTCTACTAACTGCACGTGCAAGCTGTAGATGTGCACCAACAAGCGATCCGCCCGGGAGAATAAAATTCTCTAACACAGGAAGCTTTTCTGTCATTTCATCAATTTGGGCCTCTAAATCTATCGTGTGCTCTGATAAATGCAGCACTAATTCTTTATTTGCTGGATTTGCAAGATATGATCCGATACAAAATAAATCATTTTGGATTATTATTATAATCTCCAGAAAATGCCGCGCGTATTTTCTATTCACCAAACCAAGCTCTGCCGCAATCACTCCTAGTAACGCATTTAATTCATCAATCGTTCCATAACTTTCCACCCGCCTACTGTCCTTCCAAATTCGAACGCCGCTCCCCAACGAAGTCCGGCCTTTGTCCCCCTTTTTTGTATAAATTGCCATAAAAAAAACCTCCCCATTACTCGAGAAGGTCACAAAAATTTGTGCTTGCTCGAGCAAAAATAGTTAATTAGTTTTCCGTCTGTACGGTAGCGGCACTGAGAGGGAATTTTCGCTTCATTGTAAAACGCGAGTCACCCTACTTACCTAAATTAACTAAACTAACATTCAGCATGACCACATGCATAGCATTTGGCACAGCCTTCTTCATGTACAAAACTTGCAGATCCACACTCCGGACAAATATCTCCGTGAGCAACTTCTTCAGAAATTGGTGAAATCATCTGTGCTGTAGATTGCATGCCTCCTGATTCTCCAAGTGGCATATCTACTGGGTTTGAAGATTGTTTTTTTAATGCACCATTTCCATTCCCACTTGCCTGTTTTCCATCTGGATATTTATCTTCAATTCTTCCATTCACCTTGAATTCATACACTTCAGCAAGAGTTTTTGCGACTGCGTCTGGAAGAGACCTCACTCTATTTTCTCCAAACCCTACACTTCGCTGCCCACCTATTCCGATAAGCTGCGCAACAATTTGCCGCATACGTTCACGATGCTCGATAGGGCTCTGCATCCGGAGAACGAGAGAGATTACGCGTCCTAAAGCCTCCGCCATCGCCGACACATCAGATCCTGATTTTCCCATTGTCATAAAAAGCTCAAATGGATTCCCATTTTCATCCTGATTTATTGTTACAAAAGTATTCCCGAGTGGTGTTTTCTTCTCTACAGTAAACCCCTGCAACATCGATGGTCGTTTCAGAATCGGCTGCTTTTTTACCTCTTCTTCTTGCTTTTTCTCATCAACACGCTCCAGGACTCCTTGGCGAGATCCATCTCGCATATAGGTAATTCCTTTCAGTCCCATATCATAAGCAAGCATGTAGAGTGTTTTTACATCTTCAATAGTATGGGCATTCGGCGCATTTACAGTTTTTGAGATTGATGAATCGATATATTTTTGCGCGACAGCCTGCACCTTTGCATGTTCAATTGGCGTTAGGTCATTTGCAGAAACGAAGTACTCAGGAATCTCTCTTTCTGGATTTGCCTTTTTCCACTCCTCAAATAATGGATGATATATTGTCTCTTCTCCACCGCGCCATCTCCTTTTGAAAACGAATTCATATACTGGTTCAATGCCTGACGACACTCCAGAAACAAGGCTCGTAGTGCCAGTTGGCGCAATAGTAAGCAATACTGCATTACGGATTCCTTGTGCTTCAATTTTTTCTCTAATTTTCTTCGGGAGTGCTTTTATATGATATCCTTGGAGGTATTTATCTTTCTCAAATTTTGGGAACGAGCCCTTTTCTTTTGCAATATCACTTGACGCTTCATACGCACTATCTCTCAATGTTTTAAATATCTTTTCAATCTCCCCCTGCGCCTCTTCGCTCCCATACCGAAGCTCAAGCTTAATTAGTGTATCTGCAAGACCCATGATCCCCAATCCGGTTCTCCTAATTTCCTTCGCACATTTCTCGTTCTCTTTGAAAAAATAATACGTATCATCAATAACATTATCCAAAAGCCTCATAGCAACTTTTACGTCTTGTGAAAAGCTTTCGTAATCAAACTTTCGATCTTTTACGTATTGTGACAAATTCATCGCACCCAAATTACACACTGCCCATCCTGATAACGGCTGCTCTCCACACGGATTTGTTGCAATAAGCTTTTCAAAATACCATGTGTTTGACTGCTTGTTTGAGCGCTCGAGAAAGTGGAGTCCAGGTTCGGCACTCTTCCACGCTGCTGTACAAATTTTGTCCCACAACTCACGAGCTTTTACTGTTTTATATACTTTTACTTCTTTTCCCAACTCTCTCCATGAACTCAAGTCTCCATCCCACTTCTCATCATAATCCGGATCAGTAAGATCTGGATACAGCAAATCCCAATCACCATCTTCTTTCACCGCTTTCATAAATCCATCTGATACACAAACCGATAAATTTGCACCATTTATCTTTGTAAGATCCTCTTTTACTGTAATAAACTCTTCTACATCTGGATGCCAATCCCACAACATAAGCATCGTTGCACCACGACGAGTCCCCCCTTGTTGCACCACGTCATGCGTTGCATAAGAGAACAGCCCCGCCCAGGTGACAGGGCCAGACGAGGTGCCATTCACTTTCTTAACCCGGGCGCCTCTGGGACGCAAAGACGAAAGATTAAGTCCAACTCCACCAGACCTACTCTGAATTTCAACTAATTGCTTCAGGCTGTCAATAATACCTTCTCGGGAATCTTTCGGGGATGGAATAACAAAACAATTAAAATAAGTTACTTCGTACTCAGTTCCTGCACCAGAGAGGATGCGCCCTCCAGGGACAAATTTAAAATCGGCAAGGACATCATAAAACTTTACCTCCCATCGCTCTCTATCTTTTGCCTTCTCTTGACTGGCAATACCTCGAGCAACGCGTCGCCACATCTGTTCAGGAGTAGTCTCGAGCAAGCTTCCATCCTTATCTTTAAGGGCGTATCTATCTAAAAATACTTTTTTTCGAATTCCGTCTAGCTGTGTATCCATATTATTTTTTGATTAATTTTTTAACTTCTTTCTCAAAATCTTCAACATCCACAAAATGCTTAAAAACGCTGGCAAATCGAATGTAGGCAACCTTATCAAGTTTTTTGAGCCTCTGTGCAACGGCCTGCCCAATTTTTGAACTTTCTATCTCGACTGACTCTCTCCCGCGTAAATCTCGTTCTACCGCATCTACTATATCTTCTACGTGCTCTGGGGTTACGGTGGTCTTTTCTACAGACTTTAAAATCCCTCCTTTTAGCTTTTCACGATTAAATTGTTCAGCCTTACTGCCTTTCTTCCTCACAATCAACGTCACATTCTCCACGCGCTCATAGGTCGTAAAACGCTTCCGACACGAACAACAAAGTCTTCGTCTTCGGATATTGTTTCGTTCATCAGAAACTCGAGTCTCGACTACTTCGGTTTGATCGCTGTTACAGTATGGACAATGCATATTAAAAATTAAAAAGGGTTGTAATTGCAGCAGAAATATTATAAAAGTCTAGCAATTCCTTCTGCCACTTTCTTACTCACCGCAACTTGTAAAAGAACTGTATTTAGTGTCGCAATCCATCGTAGTACACTAAATCGGCTCCGTCAACTATTATTTTCTATATCAAAACTGAGCAAAGTATTATTTGAACGTGGGCAATTTTATAAAAAAATTTTCTGCTTAACCTTGTACTTTTTCTGTACAAAACAAACGGATCTCCTTGTCTCTATAGCTTAATTTAATTTACCAATTTCTCAAACTCTTCGAGGCGCTCCGACTCAAGATCCACTCTATTCTCCAAACTTTCTGAGATGTGAGGGACAAGTTGTCGTGAAACAACCTGTTGATGCTTTTTCACAGAAGTATGGAGAGATCCTTGCATTGAATGAATATCTCTGCCTTTTTCTTTTGCACGATCAAGCGCTAAGATCGCCTCGTGAAAATAATTATTACTTTTTGAAAGTGTATCCACTGCCAATTCTTCTTTCCCTTTTTCTACTAAAAGTACTGCTGCATAGATTCGCTTGTCAGAAGTGAGGAGGTTAAATTCGGCGCGTTTAATCGGGTCAGTTATTAAAAAACTTACAACCCTATCTCTTATAGTTTTTAAAAAGTAAAGCGGATTATCTGGAAGCATGCCCGGATAAGGCAACTCATACTGTACAAATATCTCAGCAGAATCTGAGGCACTTTCGGGCTCTGAATGATCGTGTCCTGGATGCGAAAACACAAAACCAACTGAAAAGGAGAAAAATAATAGCGTAAGAAACGAAATAAAACTAGCCCTAACCATGTTCACTTATAGTACTCTCACCTTCAAATAATGTCAAGAAAATTATGTACTGAAAACTTGATTTTCGTACTCATAAATTGTCATACTGAAATATAGGCTTATATGAAAAAGGCGGTTATACTATTCGCGCTTTTTATCAGCGCACTCTTTTATCTTACGAGGGGAAATATCTCCTTTGCCCAATCATATGCTGATCAAGTTGCGACAGCATCCTCCAACACTGGTAGCCCGCAAACGCTTCCTCTGAACACGAACCCTGATGTGCCTCAAAATCTCTCAACGTATACACAAAGTGTTTTTATCGAGCTACTGGGCACTGCATCGTGTTTTTTGGGCGGGAAAAATATTATATATGGAGACACGAAATGCCTCGGAATAGATCCTGAGACAAAAAAACTTACCTATGTAGAGGATTCCGGAGGTCTCACCGGCATGATGGGAGACATGATCGCCTATACATTTTCTATCCCAGCGTCTTCGTCTGACTATGTGAGATATATTGCGGGTAATTTCGGAATCGCACAAGACACAACCGCCCAGGAAGCTGAAGGGGAAGTAGGCCTCACAAAAGGAGCCGGATTTGACCAGCTCAGACCGATCCTGCCACTCTGGACCACCATGAGAAACCTCACCTACCTTATGTTTGTGATTGTATTTATCATCCTCGGACTGGGAATCATGTTCCGCCTTCAAATAGACCCGCGGGCGGTTATGACTATCCAAAGCCAGATCCCGAAAATTGTTATCGCACTCGTTCTAATCACGTTCTCGTATGCCATCGCTGGATTTTTTGTCGACATGATGTACCTCTCGCTCTACCTTATTATTGATATCTTTAGCGCTCATGGCATTGAAAAAACCGCATCACTTGCTGGAAATCCACTGGAAGCAGTAGGCGGAGTTGGCGGCATCGGTGGAATTTCGTGGGACGCCTCAAAAGGAGTCGCAGGAGTTATGAGCAACCTTTTTGATGGAAATACTTTCGCAGAAGTGATTCGATTTATTATTAATTCAGTCGCCGGAACGCTTTTGGGTGGTGCCATCGGCATGGTCGGGGGTCCCGTAGGAATGATCGTAGGAGGATTGATAGGCGGCATTGGAGGAAATCTTCTAGGATTTATTCCTGGCTTAGGAGATCCGTTCACGCTTATTATTGGAGGGGTTGCCTGGCTTATTATCGTCATCGCGATGCTTACCGCGCTCTTTCGACTCTGGTTTATCCTGATAAAAACATACATATTTATTCTTGTAAATATTATATTTGCGCCATTTTATATTTTATTTGGGCTCTTCCCCGGAAGCTCGCTCTCATTTGGCGGATGGGTCCGCTCATTAGTATCAAATTTAGCGGCATTTCCAGTTGTGCTGATGCTTTTTACGCTCGGGAAGGCGCTGCAGGATGGATTTATTGAGAGTCCTGGCGGATTCACTCCACCCTATGTCGGAGACCCAGGAGACATGAAGATATTTGCAGGACTCATCGGTCTGGGGATTATTTTACTCGCACCAGAGGCAGTAAATATGACCAAGTCTATCTTTAAGGCTCCAGACTTCAAGTTTGGCGGTGCGATCGGACAGCCGCTCGGAACAGGACAAAAGATTGTCGGTAAGACACTGAGCGGAACCAAGAATGCCCTCTGGCATACAAATCCGTACACGAATGAGCCAAGCAGATTTAAGGCCGCAGTAAAAGAACAATTCGGCGCAGGAACTGACAAGATTCCCGGCGTACGCAAGGTAAAGGATAAGTTTAATCAAAGATTTCCTTCATATAAAGCTCGACAGCAAGCAAGGGCAGATACAGCAGCAAAAAGAACCCAGGCAATAGAAAGAGAGTCTGAAAGGCTGAAAACAGAACATCCAGACTGGGGTACAGATCAAATAAGAGAAGATGCTGAGCGAAGAGTTAGTGAGAATGAGAAAAAAGAACAAGCAGAACAAAAAAACAAAAGCCTCGTGAGAAGAACTCTCCGAAAGGTCATAAGAAGAGGAGAAGGCGCTCAGCAAGGCGAAGACGAGACAACAACGGCTCCACCCCCATCAGGGCATCAACCTTCCGCCTCACCACATGCATGGAATAAGGAAGATCTTGATCGATCAGTTGAAGAAGAATTTAAAAAACGGACAGCTGGTCAACCATACCTTAGCGCCACCGATAAAACACAGCTCCGCATAAATATCCGGGAAGAATTAATAAAGCGTGGACCAGACACTGACGACACTAGTGGAACCTCCTAAAGAAAGAGGATCAGGTGCCTAGTGACCAAACAGAAAACGCGGAAAATCGATTTGGCGGAGGGTTCAATACTTTTTTAGTCGAACAGGTCATCAAACACATCATCGATAAATATCATAAATGCCGCAGGAAGAACCTCTACTGCTATGTCACCCATGCTATGAAGCGCATCCTCCCGGAATAAGTGCCACCGCGTAGTATTTGAGTGCTTCCTGATCCACTCAATATCTTCTTCAGAGAAAAACTGAGAATTTGGGATTTCAATCTCTTTTCCAGTTGCTGGATCCTCTATATATTGTGGCATAGACCGAAGCGCCTGATAAAATTTTCTTATCGTATGCGCATCCCACCGATCATCAACGCTCGCCCTATTCCGGTGCGCCTTGAGCTGCGCTGCAAGCCCGGCCCGGCAGACATTTTTTAAAATTCTTGTTCGCGCATCCTGAGAGTTAAGATATCCTGCAAACGTTCCATGTTTTTCTTTTGGATTATACTCACCATCCCCTGTCCAAGCCCTTTTTTCTTTTTCATTTCCATCTTCATCTGCTGCCTTATACTTTAGTTTCCCTGCATACCAATCACGTCGAATAGAACCGATCACTACATCTCCGAACATCGCTTCTGCAAGATACATATCTTTATACTCATATTTTTCGCTTCCGTCTTTTACCGTACCGTCTTTATTAAATTCCACCGCAGTTCGCACTCTCATGCGCGTTAAAGCTCCATAATTTATCGCGTTGTTTGAAGAAAACGCATATCGTCTTTTTTTAATAAATGTATCTTTTACGATTTCCTCAAATTTTGCCCTATCAAATTTCAAAACGCCCCAGTCATTTCGCTTTATGATTTCGTTAAATTTGATGTCCTCTGTATCTAACACATCATGCCACACTTCTGACTGACGCTTAATACCGTTTGCTGCCCAGTCAGACTGTGTAAATCGAGGAAATCGCAGTACATCGTATAACGCATCTTTCTGCTGCACGAGCCGCTCCTTCAAAGCTTTTTGTTCATCAGTTAAATTTTCATCCTTCGGCAAGCTATAGAGCTGAATATTTACCTTGTGAATATTGTCAAATACTTCCTGCACTGACTCGCCTGACTCTGTTCGTATCGCAAGCCACATATCAGGAGATAGCATTCGAAATATCTGCATATCCTCAGGATTTCCGATAGGACCCGATGTTCTGGAGCCAGATTGACGCTCTCGATAGTACTGCATATACATTTTCGTCCATGCGTCATATCCTCGATAGTTCGTATCATTTCGCGCAGCAACTCCACTCCACCGTTGCTCCGACCAGGAGTTAATTTCTGCCCATTCCAAATTAATTCGTGACAGTTTTCGGTATTCCTCCACTGATAAATCTTGCCCATGCCTCTTTTTAAACTTTTCATATTGAGCCTTATCAGATCCTGTATGAAAACCCACAATTTTTGCAGCGGTTTGTTTTACAATTTCTCGTACCAACACCTCACTCGTCTCTTCAGGGTTTGCCGATGGGAAAAAATTCAAATATTTTATAAGCGCTTTATCACTCGTTAATTTCCCATTTTCATCAAAAATAACTGTCCTGATTTTTGTTTGGGGGTCTATGTGATAAATCTTTTCACCTTCAAACCGATAATTTCCGTATTCGGTAAGCTCTTCGTCAAAATCCATCCCCTTTATTGCCCGCACTGCATCACGAAAACCTTTTGCTGTATACAAAAGCGCATCAGGGGGCAATATGTTTCGTAAATTTTTCTCGTCTGATAAATTTCTATATATTTGATTCATTATAAGAAGCGAGTCTCCTACTCTATTGTCTGCCTTTCCATCAGTATCCCTACTATACTCATCTGCCATCCGCAACATATTTGCAAGCGTAGAACCAGATGTGTGATCATTCCTCGAATTTATTTCAACCAGCCTGTCAAACAAGTTAGAGTCGCTTGTCATCACCTGCTTATACGCCAAATCATTATTGCGCCGCACACCAAATAACCACGCCTCATTAATAACCTCGTTATACAAATGCTCTAATACCTGACCAGTATTTGGATCGCTGAAATATCGCTGCTTGTTGTATTTCATTTCTACCAAATTAACTGGCCGAAAGAGTGTCTGAATAGCCACTTTGTCTAACGGACTCATGGGGTCATTCGGATTATCATAATGAAGCTCAAGCATTTTATTTCTTACCCATTTCAAAAAGTTTTCTTCCTGAAAAATCACTTTTTTAACCTCCATTTTTTCTCGCCTTCCAGTTTCAGGATTTATCTTCTCGACCTCTTCTGTTTCATCTTCAGAGCGAGTAAAAAGCGGATACGGCCCATTCGGAGACCAAATTTTCGCATCATCAGTCGCAATAATCCACAGTGCAAGCTCGCGGATATTTCCCGGCTCGCGCCCAAATATACTTTCATCAGCAAAATCTATATCCTCGTCAAAACTAAAATTCATCCCTCTTCTGTTTATCTTCTCTCCTCGCGCTAACCTTTTTGCGGCATCTTTCTCTTCTACACTTAGCTGCCTCTCCATCTGCTCTGTTGCTCTATTAAACAATCTAGACATAAATTCACTCACATTCTGCTTGTAGCTATACACATTGTCATCATCATTGAGGCCTTCCCACCTTGTTAACTCCTCCTGAATATCTAGTGGATTCTGCCCGTAAGCTAAATTCGCCAAGTATCGGACATAGTCATCTTTAACATATGCAGCTTTAAAACGCTTAAACGCATCTTCATCATCCTCTGGAATATTTTGAATACCCTCTAAAAATTCCTCATAACGCTTTTTTTCCATATTTGGATCTCCATCTGCTCCGCCCTCTATTGGAGGACTCCCTCGCTCAGCAAGGCTTCGAATTGCCTCTATCTCGTCTTCTGTGAGGTTCCTTTTCTTTTTTATTTCCTCAACCACCTTTTCCCATGCCCTTTTCGCGGCCTTAACACGATCAGGATCTGGAATTTTCGGAGCATCTTCTTTTTCTTTTCGCTCGATATCTCGCACTAATGCGGATAATCCTTTTTTCACATTGAGAGCCTCCCCGCTCGTAATTTTTCTCAATCGTTCAGAATATTCATCTCTATCTGGAATATCTCCTAATAACAGCGAAAGCATCAACTCCCCAGCTTTTCCACTCATTACCTGTCTTAAAGATTCCGCATCGATTTTTTCTGTTGAAGTGAGAAACGCATCGAATCGCTTTGGTTCATTTACGATTTTTTCAATCATCTGTATCTGACTCTCAAATCGCTTTGCACTTTCCGTAGTGCTTGAAAGATTTTCGCCCCGCATTGCTCTACCAAATTCCTGTTCAGTAAGTTTTCGACCAAATGCGTGCTCAAAAACAACCCGTGACGCCTGTGCCTCCTCAGCTGATAATCCTCTCTTTTTTCGCAGTGCCACAATCGCAGAAACGTCCTGCAATAATTCTTTGTCTTCAGATCTTGCCTCACCGAGCCGCTCTTCGACGACAACCTCATTTAAATACGCTGAAAAATTTCTGGCCCAGTTATCCGAAACCATCCCAAACTGCACACCTTTAGTAAGATCACCCTGGACACCTTCTAGAAATTTGTCGTCAATCTTATTTTGCCTCCCCGCAATTTGGACTTTCTTTGCTAATTCTTCTAAATAGGAGTTGTCTTTGAATCTATTTATGTCAAATCTTGCAAACCCTCCTGCGGGCGCATCATTACCCATAAATCCAGGCTCTCTTTCGTCCCCTTTTTGCCGTTGAGATTCAACGCGTGATCTTGTTTCTCCCGCTTTATCCTGATGCTTTCCCCTCCTCTGTACAATTTCGGCGATTCTCGCTTCAGGATTTTTACTAACTGATCGTTCTGATTCTGCTTCCATAATGCTCCTACTTACAGGATATGTCAGCTCGGATGTATGTGTCAATCGCTCCATAATGCCACCACTATACCGCGTTGTCCTGCGTTATGCCTGACAGCAATGTAACACTTGCTTTACAGCAACTTTTCAGTGGTAATATATATACATGTCGCTTACTCCATTAAAATATTTTGAGTCGTTGTATCCTGAAAACACTCGAGAAAAAGAAATCCGAGAATATCTCGATTTTTTAAAAAAAGGGCTCTCAGTACAGGTTATCGGACTTCCCGGAATAGGAAAAAATAATTTACTTCGCCTGCTTGCATACAATATCGATGCCAGGCGATATCACCTAAAAGAATATGAAAAATTTATGCATTTTGTGTACATCGACTCTGCTGAGGCGAAAAACAGGCCACAGATAGACCTTATTAAATTGATTCTTTCATCAATCGCATTTTCTCTAGGCGAGAGGAGTATGCTTGATGAATCACTAAAAATAAACACCCTCCTCCAAGAAGGTGTCAGCCTGAATGACGAATTTCTTATATTCCAGTATCTAAAAAAAGCGATAGATTACCTTACAATAGAAAAAAAGCTTTCCGTAGTTCTACTATTTGATAGATTTGATACGATCGCACCAAATCTTACTGAGGATTTCTTCTCAAACCTAAAAACGCTTCGCAATAACTCAAAATATCGATTTGGCGTTGTGTTTTCTCTCAAAAGACCGCTTGAAGAAACTGTTGATCCGCGCCTCATTTCAGATTTTTCCGATATCATTGCAAAGAACGAAATTTATGCATCGCTCTCTGACCCCATTGCGCTCAAATTCCGCACAGAATATATAGAAAAAGCTGCCAGAAATGCGCTCTCAAAAGATCTCCGCGAGAAAATCATTACGCTCACCGGCGGTCATGCAAAACTCACCAAGCTCGCCTTTGAAAAAATCGTTTCTGAAAATAAACCCATAGATGATCTAAAGAAATACCTATTCAACCAACCTACTATAATAAGTGCACTTAATGAGCTCTGGGAGAGCTTGCTACCGAGCGAAAAATCTGCACTAAAAACCAGCTCAGCTCCCGATGACTCATATCTCGTAAAATCAGGCTTAGTTAAAAAAGGAAAAATTGTAATCCCACTCTTCTCAGAATTTATCGAAGGAAAAGATATCGAGACAAGCGAAAAAATAACATATGACAGCATAAAAAATGAAATAATAAAAGGAGACACTTCTATTTCGCATCTACTCTCTTCTTCTGAATTTAAACTCTTGAAATTTTTTATTGAGCACAACGAAAAAATTCTTACCAAAGATGAAATTATCTCTATTATCTGGTCTGATCAAAGAACGCAAGAAGGAGTTACTGACCAAGCGCTTGACCAAGTCCTCTATAGGCTTCGGAAAAAAATTGAAAGAAACCCTAGTAATCCTCAATTTATCCATACTATAAAAGGCACGGGATATAAATTTACGAGTTAATTTCTTGACTTTATAGCAACTCCCCTCATATCATAAATATATGAAACGATTCCTCGCACTACTGGGTGGATTTTTATTTTCCTTTACACTCTGTGTCGCATTTCTTCCTCCTCAAAGCTCCGAAGCGCAACAAGAACCAATCTCCCCAGAGACGTCAGAAAATACTGAGACATCAGAAGACACACCTACCACAAACTGTGGTGGTGAAAACTGGACTATTGACCCCTGCCCACTAGAAATTGACGGAAATACAGAGAAAGTTACGATCAAATTTTTTGGTCTTGATGAAGACGTAGACTGGCGCACCTGCTCTATCCGAAAAGGGTGCGATTTGGCACGAGACAAAGCAAAAGAAATAGGGGCATTTGAAAATGGAGTTTTGACCATTGTAGTCTGTGGCGCAAACGAAGGAAAACTAAAAGAAGTAGGGGATGAGGGATGTGGCGATGATGACTACTTTCACGAAGGACGCGTGTATCAGATGGCGCTCTTTGAAGATGAAGAGCAAGAGATAAAAGGACCCATTGCTTCATTTTTTGTAAATCACTATTACCCCAAAATAGCCGTTAACAACGGCGCAAGTAGCAATGGCATCCTAGAAGGAGCAAATAGTTTTCTCGAGGTAAAAGTGTTTGGAGACTTACGCCGAGGCGGCGGCAATCGCAATAACTATCAAATAGTCGTTGAAGGAAAGGATAACTATGGAAACACCTACAAGCAAGATGAATGCATAGAGGTTAAAAGTACAGAGGGCAATTCAGCATTTTTTTCCAGGAATCAAGATAAGGAGGGCGAAACTGGAAGATCCCTCAATAAAGGAAAATACGTTATAAAAGTAAATGAACAGGTCAATGAAGGCACACTCGGCAAGCTCAAGACACTGGCAGACAAGTGTAACGGTGGCTTCACCTACTGGCATATCAACATCGAAATTGATGAAGTCGGAAATATCATCGGCACCCCCCCCTTCTGCTCCCCAAGCGAAACCACTGGTATATCAATTGATAATGATGTATGCATTCAAGATCCAAATATAAGCGACGTTGGAAAATATAAAGATTTTATCGATTCGCTCTTTGAAGGCAGTGAAGTTCCGCTTCCGTGCGCTGACACTCCAGAGAATGTAGCAGGCAAGGGATTTTGTGGCATGGTAGATACCGCAATCGGCACCATCCCCACAAATTTCCAGGGCTTTGTAAATAGACTCTTTACGATCGTTCTTTCTGTCGCAGGCGTATCAGCACTTGGCCTCATCATCTATGGCGGGTATACTTATATGACCTCTCGAGGCGACACTGAAAAAATCAAACATGGGCGAGAAATCATCACAGCTGCCATTATCGGACTCTTGTTTATCATATTTTCTTTTGTAATACTACAAGTAATAACCGGAGAGATTTTACGAATTCCAGGATTTAACAATCCAGAATATAGCCCAGAGACTGGAGTGGATAGGGTTGATGATGGAACGGTGCCAGGAAGCGAACTGCCACCAGAACTATTTCAATAATTATGCAAGAATATATAGCACAACTGAGAGTTCCGGGAGCCAACGGAACTCCAATCGAGATACGACCACCAGAAAATGTCCCTCAAGGAGGAGAAGGAATGTTAGAAAAGATTCTCTCACTCGGTATCCAGGTCTTTCTCATAGTGGTAATCATCGCAGCACTCTTCTATCTCGTATGGGCCGGCATCAGATGGGCGCAGTCAGGAGGAGATTCTTCAAAGCTTCAGGCAGCACGGCAACAAATCGTATTTGCAATTATCGGAATCGTTGTTGCATTTCTTGGATTTGCCATCATAACATTCATGGGTGGAATTTTCGGCGTAAGCCTTCTATAAAACTCCTTATTGACAAGAATTATGAAAGCTGTAACAATAGTTAAAAGCATTATGAAAAGACTAGTTGCCCTTCTCGCTGCACCGCTTACACTTATTGCCCCTCAACTTGTCTATGCGCAAGAAAGTGATCTGGATCTTTGTCCTGAAACTCAATTTAACATCCTTTGCAAAATCGAAACAGGAGATTTTGGTGGAATCCTCGGAACCGCAATTGTAATTATGTTTATCGTTGCAATCATCATCGCGCTCCTCTGGCTTATATTAGGAGGCATTAAGTGGATCACTTCTGGAGGAGACTCTAGTAAAGTAGAAGGCGCACGAAATCAGATCATCGCAGCAGTTATCGGGCTCGTCGTTGTGTTTCTTTCGTACTTTATCCTGAATTTCGTGTTAACACTCTTTGGGATCCCTGGGGTAGGCGGCTTAAAAATCCCAACAATTAAGCCGATTGTTGAGGGAAGTAGCGCAGGAGGTTCAGTTAATGATGGCATTGATACTATAAGAGATCGAGTTGAAAATCAACGGTAATAAAACCATCTCCTCAAAATTATGCCTTGGGACTCATGTATAGATCCATCCACCGGAATAGCGACTCTTCGCTGCATTCCAGTTGTTATAAAAAACCTCGTAAACTGGGCGCTCATTTTTGCGGGAGTTGTCGCACTCTTTCTCATCGTCTACGCAGGATTTAAATTCGTAACCAGTCAAGGAGACTCCACACAGGTAGACAGTGCAAAAAAAACGCTTACCTATGCAATCGTCGGACTACTTCTGATCCTACTCTCTTTCGCAATTCTAAACCTAATAGCAGGCCTTACTGGAGTGGATCAAATCACAAACCCTGCATTCTAAACTCATTGACAAAATAACATCTTCTAGTATATTCTCTTATAGTATGGATACGACAGCTCAAATCCCTGAACAGGAAAAAAATGCGCTTTATAAAAAAATCGCTGATATCATGCTCACAGAATTAAAGACTGGTTCACTCTCCTCTGAAGATGTAGAGGACATTTCCTTCTTTACGCTTGAAAACCTAGATAACGCCACAAATTCGAGCTATCTTGAGGCATTCACCGAAGAACTGGCCAAGCGTTGGCCCAGCTTTACCCCACTCGCACACCCTATTAAACAGCAGGAATCGATTCAAAAAGATCAAAAAAATATCGAGGCAATAACTAGCGAAATAAAAAACTTATCATAACATGCCGGACGCACCAGCAGAAATACAACCAACAGACATACTTCTTGACAGAGAACATGATGCAACACTCAGTATTCAGATGGGAGGCAACAACGCACAAAGGGAAATGGAGGCTGCAAACGCTAGATCAACTCGAATTAATGAAATTGTCCAGAATAACCCCGACAACCTCCGCGCAGTATTTGTATCAGAATCCAGTCCGCCGGATTATACGGAAGCGGATTTCGACGCTACCATTGGAAAGCTTAAATCCACCGAAGGAAACGCTAACACTGATTCCCGCATCAAAACATTAGAAGAGGACATAGAACCACTCGCCGCCTATCTTGAGGCAGTACGGAAATCAAAACTTGAAGGAATTACCCTCGATAAGGCTCTAGGCTCTGATGCAGAAACTACAAAAAGCAAGGTGGCAGCAACGCTTATACACCGCGGGAGGCTCTTGGAAAAATTTCCAGAGATCGCTGAGGCATACCGCAATGAAGTTGATCGGCTCAAGTTTGTCGAGCAGCTTATCGCACGAGACCCTCGCTTTGTGAGTGAAATGGCACGAGAGCTTTCAGAAATCCGGGACGAAGCGAAGGAACTAGACGAAACTACATCTGATCCCAAAAGGCTTTCAGAGCAAAAAACTACGCTCGACGAACTTCAAACGTCTCTGGTAACACAAATTCAGAAAACACTCGAGGATCACGGGCTCGATCAAGCCGGACAAGAAGAAATCAAGAATCTAATTGAAATGGGCATGGACCCTCAATCGATTATCGAAATGGCAAAAGTTAACTTAAAACTTGATCCGACCTTTGAAAGGTATAGCGATCTTAAGGAAGCTTATGACGTGCAGAGAATTGAAAAAGAAACCTATGAGAAGTTAATTGCGGATGAAAAGGCAAATACTGACTCAAAGGGCAAGCCAAAAAGGCCTGATGAGATTAAAAGACTTCAGGATCTTCTAATACAGGCAAACGGTCGCATGGAAACAGTACGCAATCACATGATGGCTGAGCAGAATGCCTATACATTAAGAACAGAAACTACCAAAGAGGACTTTGAAGGCAAATACCAAAAGCACTTAATAAAAGCCTCCCTCTTAAGAGAAAATGGCCCTCTTGCAAAACTTATAGAAGCTTCCACAAAAAATCAGTCCAAAATAACAGAACTGGGGTCTCAAATTGAACAAGCTAAATCTAACCCTGAGAAAGAAGACGCAGAAAAAAAGAAGGCGGAACTTATTAGGCGCCTAGAAGCATCTGTTGACAAAGCCATGGCACAATTTCTCACAAAAAAATACGACGACTACCTCTCTCGTCAAAATATCATGGTAGATGCGGCCATAAAAGAGGCTGAGAAAGACAATGAACCCAACATGGCAAACATGACAAGACGACTGCAGGAAAGTATGGATATATGGAGTCATTTTGATACAGGGACGAGAAAGATAGTCCGCAACCGCACACAGCTTGGCACAGACATAAAAAACCTTGTCACATATGCCTCCGAAGGACCAGACGGCATACGACGTATGATCGCGGAAAAGGTTGAATTCAAAGAAGACAAAGGCGAACTAAACGATCATCTCGCTGGAGAGTTTGGCGGAGAGGGCGCCACATACGACTCGCTTTCAGCGTTTGACAAAGCGAAAGTAGATTCTCTAGCTGTTCAGAGGCGAAACGAGTTTGATAGACTCGTTACTGAACAAGGGGACGCATTTACAAAACGTTTGCTTGCAGAATATGCAGCAAACAGAGGTGTTATAGACAAGCTGACTGAAGTGGGATATCTCTCATTAAATAATGACGAAATCAATATACTTAATTCTCAATTCGGACCTCTCATGGACCAAGAACTCTCCCGTACGGGCATTCTTGCAATGCTCAAAGAAAAAGGCATTAACATGGGCCCTAAAACAAGACTAACCCTATTCCTCCTCATACTTCTCGGCGGAGCTGCGGCAATTAGCGCGATCGGGGTCGCACCGGCAGCTGTTATGGCTGGACAAGCAGCAAAAGAAGTAGGAACTGCAACCTGGAAAGGCTGGGCATAAATTATTCTCCTTGCCCCTTTTCACACTACCCTCAAATTATCACATAGTTTGCACTACTCTGATACGCTTGATTTGAAAATTTTCACGGGATAAGCTGTGTAGGTACGCCAAAGGCGTTATCATTTGTTATGGAAAATCATCCAATACCGCAAGATGTTACAGGGTTCAAGTTCCGACTCATAGGGTCTGTCACCATCAAACAATTTCTCTATATTCTGGGTGCAGGAGCCTTTTGTGGCATAATATTTATCTTGCCTATCTCCTTTTTAATCAAACTCCCACTCATCACTTTTATTGCAGGGATAGGAGCAGGTCTTGCATTTCTCCCTATTGAAGGGCGCCCTATGGACGTTATGCTGATGAATTTTCTGAAAGCACTCCCTGCTGAGAATCGATATATTTTCCGCAAACAAGGAACGCAGACACTCTTGCACAAATACTTCACCCTCCAGGAGCCCAAGACTGTGGTAAAAAAGGAAGGACCTACTCAAAAGGATAATCGTCGCGAACTCCTTATAAATCGACTTGTACGTAAAAGCGCACCATATAGAGCTGACGACTCCGAACGCAAGCAAATTACCAACATTCAGGGAATTTTTGATAATGCTGACACGCCGGTTACTGGACTGCCCGGAGTAAATACAAGCCCTCTTGCCCAACGCGCGTATAGTACGGTCGTCAAACCACCAAGCTCTCCTGCGCAAAAGGACGCCACTAAGCCCATTGCAACAATCCAACCTGCCCAAAAAACGCCGCCGCATCCTATTGTCCAACCAGAACCACCACACGCACCCATAGATACACTTCCTAAGCCAAATCATGTGCAGTCACCACAAAAAATACACACCCCCATTTCTTCAACGAGTGCAAAGACTGTTGCACCAGAAAATCAGATCGCAAGTGGCTTTCCCCACATCCCCGACACGCCGAATGTAGTGCTCGGTATTGTAAAAGATCCACGGGGAAAAGTGCTTCCCAATATCATTGTTGAGGTGGTTGACGAAAACAAGAATCCTGTTCGTGCATTTAAAACAAATGCACTCGGACAATTCGCCTCAGCAACACCTCTTTCTGCAGGAAAATACTTTATGATGCTTGAAGACACACGACACATCCATGAATTTAGCCCGATTGAGATTCAGATGAAAAATGAAATCTTCCAGCCACTTGAGATAATTTCTACTGACCAACGAGAAAAACTGCGACAAGAGCTCTTTGGCAGTGCGCACCCAGCAACCCAACAATAACAACCTATGGCAAAGAAGCAAATAAAATCAACAACACAAGGCTTTACTGAGATTGTCGATATCGTAGAAGATGTCGTGCTTTTAAAAAACAAGCGCGCGTGTATGCTTATAGAGGTGTCTTCTGTAAACTTTTTTCTGCTTGCAGCAGACGAACAAAATGCGCGCGTGTATGGCTACATGTCCCTCATAAACTCTCTCTCTTTTGCAATCCAGATCTTAATCGTTTCAAGGAAAGTGGACATGGATACATACATTGAGACGATTGATAAGAAAATATCCACTGTTCAACACCAGCAAACAAAGGAGCATTTGATGTATTACAAAGAATTTATTCTAGAATTAGTAAAAGAAGAAGGGCTTTTAGATAAAAAAGTATACCTTGTTATCCCCTACTCATACCTTGAGGGGAACTCGGGCGCTGCGCAAAAAAACAAAACAGGGACAGTTAGCTTTGGCGACCAAGCAAAAGCAGCGCTGCTTTCTAAATCTCAGCTAATAATGTCTCAGGTGCAACGCATGGGACTAACTGCAAGACGCCTTGGCCACGAAGAACTTATTAAGGTGTTTTATGAAGTCCTCAATGACGACCAAATAAACCTGGATTTTGAATCGAATGATATAAAAAATATAATTCTATAATTTATGTTTGGACTCGGCAAAAAAACACAACAACAAACACAACAGGTACCCCCGACTAATACCCCTGTGCAACAAAATCCGCAACAACAAGGACAGACTCCTACTACCCCAAACCCGCAACCCCCTCACCAGACACCTCCTCCGCCACAAGTACCCCAAAAAGGGCGAAAGCCTTCTCCGAACGCACATATGGAAGAACTCAAGAATGGATCTGTTTCCATTGTGGACATCATTGCCCCATCTTCAGTGGAAGTAGATTTCCGGCACATTCGCGTCGGAGACAAATTCTATCGTACCTTTTTTGTGGTTGACTATCCTCGCCAAGTTTCTCCGAACTGGCTGTCTATCCTTATCGATCACAAAGAGACAATGAACATTTCTATGTACCTATATCCGGTAGAAAGCAAAGATGTGCTATCAAATCTACGACGAAAGATCGCTGAAATGGAGGCAACACTCCAGTCAGATGCCCAAAACGGTGTCATCCCGGACCCAAAAATCCAAGCCTCTCTTGAAGACGCGATCTCGCTCCGTGAAGAACTTGCCCGAGGACTTGAGCGGTTTTTCCAGTTCGGGCTCTATGTCACAATTTCCGCAGAGAACATTGAAGCACTCAATATGAAGTCAAAAGAACTTATCTCACTACTTGCCTCAAACCTACTCGTCGTAAAGCCCGCAACACTCCAAATGGAAGAAGGCTTTAAAACCACCCTGCCTCAAGGAAATGATAAGCTTCTCATCACTCGCAACATGGACACAACCTCTGTTGCATCCACATTTCCATTCACCGGCTATGAAATCTCTCATCCCAATGGGATACTATACGGAATAAACACGCTTAATAACTCACTGGTTATCGTAGACAGATTTTCTCTTGAGAATGCAAACGAAGTTGTGTTTGGAAAATCTGGATCTGGAAAGTCTTTCCTCATAAAGCTCGAACTCATGCGTCAATATATGTTTGATGCAGAAATCATCATCATCGATCCAGAGGACGAATACAAGACGCTCTGTCAATCACTCGGCGGGGAATATATTACATTCTCTAAAGATTCGGAGGTAAAAATAAACCCATTCGCGCTTCTTCTTGACGACACCTCTGAAAACCAACTGAGCTTAAAGATTCTTGCAGTCCATGGCCTATTAAAGTCCATGCTTGGCGAAATGACGGCAACCCAAGAAGCGATTCTCGACCGTGCAGTAGTTCTTGCCTACAAACAAAAAGGCATTACACCAAATCCGTCAACCTATAAAAATGAGCCGCCAATTTTAGAAGATTTATATAAAACCCTCCTCAACATGGAGGAGGCAGAGGCAAAGGAGCTTGCATTCCGTCTCGAAAAATATGTAAAGGGAGGCTTTTCAGGCCTTTTCAACCACCAAACAAACTATGATGTCCACAATAAAATGACCGTATTCTCTCTCAGGCAGCTTGAGGATGTGCTGAGGCCAATTGCCATGCATGTTATTTTAGATTTTATATGGTCGCGTGTCAGGACGAAACTCAAAAAAAGAATTCTCGTCGTTGATGAGGCCTGGTATATGATGCGCTACCCAGACTCTGCCGCATTTCTTCAAGGAATCGCGAAGCGCGCACGAAAATACTATCTAGGCGTGACCACGCTCACACAAGACATCCAAGACTTTCTATCGAGTGATTATGGACGTGCAATTCTCTCCAACTCTTCAATTCAAATCCTTCTCAAACAAGGCTCTTCAGAAGTGGAAACGCTCGCCAAAACACTAAACCTATCAGGCGGAGAGAAACAATACCTACTAACCGCACAGGTCGGAGAAGGGCTACTCTTTGCGGGACAGAATCATGTAACCGCACAGTTTATTTCTTCTCAATTCGAGTATGATCTTATCACCTCCAAACCTCAAGACATATTGAATCAGCAATCCGAAGATACTCCGCCTCCGCCACCACTAGAACCAGAACCACTTACCCCTTCACAGGGTGATACCTTCGCTGTGCCTGGCCAATCAAGCACACCGCAACAACCTTTCCCGCAAACACCAAGCGCTCCTCCTCTACCATCCACCACTCCAGAAGTGGGGCTAAATGCAAATGTCATGCCAGACCAACTTCAACCACAAACAACTGGGATCAATACCACAAATCCACAGAGCACCCCGCCCATACCTCAAAGAGGCTTTACAGCGCCCACACAAAACGTGCTAGAAGGCTCGCAAGTTCCCGCCCAACCGCAACAATCGATAACAAACAACTCTGCCACAGATCAACCCACTCGTTCATAACGCATGACTAACATAACTTCTGACATGATGCCCCCGGGAGCAAATATGGGTGATGACCCGCCCGAAGAGAAAGACGCGCAAAAGAAAAAACGTGGCGACAACATCGCAGAGCGGTATGTTAAGAAAAAGATTCGAAAAACTGCCACAAAAACCGCAAAGGGGATTGGGAGGCGAATTACTACCCGCATGGCCACTCAAGCAGCAGTAAGCGTAGTACGAGGAGCAGCAACAGCAGTCGTAAGCTCTCCGGTGGGATGGATTATCGCAGCAATTATTATTGTAATTATTATTCTCATGTTTTTCTTTTTTAACATGAGCGGATCAAACAATAACCCGGATGAGTCTGAGACAACTCCGGGCATTGGCCAAACCACACCACCTATCCCTGGATTTACGCTTCGTCTAGAGGGTCCAGAGGGTGTTGAAAATGGCACCCTCATTCGATACATCATAACCTACACCTATAACGAATCAGGCACTGTCCCGCTTGACAGTATTACGATTTACAATGACATCCCCTCCACCGTCTCGTTTGTGAACGCAACGGGAAACTATTCCAGGTCGGGAAACACTATTTCATGGCCACTCGAAGGACTGTCCAATTCAGGTTCTTTTGAGATAACGTTTCGGCCCTCAGGTGATGATGTCTTCGTAATTAACAAAGCATACGCCCGAACTACGGTATCCGTAATTGGTGGAGGAAATCTAGGCAACCTCCTCCCGGCAATATCTGGCGCATCAACAACCGCAGACGAGCAACAACAAGCGATTGCAAATATCATAAAATCAAACCCAGAACTACTCAACGCATACCAAACAGGTGAGGCTGCAACAGGCGTTCCCTGGCAAATTCTTGCAGCACTTCACTATCGTGAAGGGAGCCTCGACCCCAATGTTTCGCTTGCAAGTGGAAGGAGGATCGGCGAAAACGAGCCAGACATTATTCGCGGGGGAGGATGTAGCGCGACATATACCCCAGGAGAACCAGTTGCGTCTGGCGGAGGATGCATCTTTAGATCATTTGCCGACAGTGTTATTTGGGCAGCAAATCACTTCAAGGGAAAGGTCGGAGGACAAATGCCCACCACCTACCAAGGGCTCTCAAAAGCGCTTGCTTGCTACAACGGCTGTCCAGGAAATGCGAATTGTCCCAATGGAACTCCTTATAACGCTTGCCCTGCACGATTTGTTGGAGATGACAATCCTTACGTAATGAATTATTACGACCAAATGCACGCATCGATGTATATTATTTATTGCGCTGACTTAACTCGCTGCAACCCTCCAGCTCGAGACCAAAGACCAGGAACACTCTCTGTTATACTGGGATTAACGCGATTTTAAACCATCATCATGAATAAAAAATACATTCTTATCACCCTTCTCCTCGGCACTCTTTTGCTGCTTATCTTTTTAACCATTTTTTTCTTATCACGGGTCGTTCAACCTACCACCCCGCATGATATACACCCAACGCCAACACTAATCCAAACTATTTCTATCACAGGAAAGCCGGACAGTACGCTTGAGGTCCCAACAAATTCTCCCGAGGAAGGCGGAGGAGTCGATTTGGAAGCTGACAGGACGCAACAATCAATTCAGGAAATCGAAAAAATTAGGCCATATCTTCCGTATTATGAAACGCTCTCACTCTCAACAGGAATAGATGTAGACGTATCTATCCCAAATAATCTCGTAGACGCACGGCCATGGATACTTACTGTCTATATAAATGGCATTGATTTCCAGATTCCTGAAAATCTTCCTGCATACGATCTCTACAGAACATCATTTCGAGAAGCAGCCGGCAAAACCCTCACATTCTTACAAGAAAATGGTGTGAACACTTCCCTCGTCTTTATCAACTGGGGAAATGAATCGTATGTCCAAGAGCGCGCTGAACAATGGCTAACAGAATAATAACTATCAACTCTTTATCCTTTTTTGTTTTTATGCTGTTTTTTTTGTGCACTCTCTTTTTTATACAAATTCCGAAAGCACTATCTCAGACAAACTCTATTACCATTATCGGTGATTCTCTTACTGTTGGGGCGAGAAGTGCACTCCAGGAGGCATATCCTAACGCTACCATAGATGCAGAGGTCGGTCGCCAGTGGGCTACTGGCATATCAGTCCTGAGAAATCTTAATTCGCAGGGATCAGTTGGAAATACCATTATTTTTCCCCTTGGATCAAATGGGCCTGTTACCAAAGGGGATATTGACACCCTAGTAGGCCTAGCTAATGGAAAAGCCATAGTTCTTATCACACTCTTTACGACAGATCAAAGCCTTGCCTGGATTCAGCCTAACAACACAATTATCAGAAATGCCGCACAGGAGTATTCAAATATAAAAATTGCAGACTGGGCGAGTATCGCCTCCAACAACCCATCTCTTATTAGCTCTGATGGTATCCATCCAACCCTTGAAGGTTACACCCGACTTGCCCAGACCATCATAACCACTACTGGGCAAGGATCATCAAATTCAAAGGGCTCGAACAATACAGGATCACCTTCTCTTTCGTACCGAAGCGACAGCAATGAAATACGAACACGGGTCGGTAATCCGAAAATAGCAGCTCCAGGCGCAGACAGCCTCGTGGGAGTAGGTCTTACCATAAAACAAGCGTATGACACTTGCTCTGGAGGAGATTCACATCAACCTCCTGCCTCACTCTCTTGTCTTCAAAACCAATTAAGAGATTCTGGGTTTTCTGAAACGCAAATCAACGCTTTCTCACAGACATATCCGACAAGACTCGTAGGTTCCCCAATTGGACGAAGCGCGAGCTGTATTCAATGTCTCGGATTTGCTGGGCTCGTTCTTTCCACATACACAAACGATGGAGGCACTCTTCGGTACGCGAGCCCTAGTCAGATGACTGGACTGCAATCGTTTTCAGCCGGAGGAATTGTCTTTCAAAGACTTCCCTCAGGAACGAAGCCACAACCTGGAGATGTCGGCGTTCACGGTGGGGGAACCTTCGGACATATTGTATTTGTGATCGAGAGTGTTGGAAACGTCCGATTTAAAGCATTAGAATCAAATGGAAATGCAGATTGCCGGATAACCGACAATCGGGATATACTGATAGATAACTATGGATACACATTTTTCAGACAACAATAATTACAACACAAACGAAAGTCCGAGTTTTATCCGAAGGAATCTTCCTTTTATTTTAGTTGGAGCGCTGTTGTTACTTATCGCCACTGTCTTTCTTGTCTTAACGTTTTTTGCAAAAAATACTACAGACCCTCACCCTCACACACCTGATAATATTAATACTACTCCTACTGCAGTGCAGCCCATAAACTTCTCTATAACTAACACGTCACCAGCAGACAACGAATCAGATGTTTATCCGGGAGAAATATCCATAACATTTACCACAAACACTCCCCTTCTCTCTCAAGAAGATTACTTATTTCGCATGACTCCATCCCCAGAAGAAACCCCTATTATTCAAAACGAATTCCCCTCGCAAGAGATATCCTATGGAATTGTGGGAAATCTTTCCCCCGACACAACATATACCGTAGGTATTTATAATACTTCAAGCCTTCTGGTCCACTCCTGGTCATTTACCACATCAAGTGAGACGCCAGAGTCATCCTCTCGCGCAGTAAAGCTTGAACAAGAGAACGCAATAAGAAATTTTTATCCACTATTCTATGACCTTCCCTACGAAACAGATACATTTAAAATCGACTATACTGACAGGCTTACATTAGAGGTTATTATGTATTCTGGAAACCAAACAAACACAGCACCTGCAATAGAATCCTGGATACAAGACCGCGGCGTAGATCCTGCAACCCACACGATAAACTATATTCAAAACTAATCCGTTCGGATTGGCATGATTACATGCTGAAATGAAGACGTATTATCTGAAAAGAGTGCTGGCTGCATCGGACTTTTTAACCTCATCGTTACTCGATCACCTTCAAAATTCCGCAACACATCCATTAAATACCGAATATTAAATGCGATAGCATTATCCTCTCCCTCTTTTTCACAATCTAATAAAAACTCTCCTTCTCCAACCCCAGAAGCTTTCGAAACCAGCTTCATCTCGGAGCCGGAAACAGTAATATTCACAATATTTGATTGATCTTTTGCAAACACACTTGCAAGCTTCACTTCTTGAATAAATGCCTCCTTATCAACTACTACTGATGTTATCGTGTCTTGTGGAACAACTTTCTCATACGGTGGAAATCTCCCCTCGATAATCCTCCCCACTAAAATAACATCACCACCTTCAAATAACACTTGATTTTCCTCGTCATTCACATACATATCGATCGTGTCTGACTTAATATTCATTGCTTCAGTAATAACCTGAATCGAGATAATGATTGGTTCCGTTATTTTTGCCACAGCAGAATCGGCAATTGTCTTTATCGTAAGTCTATATCCATCAGTTGTAACCAGATCCACACCACTCTCTTTTTTCACTACGTATACGCCCGTTAAATGGGGCCTCACGTCGTCTGATGACGCAGAGAAGGATAGATGATCAAAGAGACTATCAAACTCCTCCTTTTTTAAAGAAATTATCTTCTCACCCTTTGACTTCATAAGCTCAGGGAACTCTAAAGCACTAAGCGTCTGGAACGACATCTTGCTTCCCCGAATCGAAAACCTGAGCGTTTGTTTGTCTTCAAAAATACGCAGCTTGTCTTTTGGGAGACTATTCACTACTTCTATAAATTGCTTTCCAGGAATGCTCACACTTCCCTCTTTATCTATCTTTGCTGGGATTTTAAAAATTACCCCCATTTCAAGATCTGTTGCTTTTATAAAAAATCCATTGTTATTTGCAACAAATAAAACGTTATTTAGTATTGGCACCTGAGAATTAGTTGGGAGAATTCTAGAAAGAATTGGTAAATAGCGTTCTATATTTTCTGTTAAAAGTTCTACTTCCATATATATTTATTAGTATTAGTAGTAGTATAGGTGGACAAGTGGATATACGCAAGAACGCGTGCGTGAAAACATGTTGAAAAGCTGTGTAAAAAATTGTGTAAAGAATGTTGATATGAAAAGTACGTCATTTTTATTGTGAAAAACCTTCCTGAAGTTGCTTTTTTATAAACACGATTTCCTCATTGACTGCGTTTCCGTTTGAACTCAATGTTCTAATCTTATCCACACCATGCATGACGGTTGTGTGATCTCTTCCTCCTAAAATATTCCCAATATCTACATAGGTAAGCCCTAGCTCTTCTTTGAGCAAGAACATGCAAATCTGACGGGAATAAACAAGACTTGCAGTGCGCCGTGTTCCTTTTAGTTGTGTAGGACGAATATCAAAATAATCACAAATTATATCTATTACGTCATCGGGGTGGACGCGCTTGCGCTCGAGTTGTTTTTCACCGATTGCGCGGTTTACGATTTCTTCGGTTATCTCACTTGTGCCATTTGCTGCCAGAAGACCAGTAAGTTTTAGTATGATTCCTTCAAGCCCTCGTGTGTCTTTAATCTTTTCAGCAATTTTCTTTGCAAGCTCAATAGGGATCTCAATCCCCCGCTTTTCACTTTTTAGAAGAATGATTGCAGTTCTGAGCTCGTCATCCGGTGGTTGGATGTCAATATTTAATCCTCCTTCAAGGCGGGACGTTATTCTCGGTTCTAGTTTTTTTATTTCATCTGGTGCACGATCTGAAGAAAAGACAACCTGCTTATTTTTTTCGATGAGTGTATTGAATGTGTGAAATAATTCTTCTTGGACCTTTTCTTTTCCAGAGAGAAACTGAATGTCGTCAAGAAGCAGGAGGTCTACATTTCTGAACTTTTTTCGCATCTGGACCGTTTGTTTGTTCTGGATAGACTCGACGATTTCGTTGGTAAATTCTTCAGTGGTGAGATATAAGATTTTTGAACGGGGATTTTTTTCGAACAGGTCGTTTGCGATAGCATTCATAAGATGCGTTTTTCCCACCCCCACAGTGCCATAGAGATAGAGCGGGTTGTATTTGGTTCCTGGTTCAAGTGCTACTGCAGACGCTGCAGTATAGGCAAGTTGATTACTTTCCGACACGGCAAGGTCGTCAAATGTAAAGTCTGCCTTGATTCGAGGGGGGCGATTGTGTGTGGTTGGTGTTTGTGGTGCTTGAACAAAAAGTGGTCCTACTTCTGGGGTGGCCCCTGCGGCTGTTCTTCTTATCACAAACACAAGACTCGTGTTTTTTTTAGTTTTTTTATCAAGCGACTGTTTAATAAGTGCGTGATAACGCTTTTCGAGGTAGTCAGATGTCATGGTGGTGGGAGACGCGATCGTTGCGACAGAATCTTCAAGCGATACCAATGATGCACCTTTAAAAAAGGTGATGTATTGTGGCCTACTAACTTGTACTTCAATCTCAGCAAGTACTGCTTTCCAAAGTTCGTCCATAAATATATGAGCAGGTGATACACAAAGAGTCGTACGACAGTATATGAATGTGGATAACTTTTTGTCAAGGGGTGAGACTGCCCTTTTAGTTTGTGCTACGTATGTTTTTATAAACTACAACAAGCAGTGATATAAATGGAATTGAAAGAAGTGCTCCCGCAATGCCAAAAAATTGCCCTCCGATTGTAATTCCAAGAATTACCACAATCGGACTCAGCCCAACAGCTCTTTGCATAATACGGGGGACAAGAATGTTGTTTTCAAGAATCTGAATTCCTGCGTAAATAAGGATGAGCATTACGGCAAGCGTTGGTGAAATGCTCAGTCCGATGATTACTGCAGGAATAGCTGCTAGAATGGGTCCAACAGTCGGTACTATTTCTAAAACCCCCGCAAGCACTGCTAAAGGAAGTGCATATTGACCCAATTGCAGCGCGGTGAGAACAAGCCAGGTGATTGATCCGATGAAAAGAGACAGAATGATCTGTCCACGCGCCCATGCACCGAGCTTGTCTTCAGCCTGATTTACTATGGACTCCACTTTCTCTCTTCGACTTCTCGGAAAAAATCCTACAAATCCACCCCGTATTGACTTGTAATCAACAGAGAGATAAATACTAATCACAAATGCGGCAATTACAGAAAATACGCCTCCAAACACTCCGCCCGCGAATGCAAAGACATTTTGCCCAATATCCTCAGTGCGAAATGCTCGGGCTACGCTTTGTTGGTCAACATCTAGTCCAAACGCCTCTCCTGCGCTGTTTATGTATGTTGGGAAGTTAACGTAGAGATTGTTTACTTGTCCTGCAAAAAATGGGACGAGCGGAAAGATGAGGAGGATAAGAAACAGCAATACTGAAACATACGAGATGGCAATTGCGGCAATGCGGGGGATTTTGCGAGACTGCATCCACAGGGTGATTGGTTTGAGCGCTGCCATAATAACATATGAAGCGAACAGGACAATCACAATTTCAATAACCTGAAAAAAGAGCCATACAATCGCAAGAAATAAAATCCCTGCGACAAACTGGTTCTTAACTAGGTATTTTACAAACTCACTGATCACTTTGCTTATTATAACGGCTGCCTCTTTAAATGTATATGTTACAATTCCGGGGATGATTATCCTTTACAAGCCGCGTGGTGTCACTCCCTATCAGGCAATTATGCTTTTGAAAGAAAAAGAGCCAGGGCTTTTAAGAGAAACAGTTTCATATGCAGGACGACTTGACCCAATGGCAGAAGGATTATTACTCCTTCTTGTGGGAGACGAGAATAAAGAAAGAAGACAATATGAGAAGCTGGAGAAGGTCTACGAGTTCGAAGCTGTTTTGGGAGTCTCTTCAGATAGTTATGACCTTTTGGGGGTCGCAAAACTTCACGAAGCAGCCTCTTATTCAGCGAGACAAGTACAGTCATTTATAGAAAGTCGCAAGGGGAAAATTGTCCAAACGTACCCCCCTTATTCTTCGGTGAAAATTCAAGGTAGGCCGCTGTATTGGTGGACGAGAAATAAAAAGCGCGTTACCTTACCTAAGAAAGAAGTGGAGATCCTAGAGTTCGAATTTCTGAAAGAACAAGAAATTAGCAAGGGGCAGCTGGGAAAATTAGTGTCAGACACAATCCCAAATATTGTGGGGGATTTTCGTCAGAAGGAAATTATAGATACCTGGGAAAGCTTGCTCCACAAGCTCCCTGAAAAGAAATCCTTTTCAGTGCTTTCATTTCGAATGAAATGCTCTGCGGGCGCGTATGTGCGAAGCATGGTACAAGAGTTTGGAGAATATTTAGGATGTGGTGCGATTACGCTTTCCATAAAACGGACTCAGATTGGAGAGTATGCGCTTATAGATGCAGTGCGCATATGATTTACATGATTCTTACATCTCTCCCACTGCTTCTTTATAAAATTACCCGATAATATAGGTGATAAAGGTAAAATATGGGAATTTCTCGAGTTATCTACTTTTTGATAAATTTATTATTTGCAATTATTGGCTTCTTATTAGGGCTGCGTATTTTACTGCGGTTTTTCGGGGCAAATTCAGAGACACCATTTGTTGCTTGGGTGTATGAATCATCCGACTCCCTTCTTGCGCCGTTTGCTGGTATTTTCCCCATTACGAGAATTGAGGGCGGGTTTGTCATTGACTTCCCTGCAATATTTGCGCTGGTAGTGTACGTATTTATCGGGTATTTAATCCTAGAGGCCGTTTCCATTGTTGCTGCACGATCTGAAGAACGATTAGAGAAACGGAAATAAAAGGACCCTTTCAGAGGAAAATATGTAGCCTGCGTCACCCCATCTGAGTATTTAAAAATGTAGTTGTTTTTCTATCTGGCATTTTTTATAAAACAAAAGCACTCTAACGCGAGCATGCAGAAGCAGCAAATCTTTTGGTATCATGGATGTTGTCGTATGAATATAAATTGGAAGACTGGTTTTCAAAAGATAGCGCTTTTTCCCTATGCACTCCTTTTTGTTGCCTTTTTTACTACTCTTCTTGAGCTATTTCTTTATCGTGGAGCTCTTGTAAACAATATTGGGGTTTCTTTACAAATGGTTTTATGGGCAGTATTTGCAAGTCTTGTTGTGGGACGGCTATTTTTGAAGATAAGCGTATCAGAGAGATTTTTTATTTGGTACGCTTTTTTGTTTACGCCCCTGGTTGCAATCCTTGCTGTCGGTGCAAATTTAGCAAATGCTTTTTTCTATCCCAATTTTATCTATAGTACATTCCACATAGACACAAGCGTGCTCATTGATAGTGCATTTTTTATGGCTCTGTTTACTGTTCCCCTACTTCAGCTCCGTGTTGTAGGAGCGTATTGGCGACAGGCAATTTTTGTGTCAGGTGTTGTGGTGTTTTTTCTGTATGTCTTGATGAAGTGGAGGTTTCCAGACGTATTCTATGCTCTTGATCAGGAGGATGGTTTTCTTGAATATGCGCAGAGCATTTTCTTTTTGAGTGCGGCAGTTTTCTCTGCGCTTTCTTTTTATCATGTGATGCGTCTTCGCATAAAAAAACATCTTCAAGTGGTATGGCTTGTTTTGTTTGGTCTGAGCGCTGTTATGCTTTTTATAATTGCAGGGGAAGAAGTTTCTTGGGGACAGAGAATATTCAACATAGAAACGCCAGAAAGATTGTCAGAGATAAATCAGCAGAATGAGACGACGCTTCATAATGTGAGTTTTGTTTTTCGTTACGTATACGATGCATATTTACTAATGGGTGTATGGGGGCTGGTTTCATGGATAGCCTTTTATATTCGTGGAAAAGTCTTTAATGTTCCGATTTATGATTATGTGCGCCCCGTGCTTTCTCGTTGGTACCTTGCCCCCTTTTTTCTGGTAATAATTGGATACGTGGTATGGCGATATGCACTAACGAGCTTCTATGAGATTACTGCAGGATATTTTGGCCAAGGGCTGGTCGATAATTCATTTGATGTATGGGAAGAGGCGGCAGAGACTTTTCCGGCCATCGCGATTTGTATTATTTTTTTACGCGGATTTCTGTTTGTGAAAAGCTATGCTGCAAAAAAGCACTAACTACAATCCAGGAGACTAAGCCCTGTCTCGTTATCGTGCTTGCGGTGTATGTCAGTATCCAGTTTTGTAAGATACACCTCGCATGTCACGCCAATTACTGCATCTTTAACGTGTCCGCCTTTGCACACGAGATTTTCGTCAGAAAAAATGCCGTGGGCGTGAATGAACGGAGTGTTTTTTACGAGAGAGATGTTTCCAGAAAGGCTTACTATTTCGTGAGGCGTTGTGAGAGTGTGGCTTTGATACTCTTTCCTTTCAAGATCATAAAAGCTTAGTGTGGCATGTTCGGTTGCGCCGATTCCGGTAAAAAATCCTGCTGTGATATCCTCCCCTTCACAAAGTTTGGCGAGTGAATCTATGAGTTCTTCACCCTTCATGAGGCGGATTACAAAAACGTTCTCAGATGAGATGTGCTGCATAGATTTATTATAGCAAATGAAAAACTTGTGAGTTTTGAAAGAATAAAATAAAATGAGATCATGGAGCCACAGGAAAGTGTTGAGCAGGATGAAGTTGCGGATAGAATGCAAGAAGAGTTTAAGGTGAGCCTGCCGGGTCAGAACCTCCCTACGCCGATGCGCTTCATTGCATTTTTTACCCTCATTGGCGGATTTAGTATTATTGGGAGTTTATTTGTAGATATTGTACGTCCCATGGGGGAAGATTTGTCATCTTTTATCCTAAGAATCACAGCAGGTATAATCGCGATCGCAACTGCGTATGGAATTATTGAACACAGGCGGTGGTCGATTTGGCTGTATGGGATGTTTGCGTTGCTGGCAATACTCACTAATCCTCTCCTTTCCATAATTCCGCTTGCCGTCGTCGTATATCTTTGTGTTCAGCGGAAATACTTGAAGCCATCATTTTTGGATGTCGTGCTTGCGCGGATAGTTTGGAATATAAAAAACCGACTTGGATTTAAAAATAGTGATGAGATGCTCTCTTAAGCCTACTTCTAAGAGATTTATTTTTTAGGAGCGTTTAGAAGAAAGGTGCATCAATAAAAAGCAAAACAATCGAAGATTGGACAGTAGAAATAGCCAAGATAATTTATAACATACACGGTGTGCTTATTTGAAAAAAGTGCGATGGGTGGATTACTCCAGAGCTTTTTCAAGCTTATCTAGGCTCGTCATCCAGCCTTCTTTCATGCCGGATTTGAGCATTGCGTCCATTTGTTCTTGCGTCTTAGGCCTTGGATAGATGATTGAAAGCTTTGTTCTTTTACCTCCCAAATCTTCAAATAGCACGGTTACCGTAGTTACTTCTGGAAAATTTTTATCTTGACCCTCTTGAGAAGGTTTAATCATATTTCCTTCGGAATCTGAAAAATAGTCAGTTACTACGAGTTTTTCGTTTGGGACAATTTCTTTATATTCTCCTGCGGAATACATATTATGGTCCCACTCGCTCCCTTCTGGCCCATGCATTGCAAAGATATATCTCCCTCCTTCGCGAAGATCAACTTTTATAGATGGTGCAGTAAACCCTTCTGGTCCCCACCACTTTTTAAGAAGCTCAGGTTCAGTCCATGCTTTCCACACTGCCTCTCGTGGCGCATTTAGTATTTGTTCAATTACAACTCCTTTGTCCATTATTTTGTTATCACCTCCTTTGCTCTACCTAGTTTATTAAATCGATTATCCAAAGCCTTTTTATTCTCTTTGTCTCCACATGAATCCATGCACTTATAATAAATAATGCGTTTAATTAAGTAAATAGTTAAATATGGAAGGTATTTGTAGCGTGTTATAATAATTCTATGCTCAGAAAAATCAATCCAAGCGTGCTCCTTGTTGTAGGAATAGCGGGAGTTTTTATTGTTGGATTGCTTTTATGGAGAAGTCCATTGGGAATGCCCAATATTTTTACTGATACTTCTAGGGCAAGTGTTGTGAAAGAGATTCAGGGTCTAAATCGTCTAGAGACTGCGTCCTACACAGTTGAGAAAATTGTAGAGGCAGGCCAGGAAGGAAACGTGTTTCAGGATTTACTTTATGGTGATAGATTGCTTTTGATTGCGCATGGAAAGGTGACTGCTGGGATAGACTTATCACAAATTACTGAGGAGGATATTTCTGTGAATGGTGATAAGCTTATTGTTCACACGCCTGCGCCGATGATTTTTAGCAGTAGTCTAGATAACTCCCAGACTAGTGTGTATGACAGGAGTCAGGGGATTTTAAGTAGCGGTAATAAGGATTTGGAATCGGAAGCAAGGCGTGCTGCAGAAAGATCTATTTGGCAGGCGGCGTGTGATGCAGGAATATTGGATGAGGCGCGCAGGAATGCTCAGGAACGTCTTGCGCAACTATTTCAGTTCGCAGGATTTATTGAAGTTGTTATTACAGTGCCGGAAGGAAGCTGTTAAGAGAGTTTCTTGATATATTTTTCACCCAAGTCCTACGTTGTTATTAAGAAGGTGGTAATGTAGATTGTCATAGTTAGGATGTAATGCGAAAATATCTCCGCGAGATTAAAATTATCCTGAGAAAAAGTAACTAGGTTGGCAGGGTTTTACTGGAAGACTCTCTGTTCCTTTAAAATTTTAATTATTTTTCCTCGTGTTCCGATTGTTCTGCCGATCATAACTCCAGCAACAAGAGACATGCTAAACCCACCGATAGCAGGCCCGTGGATAAAATATCCCACAATTCTCCCTCGAAAAATACTGAATAATATATATAGTGCAAGTATCGCTATTCCAAAGACATCGAGTTGTGATGCAACTTGTTTCGCATCATGATTCCATGAAATGCGAAACATGCGAGCAACTATAACTCCCAGCACTGCACCGAGTATTATTGCTACAAAAGCAAGTGGAATGGTGACGGCGTGGGTAATTATTTCAAAGATCACAACCCCCAGCATCGCAAATGATATAAGAAAATATATCTTCAGCCTGAAGCGAAGCTTTTTATCTGTATGTTTTTCTGCTAATTTCCGCTGTTCTTTTTTCATTGTTTATCGGTTTGCGTATATGCAATTTGTGATGGTGACAATGATTCCATAACAAATAGCCAGGAATAAATCCTAGGAGGTTTCCTCAAGTTTGCAACCAGGATGCCACAGGGTGAAGAGAATAAAAATGATTGTGATAAATGCGACGTTGTGAGTGCCTTTCTGGACATTAAGAAATTATATCAAGACAGAGGTGTTGTTATTTCTTCTTGCCACCACGCTTTTTTGCCTTTTCAGCAAGCATCTCTGCTTTAATTGCAAGACGTTTTGCAGTTTTTGGAGAGCGGATTTTTTTTCGTTTTCCGACCCCTGTTGGTCTTTTTGCCATGTGGAGGTATTATATACTATTTTCTTATTTTGTGCCCGGGTTTTTAAAATGTAATATTTTTGAGGTCTTTTGGGGTTTTTATCACAAAGTCTGGATTATTTTTCATTAAGCCCTTTTCGGAGTTAAATCCCCACGTGACGCTTGCAATTTTTATATGAGCCTCGCGTGCAGCGTCTATGTCTCGCACTTCGTCTCCAATGTAGAGTACGTTATTCTTTGGATAGTTATATTTTTTTAATAATTTTTTAATAATTTTTCCTTTTCCGAATAGACTTCCATCAGAATAAACAAAATCAAAATGATCCATGTTATGGGTAATCAAAAACTCTTTCACGGTAGTAGGATCATTTGATGTGACGATCCCGAGAGTATACTGCTTAGAGAGCTGCGGAAGGATCGATGCAAGCTCAGGGAACGGCTTAATGTCTGCGATATGTTTTATAAATTCTTTTTTCCCCTCCATAAAGAGTATCGGTAGCTTGTACTTTGCGATAGGAAGTTTTCCTATAACTTCGCGAGCGCTTAGTCCGCGCATCTGCTCAATACTTTCTGGAGTAGCTGGTGCAAATTTATGTTTTTTAGAAAGCTTTTTATAAATGGAAACCATCATCTGAAAAGAATCAGCAAGGGTCCCGTCGAAATCAAATAGTAATACTTTTTTCTCTTTTTGGGGCTTTGTAATAATTTCGGGGCTAGTTAGGATGGTAACTGCCTTTGGGATAATCTCCACAGAAAGAGAGTTTGTCGGTGGGAAATATTCGCCATCGCACTGGTATGCTCGTTTTTCGTGGAGGAGGGTTATTTTTATTTTTTTTGCGATATATTTGTCATAGTATGTGCTTTTATCTGCTTGCTTGAATATAGTGTTTGTGATAACGCTTATCCAGGATGCGAGAGAGCGCGTTTTTATTATGCCTATTGTTAATACTCCGCTTTGTGGGTCTGCTTCGGGAACTATTTCAACTCCTTTTATTAGTGCTCCAATGTTTGAGACAAGGACTGCCTTTGCCCTCACGGTAAATGGCTTTTTATTATCAAGTGCTACTTTAAATAGTGAGGATTTATTGTTGAGATTTTTCAATGCAGATAATATGTATGCAAATATGCTCAGCTTGTTTTTATCTTCTCTTGTTGTAGATTGCATCATGTCTCCCATAAGGCCAATTCCGGCAAGTATACTAAAGTAATGATTGTTTACTTTCCCAATATCTATCTGCTTAGGATTTCCGAGGAGTGCAGTTTTTAGCGCCTCTTTTAGGCTTAACGGAAGGGAGAGGCTCCTTGCAAGAATGTTTGCAGTACCGAGTGGAACAATGCCAAGTGTAACATTTTTATTAATAATCATGCTTATTGCCTCCATGGCAGTCCCATCTTCACCACATACAACAATATGTTTTACACCCCTTTTTATTTCCTCTTTGACAAGTGTTTGTGTCGATTCTTTTTCTGTAGTTTCGCAATAACGCCCTATCCATCCTAGACTTTTTGCGGTTGTTTGCAATTGTTCACGACGTTTATCCGGATTGCCTTGTCCGCTTGCTGGATTTGCAATAAGACTTGCTGTAAGAAGTTCCTTCATTTCCATGGATTTAGTATAGCAGGCGGAAGATATGCGCGGGTTATTGAGACGAGAATTGTTGCTTTTTGCCCTTTGCCTTATTTTCGTTTAATGTTATTTGTGCCCTGACAAGCCTTTTTATTATCAAAGCGGGGATGGCCTGGTCATATCTAATTTGAAAGGTGACGCTTCCGGTCTTATAGCCCTTTTTTTCAAGTTCTTTCCGATCTTTATCAGGTAGCCCATCCCAGACCTCAAAGCCAATATGATTCTTGTACGCATCAAATCCTGCAATCCAACCATGGTATTTGTAGTACGGTTTGCCATAGCCCACCCTTTCTTCAGCTTGCGGTATGGCAGACTCCACTACGGTTCTTATTTCTTTCAGGTGGGAACGAGCCCTTTTCGGTGCGGCTGAGATGTACTCGTCAACATTTTTAGCTGAGTAGTTTGTCATGGTCTTATTTTAACAAACTATCGCAAGTATTCTCGCGTAGTGATGCATTGGGTGCGTAGATATCTAGTTTGCCCTGAGGGCTGCATCATATTAGAACTTATAAACAAATACCTCTCTATAATACTAGCTTTATTCCCCGGCTTTTCGGATTGCTTCAAGATCAAGCTTTTTCATTGGCATAAAGGCAGCGGTTACTGCTTCGGTTTTTTCAGGATCGCGCATATACTCATCCAAAATTCTTGGTACTACTTGCCACGTGACGCCAAATTTATCTGTGCACCATCCGCACTGCTCCGCTTCAGGAACTGCAGAGAGCTTCTCCCAGAAGTAGTCAATTTCTTCTTGTGTTTCACATTCAATAATGTAGGATGTTGCGCCATTAAGCTTGAATTGATCAACAGGGCCTCCGTTAAGAGCCATGAAGCTTATTCCATCGAGTTCGTATTCAGCTGTCAGAATGGACCCCTCAGGTCTGCCAGAAATTTCCTCAGATGCCTTAGGTGATTTTGTTATGTCGCCTATTTTTGCGGTGTGATCACCCGGTGCGGAATTGAAAGTATCTATGTAGTAATTTGCTGCTTCTTCACCATCATTGTTTTCAAACCAGATGCAGGTAATTAGTCTGTTCATGTTTTGTTTATTCTAGCACGCCGCAAGATTCTTTTTTGTATTAGTTTTGCAAGAATATTGATAATGGATATTTGCCGTATTTGGTTTGAGTCCGATTTGCCAGAAGTTCTGTAGCCTGTTCCAGGCTTGTATTGCTTGAGGATCGTGATAGCATAGCCAGCAACGGCTATATTATGAGTTCATTTTGCGATGCTCTCTAACTCTAGTCCTGATAACTTTCACAATAATTGACATCGGTAAAAGTTCGCCTAGTGGGAACTGGAGTGTTCCCTTTCCCGATTTATATTTACCAATTTGTTTTACCGCATCTTCTACTGCTTGAGTAACAGGATAGAGACTAACATGACTTTTATACCCAGCAAAATATACTAAGTATTTTCCATTTAATGTTGTAGTTGGTATTCCATAGCTAATTTTCTCTTCAACCTCCGGTGCCTCATCTTTAATAGCGTGTCTAATTTCTTTTAGTTTATCCTGAACTTCCTTAGGAAAACTAGCAATGTATTCATCTACGCTTTTATAAGACTTCATAGTAATAAGTTGAGTATACCAAGTCGAAATATAGAATGACCAATATTGAAGATTAAGGGATATGAGTTGCTATATTAGGTATTGCTCGACTTTGATAAAATCAATTCTACCTTATTTTGCTCCCCCTGATTGATATGTTCAGGAACAGAGAAATAGAGTTTGGCTTTACTCTGCAAAGCATACAAACGGTCTTTGAAGAACTAAAATTACCCTCCTTGGAATGCGCTTCGTAGTGTTTCTCTATAAGTATCATACTCTGCCTCAACCTCTTCGTATTCCTTTTGCCATTCTCTGGAGAGATACTTCTTGAATACTTCTCTAAATACAGATAGAAACTTTAAGTAAGCATGAATATAGTAGTTAATACACCTTTTGAGATTAAGTTCATCTTCAAAATCGCAATAAGTAAAGACAACCTGATTATCAGTTTGCATTCTACCGAACCCGCTAAAAAAGATTGAACTTTTGAAGCTAGGATGTCTTCCGTATTCGGACATAAGCTCATAGATATTAAAAATGTCTGGGTATACGAGTCTGTCTTCTTCTGGGAACAGTTTTCCAAGAATACGCCTAAAAGGTTGCGATGTATCTTTCTCAGCCTTTATCCATTCTTCAATCTTTTCTGGGTTAACTGACATTTTACGAGCAGAAGCCACTGCTTCTGCAGACCTGCTTATAATAGCTGAAGCTTCTGGAATATGGGCTTGGAATATGAGTTGTCCACTTATTAGATAACCTCTAAGACAAGCCCAATACATTTGAAGTATAGGTGTTAATTCTCTTGGGTATGTATTTAGGTTGTTTGCAAGGTTCTGATACAAGTATAAAATCTTATCTGCATATTTCATTTCTTCAGGATGGCGGTTTGCTGTAGCTCTAAAGTTATTTATCTCTTCTTCTGAAACAGTTGCGAATTTTTTTGACTTAGGGTTTTTCATAAGGTGTGAATATTCTACCAAAAATTGATAAAATACGATAAACAAACATAAGTATTGAAGATGTTATGACATACGAAGAAAAACTTGAACTTATACTGCAGGCATTAAGTGAAGCTCAGAAATTCACACGCAAGGGCTATTTCACAAAGCTCTACTTTACTCGTGACAATGGCTTAAAAGATATAAACCTAAATGAAATTCACGATATTCTCTTGAAAATTCAGGACGAAGAAAAAGTAATAACGGTAAAAGAAATTCCAAGCAAAATTAAGTCTAATCTGGAATTTGATATAGATAAGGTAGAATATTTTTTGATTGATACTCCTGAAGAATTTTCCCTTTGGTATGAGGCGCACATTTTTGAAAATATGCACAAAATTGAAAATATGGACTGGATAAACTTGCTTAAAATTTATGATGTTGCCTTAGATATAAACCAACAGCTTCAAATAGCAGGCTCTAACACAGTTTTTATTCCTTCTTTGCCTCATATGGTCAGGTTTCCTCTCTTGTTTCCTCAGGATAGTATCGGAACAAGACGGACTTACCAAGACTATCGTATGGAAGGTGCAGACTTTTTGAGTAAAAGAGGCGGAGTTTTAGAATACAAATACATAGACAGTATGGACTTTGGGTATGGGGAAGTTAAAATTGTCGTTGACCTAATCAATTTCAGAGATTTTTTATTAAGAATTGGAAACGAGTATAAGAGGAGAAACGAAAAATACGAGAAGACACAAAAAGAGCCTAAAGTTGAAAAGCCTGTAAAGAAAATGGCAGATAAGCCACCCGAAGAAGAAAAAAAGATAGACACTGTATATGAGATTTTTTACTCTAAGCAGAGGCAGGTTCTATTAAATAATATAGAAATCGCAAGACCAGATTTTGACAGTGAGAACGAGCTTGTATTCTCTTTTTTAATGGATAATTCCAATAAAAAGCATACAAAAGCCGAAATTGAAAAAGCTGTTGGTAAGCCGCTTACCAAAACGCTTCACAAAATCGTTGAAAACCTTGGCTTTAAGGGCGAAATAAGACAGGCATTTTTTGATGTAAGTAAGGACAGCATATGTTTTAGGAACCCAATAAGAAAAGAAGACTTGGACAAACTAGGAATTACAAAGCTAAAACTTCCCAAACAATAAGTTTATAGGTCTGCGTTCCCTTTTATACCCAACTTATCCTACCACAACGACAGCCTTTTATTGCCGTGCTAACTTTTTGACATGGCAAGTAATGAAAAGCTAAAGTCGTTCTTAGAGCAGATGTATGGACACCCCATAAGCGATGACGAATTATCTGAATACAAAGAAAAGATAGTTAGGATATTTTCCCTACTTATAGAAGTTGATAAGAGAAATAAGAAGAAAAGTAAATGAAAATATCTGAAGTCCAAATTATTCCTGTTAAACCTCAAGATGGCTTGGTCGCTTTCGTCAGCTTTGTTCTTGATGAAAGTATTTATCTAGGTTCTATTGCAATTCTCACAAGACGAGAAGGCGGTTATAGGCTCGTATATCCTACTAAAAAAGTTGGGTTCAGGAGCATGAATATCTTTCACCCAATAAAGAAAGAATTTGCAAACCTTATTGAAAAGGAGGTCATCAGTAAATTTGAAGATGTAATGAAAAAATATGATAGATACGATGAAGCTGACGCTAGATAAAAATATGTTTTGGATAAAGGACATAGACCGTTTTCAAAAAGAAAGGCAAAATGCCACAAGAGGCTATTTTACTTTGGTGCAAAATCCAACTAAATCTGAGCTCAAGAGTGGAATTTATAAGCCACGACTAACCATTACAAAAAGGTTTAATGTTTCTGGTAGATTTGAGCAAACCTTATCAATTGAGCTCTCGCTTCCCAAACTGCTTTACGGGAATAACTTTGATGAACTCCAAGACAGCGATTTGTCCTTGATTGTTGATAAACTTAGAGAGGTATTAAAGGAAATGGGCGTAAGGGTTTTTAAAACCATACTTAAATCTGCTCCTATTTCTACGGTTCACTATTCAAAAAATGTCCCACTTACTAATGGGCTTACCCCGCATTTTCTTATAGGTAAAATCAAAGAGGCAAATATCCCACTTTCCCTTGATATTAACCAGACAGACTACCGTAATGACGGACACAGCTATAAATGGCACAGCAATTCCTATGAAGTTGCTTTCTATGACAAAATTAAAGACCTTGAGATGGCTGTGAAAAGTGATAAAAGAGCTATTGAGAAAGACAACAGCCCACAGCTTCATCTCTTTCAGGAGCTTAGAATGAGGAAAAAGGAAGTTTTACGCATGGAAGTAAGACTTAATAATAGGCAAAAGATGAAACAACTTTTTAACAACCTCAAGCTACAAAATGAGTTTACTCTTGAGGGTTTATTTAAGACGGAAATAGCAAAGTGCATACTCCTGCACTATTTAGACGAGTTAGAAAATCAGCGACCCAAAATGCTTGATTATATTTCAAAAAATCCAAAGTCCCTTTTGGCTGAAATAATTGTGAGTAATCCCAACTTAGGAACACTAAAGACAATTCAGGCATTTGGATTAAAACTTGCTCTTGATGCTCTCACGCCCCGTGAATTAAGAGCAATGTTTGGAAAATATCACAAAAGAAGTTGGTATAGATTATTTGCAGAAGCAAAAACTGTTCAACTCCCAAGTATAAAAAATCCTTTTGAAGTTATGAGGAAAAACCTGATAGACTTTGTGCCACTTAAACTAGTTGACTACAATACTAAAATGATAAATAATGATAAATATAATTAGTATGTCAGGAGAGCAATATTACTCTATTGAAGAAGTTGCAGAAACCCTAAAGGTCGCATATTTAACTGTTTATCGCTGGGTTCAATCAGATAAGTTAATTTCTCATAAGGCAGGAAAGCAATATAGAATTAAAAAATCGGATTTAGACAGTTTTTTAACAGTTTATAAACGAAAATAGCATGGATAACGATTTAAAAATACCAGTTGAGCAAAAAGATTACGATGAGTGCTCTACTCTTGTAAGAAGAGAGATAAGCGAAATTATTAAAACATGTATAGATAAAGGAGAAAACAAAATCTTCATTCATACAAACTTAAAAAGAGGGCTACCGCTTGAAAATATCAATAAGGTAGCAGGTCCTTTCGTAGAAGCATGGGCTGTAGAAAAGTTTGAAGCAATTGCAGATGACCCGAATAACAAATATAAATTAATTAATGTAGAGCCAGGCGTAAGACTTGCTCCATATGATATTATCTTGCAATTCAAAAAGAAAAGAGATGGTGCTTCTGATATTGCAACTGCCAATGTGGATGTAAAAGCAACATCTGATGATATACCTACTTCAGGTCGTAGTCCAAATATTACATCATACGGAAGAATAAGGACAGAGTATGTTAATGACCCCGATTATATATTTATAATTCTTTCTCTAAAGCATAAGGTTTATGGCGAAAGAGATGAAAAAACCGCCATGACAAACGGAATAATGGAGGTTACTTCGTATTCTGTTTATGACCTGAAATATGTAGGAGAAAGGGATATAAGCTACAATCCAGCACTAGGAACTGGTCAGTTGCAGATTAGAGATATTCACTATGTTACTGAAATAAAACGAACAACATGGGAATTTTGCCAAATGCTTGATAAAAAATATATTAATTCAAAAGGACAAGAGCCTTGGAAGAGGCTGGCAGTGTTACATGGTTGGTTGAAAGGAACAGAGCCAAAAATTGAAGTTGCAGCAGAAGAAGTAGTATGAAAACAAACATATTCATATGTGAAGATGCATTAGCGCAAATGAGAAAGTTGCCAAGTGAGTCAGTAGATTTGGTAGCTACCGACCCACCTTATAACTTAGGCAAAGACTATGGGAACTCCATTGACTATAAAGAATGGCATGATTATCAGTTATTTACAGAACAGTGGCTAACAGAAGCTATTAGGTTATTGAAGCCTAATGGAAGCATTTATATTTTCATGGGTGTTAGGTTTATCTCTAAGCTATTTACTTTACTTGAAGAAAAAGGGCTACTCTTTAATGGTTGGATTACATGGCATTACACGCAAGGAATGGGAAGAAAAAAAGGATTTTCTCCTAGGCATGAAGATGTTCTATATTTTACGAAATCTTCCAATTTTACTTTTAATCTAGATAATGTAAGAGTTCCTCAAAAATATTTTAGGAAAAGAAACAATATGGCTGGAGCTAATCCAGGCGATGTATGGCAATTCTCCCATGTGCATTATTCAAATCCTGAAAGGCAACCACATCCAACTCAAAAGCCACTTGCTGTAATGGAAAGGATTATTAAGGCTAGCTCAAATGAAAATGATGTTGTGCTTGACCCATTTGTTGGGAGTGGAACGACTTGCGTAGCTGCAAATGCTCTGAAAAGAAAGTGGATAGGTATTGATACTAACCCAGATTACATTAAGATGTCAGAAAAAAGAGTAAAGGCTAAATATGAACTAGACTCATTTGACCCAAGAGAAGCAAGAGTGCCTAAAGATATAAAGGGGTTGGAAAAGCAAGTAAATTCTCTTCTTGAATTATGAAGACGATAGTAATCGCTAGGGTAAGCACGGAAGAACAAAAAGAAGCGGGAAACTCGCTACCCGCTCAAATAGCCCGTCTCAAAAAATATTCTCAAAATAACGGTTTTGAAATCATTAAAGAAGTGAGTTTTGATGAAAGTGCATATAAAACAAAGAGAAACGATTTTGACAATATTCTTGATTTTATTCTTGGACAAAAGGAAAAAATAGCGGTCTGTTTTGACAAGGTAGATAGGTTATCACGCAACATCTTTGATAAAAGAATAGCTGACCTCTATGATATGGCTTTGAAAGATGAAATTGAATTGCATTTTGTATCAGATGGTCAGGTTATAAATAGTCATTTGTCAGCAGTAGAAAAATTTAACTTCAGCATAAGTCTTGGGCTTGCAAAATACTATTCAGATGCAATAAGCGACAATGTGAAGCGAGCTCAGGAGCAAATGCTAAGAAGCGGAATATATCCCACTAAGCCTTCATTTGGCTACAAAAGAGTTCCTGTAAGTAAAGATAAAACTGAAATAGTTGTAGATGAATATGCTTCTCGCATTATTCAAAAGGCTTATGAGTTATACGCAACAGGTAGTTTTTCAATGGATTTACTGCGAAAGAAATTCAAAGAAGACTATGGCGTTAATTGGTCACATGGCTGGACAGATAAAATCCTCAAAGACCATTTCTATTATGGTGTTATGACTTGGAATAAAAAACAATATCCGCATAAATACGAGCCTATTATTTCAAAGGCACTCTTTGACCAAGTTCAACAAATAAAGGCGGGTTTTAATAAGAAAAGGTTCAAATATGCGGGCTTACCCTACATATACCGTGGGTTGCTAAGGTGTGGGCAATGCGGCCTCTCTATAACGCCAGAAAAGCAAAAGGGGCATGTGTATTACCACTGCACTCAATATAAGGGTAAACACGGTGCGGAATGGCTACGAGAGGAAGAAATTACTAACCAGATAGGAAATGTTTTTAAGAACCTACAGCTTCCTGAAGAAGTCCTAGGGCAAATCGTTGAAGCATTAAGCACCACTCATCAGAGCAAGATGGAATTTCAAAATAAGCAGTTTGAAAAATTAACAAAGGAAAGAGCAACAATCACTAATATGATGGACAATTTATATTTAGACAAACTTAAAGGGCGTATTACTGACGATGAGTATGACAAGTTCTATGACAGCTTTCGTGAGCAATTAAGTGATATAGATACTCGGCTGGCATTACTCCAAGAAGCAGAAGATAACTACTACATCACGGCTAAATACCTCTTAGATTTGGCAAATAGAGCTTATGATTTGTTCCTAAGTTCGGAAATGGAAGAAAAACGACAGTTAATTAAACTAGTGCTTCAGAACCTTAAATTAGAAGGAAAAACAGTCAAATTTGAAGCTATTAAACCCTTTGATACACTACTCGCGTATCCTGATTATCAACCCTTGCTCCCCCGCGTGGATTCGAACCACGAACCTTGAAGTTAACAGCTTCCTGCTCTACCATTGAGCTACAGGGGAATATCTCAGCTTACTTAGGTATCACATTATACAAAAAAAATTTGAGGTTGCAAAGTCTTATTCATAAGTATATATTTTGGTATAGTTGCACTCTATTGACTCGCCCCTCTTTCTATGTCTTACTGAAGGTAGGTGAACTTGAGAGGAGGTGATTACTCTGAAAACACTAAACGTCATTGCAATGATCTTAGTTTGGGCTGGAGGTCTGAACTGGGGACTTGTTGGCCTATTTGATCTCAATCTTGTTGAAGTTCTTGTTGGGCCATTGGGTCTTGAGACAATCGTATATATTTTAGTTGGTCTTGCAACTGTGTATTCTATTTACCTATATTCAACGGGTAAAAAGGGTAAAAAATAACAGTTTCTATCGATCATGCATACTCTATCTTGAAGAGCTCATTTTGTAAAGATTAAGTTGTAGAGGTGCGCCAAATTGTCGAGCGTATATTTCTCCATTTTATGCTCGGCTTTTTGGTTAAAGGCTTCCAATGTGACTTACTTTTTCTTACATAAAATCCCTACGCGCTACTTTTAACTCATAGTATAAATGTGTATAATATACCGTCGTGAAATGTGGGTATTGTTGATATGTATAACACGCCCTATTCTTCACACAGTTAAAGAGTAATCTTCATATTGCAAGAATTTTGTTTCTTTAACAATGTACATTGAAAATTTGGTTTCGTAATACACATCTTGACTGTGGTAAGGAGTAGATAGGGAAATTTGTCTTTTCCTTGTCACAGTCAAGATCTACTATATCTATCTTGACGAGAAGGAAGGTTTAAGGATATTCCATGTTATTAGTTGCTGGTTTTCCAGTGACACATTCACTTAGGCTGTCCATGTATGGATATGCAAGAAAAGGTGGTTAAATCAGTGTCATCTTCAGAAGCGGTACTTAGTATCACGAATACCGACCTTTCAACACGTTCTGTTGTGTGGTTCAGTGAGGTGGGTGCAGGGGATGTCGACATTGCTGGTGGTAAGGGTGCAAACCTGGGTGAGCTTGCTCAGTCAGGTGCTCCAGTTCCGCCCGGCTTCGTTGTCACGACCTATGCTCATCAGCTTTTTCGGAAAAGCCTTCCTGAAGATCTAGTTCTTCAAATGAGAGAGCTCAATGATATTCCTCGCGAAAACGAGGCCGAAATTCTCAAGCGCTCTGACGTTATTCGTCAGGCAATAGAGAAACAGGAGATTCCTCAGGTTCTTCGGATAGCTATCACGAGCTATTATGAGCAGCTTTCTCCAGCCGACAAAGAGTCTGCAGAAGTTGCGGTCCGTAGTGCTGCCAAGCCGGAAGATAGTTCAGACGCATCATTTGCAGGTCAACAGGGTACCTTCCTGTCTATTCGCGGGATCGAGAATGTTTTGCATGCTTATGTGGCATGCTTGGCAACATGCTACGAGGGTCGTTCGGTTATTTATCGAATGGAGCTTCGAAGTAAAGTCTTAGAAGAAATAGCAGTTATTGTTGATCCTCAGCGGAAGATGCGACTCCAGAGTTTTGCAGAAAGTCTTCGTCATGAAAACTTCGAGATGGCTGTTGTCATTCAGGCGATGGTCGACTCTTACGTAGCTGGCGTTATGTTGATGGTAGATGCTGCAACCAGCAATCCGGATTTCATCACCATCGACGCTGCCTTCGGTCTCGGAGAGATCGTGGTGAGTGGAGAAGAATTGACAGACACCTTTAAGTTCAATAAAGAGGATCTGTCTTTGGCTGAAAAATCAATTCATTCTCCTCAGAATACGCTTATTCAGCGGAATCCAGAGAGCTCTGGTTCGTTGAATGATGCGACTATTGTGCGAGAGGCCCCAGCTTATCTCGTAAATGCGCCCAAGCTTACCCAGAAGCAAGCGCGTGCGCTCGCTGAAATCGGTAAGAAAATTGAGGCCCATTATGGGAATCCTCAAGACATCGAATGGGCAGCTATCGAGACTCGTGAGGGGTGGCTCGAATTCTTCATCGTTCAGACACGACCGATTACGGTTGAGGAAACGGTTTTGAGTAGCGAGCCCGCTCCTATAGAAACCGAACATGTGCTTCTTGGCACCGGTCAATCGGCAAGCCCTGGAGTTGGGTACGGTACGCTTCGGATTGTCCTGGGTGATCCAGGTAAGGACCCTACGCTGCTCGATCAAATTACAGAAAAAGACATCCTTGTGGCTGAAATGACGACACCCGATTGGGTGCCACTCATGAGGCGAGCCCGCGCCATAGTCACTCTCAAAGGGGGTAAGACTTGTCATGCGGCTATCGTGAGTCGTGAGAAAGGAATTCCCTGCATTGTCGGTTTTCCTGGTGCGCTCGAACTCCCAGATGGAGAGATAGCAACAGTAAATGCTGCGACGGGTGATGTTTGGCTCGGAAAGGCAGAGGCTACCATTGCATGGTGGCAGCGCCAGATCGAGTACAAGAGGAAAGCCGTTGCCAACGTCGATACTGTGGTGACACATGTCTGCATCAATCAAGCAGATCCAGTAGACGCTGCCCATAATAAGGCAGAGGGAAAACGAGCTGCGGGTAATACGCTCGCTCGTGCAGAGTTTGTTTGGTTGGAGCTCGACGAGCATCCCCTGTCGATCCTCGAAGAGGGCCGCCGGGATGAGGCCGTCGCTGCTCTTGCAGACACATTCAGCTTGCTTGGAGAGATATATTTCCCCAAAACGGTAACTATTCGATTCAATGACTTGAAGCCCCATGAGCTTGCCGGTCTCGGTAAGGGAAGGGGTGAAAAGTACGAGAAGCCAAACATGTCCGAGAACCCTCAAGATGGGTTTCGTGGCGTTGCGCGTTATCTTAAGGAGCCGGAAGTCCTCCGCATGGAGGTCGATGGCATATTGGAGGCGCGTCGTCGTGGATACATCAATCTTCAGGGGATGCTCCCCTACGTTCGGACTCCCGAAGAGCTTAAGCAGGTCATTGATCTTCTGAGCTCTATGGGTTATCGTCGTGGGGAAGAAGGGCTTAGGCTTATCATGATGACAGAGCTTCCAGTCAATGCACTAGAGCTTGATGCTTTTATCGATGTTGGCATAGATGGCGTTTCTGTTGGGTCGAATGATCTAACCGCGAAAGCCTTTGGCCTTGATCGTGATTGGGAAGGATCCGGAAATTATTCCGGCCTAGAGGTTCGTCCTACTATGTTGGAGCTGTATCGGATGATTGGACAGACTGCTTATCGACGCGGGCTCAGTTATATTGGCTTCTGTGGACAGGGTGTCGCTTTCTTTCCGGAGCTTGCTCAGCGGCTCGTTGAGTGGCACTATACACACATCGGGACTTCTCCTGATGCGTTTGAAGAAGCTGTCGCTTCTCCTGAGGGCAGGGAAGTTGTGGCGGAT